>NZ_JAAGNW010000147.1:9981-17851 GCF_010645215.1 Burkholderia multivorans | reverse complement strand
GGTGCGCAGGTCGATGCGCACCACCTGCTGGACGATCGGCACGATCAGCACGAGGCCCGGTCCCTTGACCTTCCAGAAGCGGCCGAGCATGAACACCACGCCGCGTTCGTATTCGCGGAAGATCCGCACGGCCATCGCGACGAGCACCGGCGCGAGCAGGGCCAGCAGGCTGCCGAAGCCGAAGGTGAAACTGATCATGAAGGTTCTCCCAGCGAGGGGGGCGGGTCGTACAGCGGCGCGACGGTCAGCGTGAGGCCGTGCCGGCCCGTGACGCGGACCCGGTGGCCGGCGGCCAGCGGCGCGCTGCTCGCCACCCGCCAGCGTTCGCCGTGCACGAGCGCCCAGCCGGCCGCCGACGGCGCCGTCGGGCCGCGCGCGGGCTGGTCGGGCTGCAGGCCGTCGTCGAGCACTTCGCCGATGCTGCCGAGGAGCGCCTCCGCACCCGTCACCACCGGCCGGCGGCGCGCGCGCAGCGCGCCGCCCGAGACGACGAGCACGAGCAGCGCGCCCGTCGCCGCGAGCGCCGCGATCACGGGCCACGGCACGCCGTAGCCGGGCAGGTCGGTGTCGATCAGCATCAGCGCGCCGATCGCGCAACTCGCGATGCCGCCCACGCCGAGCACGCCGAAGGTCGGCAGGAAGGCCTCCGCGATCAGGAAGCCGAGGCCGAGCACGACGAGCGCGAGGCCCGCGTAGTTCACGGGCAGCAGCTGCAGCGCGAACAGGCCGGTCAGCAGGCTGATCGCGCCCGCGACGCCGGGCAGCACGAAGCCCGGGTTCGCGAATTCGAAGAACAGGCCGTACATGCCGACCGTCAGCAGGATCAGCGCGACGTTCGGCTCGGTGATCACCGCCAGCAGCCGGCTGCGCCAGTCCGCGGCGCGTGCGCGCGGGCGAGGCGATGCAGGCCCGATACCGTCGAGACCTCGCGGCCGTCGAGCTGGCGCAGCAGATCGGCGGGGTCGGCGGCGACCAGGTCGACCACGTGCAGCGCGCGCGCGTCGGCCGCGGGCAGGCTCACCGCGTCGCGTACCGCGCGCTCGGCCCACTCGGCGTTGCGGCCGCGCAGCTGCGCGAGGCTGCGCAGGTAGGCGGCCGCGTCGTGGGTGGCCTTGCGGACTTCGGTCGAGGCGGCGTCGGCGCCGCTGCCCGCGCGGCCGCCGGGCGCCGCCGCGCCCGCCGCGCCGAGCTGTATGGGCGAGGCCGCGCCGAGATTGGTGCCGGGCGCCCTCGCGGCGATGTGGCTCGCATAGACGAGGTAGGTGCCGGCGCTCGCCGCGCGCGCGCCGGCCGGCGCGACGAAGGCCGCGACCGGCACCGGCGAGGCGAGGATCGCCTTGATGATCTGGCGCATCGAGGTATCGAGGCCGCCCGGCGTGTCGAGTTGCAGCACGGCGAGCTGCGCGTGCGTCGCATCGGCATGCGCGAGCCCGCGCACGATGAAATCGGCGCTCGCGGGGCCGATCGCGCCGTCGACCGGAATCATGACGACGGGGGCGGGAGCGGGCGGCACGGCGGCGAGCGCCGCGCAGACGGCGAACAGGCCCAGCAACAGCAAGGCCGCGCGCGCGAGGCGGGCGGGCAGTGTGCTGGTGTGCCGCGACGATCGATGATCTACAGGCATGGCGGCTTCCGGCTGGCGACCGCGACGCCGTGCTGCGTTGCCGCAACCGGCGCGGCCGCGCCGGTGGATGGGCGTGGCCCGATGCTTGTAGCTTAGGTCTTTTCCGGGGAAAGCGCGAAGCCCGGCAGCCGCCGGCGGTAGTCGGCGGGGCTCAGGCCGCTCCACTTGCGGAACGCGCGGTAGAACGCGCTGGGCTCGGCGAAGCCGAGCGAGGTGGCGATCTCCGCGACGGTGCGCGCGGGTTCGGCGAGCGCTTCGCAGGCCAGCTCGCGGCGCAGCGCGTCCTTGATCGCCTGGTACGACTGGCCTTCCTGCTTCAGCTTGCGGCGCAGCGTCGCCTCGCCGACGTGCAGCCGCGCCGCGAGCGCATCGGCGGTCGGCCACGCGACGGGCGGCAGCCCGCGCAGCGCCGCGCGCACCCGGCCGGCGAGCGCGTCGGGGTTGCGGTACTTGACGATGAAATTGGCCGGCGCGTCGCGCAGGAACGCCTTCAGCGTCTTCGCGGTCTGCACCACCGGCAGCGCGGCGAAGTCGGGCTCGAAATCGACGTACGACGCGTCCTGCCCATAGCGCAGATCGTCGCAGAACATCAGCTGGTATTCGTGTGCGGCGGGCGGTTCCGCGCAGCGGAAGCTCGCGTGCAGCAGCGGGATGCGCCGGCCGATCAGCCAGCAGGTCAGACCGTAGACGAGGATGAAGTAGGTCGCGTAGGTGAACATCTCCGGCGCGCGCGCGCCGGCGCGATGCACGAAGCGCAGGCGCACGCCGCGCGCGATGAAGCTGCCGTTGCGCATCGGATGGCGGTCCTGCCCGAAGAATTCGTCGTCGAGCGCATGCGCGATCCCGTTCCACAGCGCGCCGTATTGCTGCGCCGACACGCGCGCCTTCGGCGAGCCGAGCAGCGCCGCCGGGATCGCGGCGCCCGCCAGCAGCGCCGTCTCGTCGGCGCCTTGCCGGCGCGCGAGCGCGAGGCTGGTCTCCACCAGGGCGATTGAAACCGTCCCCTTTTCTTCTTGCGTCATCGTTGAACCGTCTGTGCAGCAGTGTGGCAAAAACGATCAGTGTAAATGAGCGGAGCGAGCATCGAACAGAATTCGCGCGTTGCCTACACTTGAAAGATGACAGACAGGGCGGCGCGGCCGCCGGGAGACCTGCAGCGCCATGGACCAGCTTTATACCGAAGATCAACGGATGATCCGCGACGCCGCGCGCGCCTTTTCGGCCGAGGTGCTCGCGCCGAACGCCGCGCAGTGGGACCGCGACGCGCACCTGCCCGGCGAGGTAGTCGCGCAGATGGGCGAGCTGGGCTTGCTCGGGATGATCGTGCCGGCCGAATGGGGCGGCTCCTATACCGACTACACCGCCTACGCGCTCGCGCTGGAGGAAATCGCGGCCGGCTGCGCGTCGTGCGCGACCTTGATGAGCGTGCACAACTCGGTCGGCTGCGGGCCGCTGCTGCACTTCGGCAGCCTCGCGCAGCAGGAGCGCTGGCTGCGCGAGCTGGCCGCGGGCCGCACCATCGGCGCGTTCTGCCTGACCGAGCCGCAGGCCGGCTCCGAGGCGCACAACCTGCGCACCCGCGCGGAGCTGCGCGACGGCCGCTGGATCCTGAACGGCAGCAAGCAGTTCGTGACCAACGGCGCGCGCGCCGGGCTCGCGATCGTTTTTGCCATGACCGATCCGGATCAGGGCAAGCGCGGCCTGTCCGCGTTCCTGGTGCCGACCGATACGCCGGGCTTCATCGTCGGCAAGCCCGAGAAGAAGATGGGGATTCGCGCCTCCGACACCTGCCCGATCACCTTCGAAAACTGCGCGATTCCCGAGGCGAACCTGCTCGGCGCGCGCGGCGAGGGCTTGAAGATCGCGCTGTCGAACCTCGAGGGCGGCCGCATCGGCATCGCCGCGCAGGCGGTCGGCGTCGCGCGCGCGGCGTTCGACAAGGCGCGCCGCTACGCGGGCGAGCGCGTGCAGTTCGGCAAGCCGATCGCCGAGCACCAGGCGATCGCGCAGAAGCTCGCCGACATGGCCACGCGCATCAACGCCGCGCGCCTGCTCGTGCATCACGCGGCCCGGCTGCGCACGGAGGGCCTGCCCTGCCTGTCCGAAGCCTCGCAGGCGAAGCTGTTCGCGTCGGAGATGGCCGAGGCCGTGTGCTCGGATGCGATCCAGATTCACGGCGGCTACGGCTATCTCGTCGACTACGACGTCGAGCGTCACTATCGCGACGCGCGCATCACGCAGATCTACGAGGGCACGAGCGAAGTACAGCGGATGGTGATTGCACGCCAGCTGTGAGCGCGACCGCGCAGCCGGCGGCGACCGGCGCGCCAACCTGGACGGAGACGACACCATGACGGCACAGGCTTTTCTCGACGCGCGCGATTTCCTGCAGCGCCACCGCACCGATTACGACACGGCCTGCCGCGACTTCCGCTGGCCCGAACTCGACACCTTCAACTGGGCGCTCGACTATTTCGACCCGATGGCGCGCGGCAACGACCGGCCCGCGCTGTGGATCGTCGAGCAGGACGGCAGCGAGGCGCGCTATTCGTTCGCGCAGATGGCCGAGCGTTCCGCGCGGCTCGCGAACTACCTGCGCGGGATCGGCGTGCGGCGCGGCGACCGGATCCTGCTGATGCTGCCGAACCGCGTCGAGCTGTGGGATGCGATGCTGGCCGCGATGAAGCTCGGCGCGGTGGTGCTGCCCGCGACCACGCAGCTGTCGGCCGACGACGTGCGCGACCGCGTGACGCTCGGCGAGGCGCGCTTCGCGATCGTCGACGAGCGCGAGACGGAGAAGTTCGAGCAGCCGGGCCTCGCGCTCACGAAGCTCGTCGCGGGCGCACCGCGCGCAGGCTGGCATGCGCTCGACGACGCGCGCCACGCGAGCGCGGCGTTCACGCCGGACGGCGTCACGCATACGCACGACCCGATGCTGCTGTATTTCACCTCGGGCACGACCTCGAAGCCGAAGCTGGTCGAGCACACGCACCGCACCTATCCGGTCGGCCATCTGATCACGATGTACTGGATCGGTCTGCAGGCGGGCGACATCCACTGGAACATCAGTTCGCCGGGCTGGGCCAAGCACGCGTGGAGCTGCTTCTACGCGCCGTGGAACGCGCAGGCCTGCGTGTTCGCATTCAACTACGCGCGCTTCGAGCCGAAGGCGGTGCTCGACACGCTGGTGCGCTGCGAAATCACCACGCTGTGCGCGCCGCCCACGGTGTGGCGGATGCTGATCCAGCAGCCGCTCGCGTCGTTCGACGTGAAGGTGCGCGAGATCGTCGGGGCGGGCGAGCCGCTCAATCCGGAGATCATCGCGCGGGTCGGGCAGGCGTGGGGCGTGACGATCCGCGACGGCTACGGCCAGACCGAGACCACCTGCGTGATCGGCAACTCGCCGGGCCAGCCGGTGGTGACGGGCTCGATGGGCCGGCCGCTGCCCGGCTACCGGATCGCGCTGCTCGACCCGGACGGCGCGCCCGCGGCCGAGGGCGAGATCGCGCTGAAGCTGGGCGAGGGCGGCCTGCACGCGCGCGACGTGATGAACGGCTATGCGAACAATCCCGATGCCGCCGCGCACGCGATGCGCGACGGCCATTACCGCACGTCCGACATCGCCTTGCTGCGCGACGACGGCTACTACGTCTACGTCGGCCGCGCGGACGATGTCTTCAAGTCGTCCGACTACCGGCTGAGCCCGTTCGAACTCGAGAGCGTGATGATCGAGCACGAGGCGATCGCGGAGGCCGCGGTGGTGCCGAGCCCCGATCCGCTGCGGCTGTCGGTGCCGAAGACCTTCATCACGCTGCGCGCGGGCTTCGAGCCGAGCGAGGCGCTGGCGCGCGAGATCTTTCGCTTCTCGCGCGAGAAGCTCGCGCCGTACAAGCGGATCCGCCGGCTGCAGTTCGCGGAGCTGCCGAAAACCATCTCGGGCAAGATCCGCCGCGTCGAGTTGCGCCGCCGCGAGCTGGAGCGCGGCGACGATGCCGCGCTGCGGATGCCGGGCGAGTACTGGGAAGAGGATTTCGCCGACGACGCGAAGTGACCCGCGTGCGCCGGCGCGCAGCACCTGACATGAACCGGGCCGCCGCGCGCACCGCGCGCCGGGGCCAACCCAAGGAGAGTTGCACGATGAACGCAATCCCGACGCCCCGCGCGGGGCAGGACGTGCCGACGGTCAAGCTGTTGATCGACGGCGAATTCGTCGAGTCGCACACGACCGAGTGGCGCGATGTCGTCAATCCGGCGACCCAGCAGGTGCTCGCGCGCGTGCCGTTCGCGACGGTGGACGAGGTCGACGCCGCGGCGCGCGCCGCGCAGGCTGCGTTCGCGACCTGGAAGAACACGCCGCTGTCCGCGCGCATGCGGATCATGCTCAAGTATCAGGAACTGGTGCGCGCGAACCTGCCGCGCATCGCGCGCACGCTGACGGCCGAGCAGGGCAAGACGCTGCCCGATGCGGAAGGCGATATCTTCCGCGGTCTCGAAGTGGTCGAGCACGCGTGCTCGGTCGGCACGCTGCAGCTCGGCGAATTCGCCGAGAACGTCGCGGGCGGCGTCGACACCTACACGCTGCGCCAGCCGATCGGCGTGTGCGCGGGCATCACGCCGTTCAACTTCCCCGCGATGATCCCGCTGTGGATGTTCCCGATGGCGCTCGTGTGCGGCAATACCTTCGTGCTGAAGCCGTCGGAGCAGGACCCGCTGTCGACGATGCAGCTGGTCGAGCTGGCCCTGGAGGCCGGCGTGCCGAAGGGCGTGCTGAACGTCGTGCACGGCGGCAAGACGGTGGTCGACGCGATCTCGACGCATCCGCTCGTGAAGGCGATCTCGTTCGTCGGCTCGACGGCGGTCGGCACCCACGTATACCGGCTCGGCAGCGAGCACGGCAAGCGCGTGCAGTCGATGATGGGCGCGAAGAACCATGCGGTGATCCTGCCCGACGCGAATCGCGAGCAGACCGTCAACGCATTGGTCGGCGCGGCGTTCGGCGCGGCGGGGCAGCGTTGCATGGCGACCTCGGTGGCGGTGCTGGTGGGCGCCGCGCGCGACTGGCTGCCGGACATCGTCGCGAAGGCGAAGACCCTCAAGGTGAACGCGGGCGACCAGCCGGGCACGGACGTCGGCCCGGTGGTGTCGCGCGCGGCCAAGGCGCGCGTGCTCAAGCTGATCGAGGAAGGCGTCGAGTCGGGCGCGAAGCTCGCGCTCGACGGCCGCGGCGTGACGGTGCCGGGCTACGAGGAAGGCAACTTCATCGGCCCGACGGTGTTCACCGACGTGCGCCCCGACATGTCGATCTATACGCAGGAGATTTTCGGGCCGGTGCTGGTGGTGCTGACGGCCGCTTCGCTCGACGACGCGATCGCGCTCGTCAACGCGAATCCGTTCGGCAACGGCGTGGGCCTGTTCACGCAGAGCGGCGCGGCGGCGCGCAAGTTCCAGAGCGACATCGACGTCGGCGTCGGCCAGGTCGGCATCAACATTCCGATCCCGGTGCCGGTGCCGTTCTTCAGCTTCACGGGCTCGCGCGGCTCGAAGCTCGGCGATCTCGGCCCCTACGGCAAGCAGGTCGTGCAGTTCTACACGCAGACCAAGACCGTCACCGCGCGCTGGTTCGACGACGACGCGAGCGCGGGCGCGGTGAACACCACGATCCGGCTGCACTGAACGGGAGGCGTCATGAAGATCGGATTCATCGGCCTCGGCCACATGGGTGCGCCGATGGCGCTCAACCTCGTGAAGGCGGGCCACGACGTGCACGCGTTCGACCTCAGCGAGGATGCGCTGCGGCTCGTCAGGGACGGCGGCGCGCAGGTCGCGGCGTCGGCGCGCGAGGCGGCGGCGGGCGCCGCCTGCGTGATCACGATGCTGCCGGCGGCCGCGCACGTGCGCGCGGCGTTGACCGCGCCCGACGGCGTGCTGGCCGGGCTCGCGCCGGGCGCGCTGCTGATCGATTCGAGCGCGATCGATCCGGCCAGCGCGCAGGCGGTCGGCGAGCTGGTGCGCGCGCACGGCGGCGCGTTCATCGACGCGCCGGTGTCGGGCGGCACGGGCGGCGCGGCGGCTGGGACGCTGACCTTCATGGTCGGCGGCGACGCGGCTGACTACGAGCGCGCGAAGCCGGTGCTCGCGGGCATGGGCAAGAACCTGGTCCACTGCGGCGCGATCGGCATGGGGCAGGTCGCGAAGGTCTGCAACAACCTGGTGCTCGGCATCACGATGGCGGGCGTGTCGGAGGCG
>NZ_JAAGNW010000147.1:5894-9971 GCF_010645215.1 Burkholderia multivorans | reverse complement strand
ATCGACCCGAAGGTGCTGGGCGGCATCATCAACACCTCGACCGGCCGCTGCTGGAGTTCCGACACCTACAACCCGTATCCGGGCGTGATCGAGACCGCGCCGGCCTCGCGCGGCTATACGGGCGGCTTCGGCACCGACCTGATGCTCAAGGACCTCGGGCTCGCGAACGACGCCGCGCGCCATGCGCGGCAGCCGGTCTACCTGGGCGCGCTCGCGCAGCAGCTGTATCAGACCATGAGCAGCCGCGGCGCGGGCCGGCTCGATTTCTCGGCGGTGATCCGGCTGTACCAGCCGGTGCCGGACAAGGACGCCTCATGATCGAACTCGATTACGCGGACGACGGCGCGATCGCGCTCGTCACGCTGAAACGGCCGTCCGCCAACACCTTCACCGCGGACGGTCTGCGGCAGTTGCGCGAGACCGTCGGCCGGCTCGATGCGACGCCGCGCGTGCGCGCGCTCGTGATCACCGGCGACGGGCCGAAGTTCTTCAGTGCGGGTGCGGACCTGAACACCTTCGCGGACGGCGATCACGCGGTCGCGCGCACCATGGCCGCGTGTTTCGGCTCGGCGTTCGAGGCGCTGCAGGACGCGCGCTGCGTGACGATCGCGGCGATCAACGGCTATGCGATGGGCGGCGGGCTCGAATGCGCGCTCGCGTGCGACCTGCGGATCGCCGAGCGGCACGCGCAGATGGCGCTGCCCGAGCCGTCGGTGGGCCTCACGCCGTGCGGGCTCGGCACCCAGACGCTGCCCTGGCTGGTCGGCGAAGGCTGGGCGAAGCGCATGATTCTCGCGGGCGAGCGCGTCGATGCGGACACCGCGCTGCGCATCGGGCTGGTCGAGCAGGTGGTCGATACGGGCGGCGCGCGCGACGCGGCGCTCGCGCTCGCGCGGCGGGTGGTGCGGCAGGGCCCGCTCGCGCTCGGCTATGCCAAGGAGCTGATCGGGCTGGCGCGGCGCGGCGTGCCGCGCGAGGCGGCGCTCGCGGTCGAGCGCGAGCGCTTCGTCGACCTGTTCGACAGCGGCGAGCCGCGCGAGGGCGTCGCGGCGTTCCTCGGCAAGCGCGCGCCGGATTGGGCCGCCCCGCAAGGAGAGACGCGATGAGCGCGCCGATGAGGCAGGCGGGATCCGAGGCGGACGCGCAGCAGGTGGTGCTGATGCGTATCGTGAACCGCGTGGCGGTGATCACGCTGAACCGGCCCGGCGCGCTGAACGCGCTGTCGCACGCGATGGTGCGCGAGCTGGCCGTGCTGCTCGACGCCTGCCGGCGCGACGACGCGATCGCCGCGGTCGTGCTGCGCGGCGCGGGCGAGAAGGGCTTCTGCGCGGGCGGCGACGTGCGCGCGCTGTATCGGCAGGCCACCCAAGGCGACGACGGCTGGCTGCAGTTCTTCGTCGACGAATATCGTCTCGACTATGCGCTGCACGCGTTCCCGAAGCCGGTGATCGCGCTGATGGACGGCATCACGATGGGCGGCGGCATGGGGCTCGCGCAGGGCGCGGCGCTGCGGGTCGCCACCGAGCGCAGCAAGATCGCGATGCCGGAGACGCGCATCGGTTTCGTGCCCGATGTCGGCGCGACGCATTTCCTCGCGCGGCTGCCGGTCGAGCTGGCGCTGTACCTCGGCCTGACGGGCGCGACCTTGTCGGGCGCGGATGCGCTCGGCGCGCGGCTCGCGGACCTGTGCGTGCCTTCGTCGTGGCTCGATACGTTCGAGACGCGGCTCGAACGCGCGGATCTGTCCGGCGAGCCGCTGAAGGCCTTGCGCGCGGTGTTCGAGCCGCCCTGCAACGTGGTGCCGCACGCGGCACTCGATGGGCAGATGCCCTGGATCGTCCGCCATTTCGACAAGCGTTCCGGGGTCGAGCGGATCGTCGCGACGCTGCGGCAGGATCTCGCGCGCGACGAACTGGGCCGCGAGCATCGGCAATGGCTGCAGGCGACGCTCGCCGCGCTGCTCGCGTATTCGCCGACGATGCTCAACGTGACGCGCGAGGCCTTGTTGCGCGGCCGCCAGATGACGCTGGCGGAATCGTTCCGGATGGAGCTGGGGATCGCGGCGCGCGCGATCGAGGACGGCGATTTCCGCGAAGGCGTGCGCGCGCATCTGGTCGACAAGGATCGCAAGCCGCGCTGGGCGCCGGCCTCGCTCGTCGAGGTGCGGGCCGAACGGGTGCGACATTTCCTCTGCTCGCCGTGGAAGGCGGATGTGCATCCGCTGGCGGGGTTGGGGGAGGCATGACTTAGCGGTCGCGGTGGCGGTCGCGCCGGAATCGGTGGGGCCGCCACCGCCATGCAAGCCAGCCTGCCAGCGTGACGAGCACGACGTTCGCGAATGACAGCAACAGGATGTACTTGAACACGAAGTCATCCATGCTGCCGTCGGTCGTGAGATCGATCAGGTGTTCGACCCAGCGCGGATAGGTCGGGAAGTACTCCAGATAGCGGCTCCAGAGCAGACCATAGCCAATGGTGGCCAGGCAGAGCCAAGCGGGCAGCGCGACACATGGGAATGAACGTCTTGCCAAGGTTGTTGAGCGTGAAACGGCATCGGTACATGAGGTGTCGGGCGTCGGATGACTCGACGCACAAATTTGCATCACCGATGCGACCAAAAACATTGGAATGGTCTTAAAAATTGAGACCGGCGGGCGATCCCGGTCATCGAGAATCGCCGCCTTTCCCTGACGCTCAACCGGTACCGCCTCCCAACGCCTGATACAGCTTCATCTGGTTGTTGAGCCGGTTCAGCCGGTTCTGCGCGAACGCGCTTTGCGCATCGCGCAGCCGCGACTGCTGGTCGAGCCACGGTTGCACGTCGGTCGCGCCGGCCTGGTAGCGCGCGCGGGCGAGCGATTCCGCGCGCTGGGCCTGGTCGAGCGACAGCTTGCGCTGCACGGCCTCGCTGTCGAGCTGCACCCGCGCCGACAGCGCGTTCTCCACGTCGCTCAGCGCGTTGTACAGCGCCTGCCGGAAGTTCACGACCGCTTCTTCGTACTTTGTGCGCGACACCTTGATCTGCAGTTGCATCGTGTTCCACTGAATGAACGGCAGCGCAATGCCGGCGCCCAGCGTGCCGACCGGGTTCTGCAGAAAGCGCGACAGGCTCGTGGTCGTCGTGCCGACGCCGCCCGTCAGCGTCAGGGTCGGATAGAAGCTGGTGCGCGTGATGTCGACATTCGCCAGCGATTCGCGCAGCCGGAACTCGGTCGCGCGCAGGTCGGGCCGCCGGGCCAGCAGATCGGCGGGCAGGCCCGCGCGCACCTCGGGCAGCGGCTGCGTCGGCAGCGTCGACGGCTCCGCCGCCGCGATCTGCGGCGGCCGGTCGAACAGGATCGCGAGCGCGTTGCGCGCCTCGGTGCGCTGCTGGATCAGTTGCGTCTGGCTCGCGCGCTGCTGCGACAGGGTCTGTTCCGCCTGCGCGACGTCGAGCCCGGTGGCCGCGCCCGCCGTGTAGCGCGAGCGCACCAGCGCGAGCGTCTGTTCCGCATACTTGATGTTCGCGTCGCCGATCGCGATCAGCTGGTTCAGGTAGCCGAGCTGCCAGTACAACTGCGCGGTGGTGCCGATCAGCGACAGCTGCGCCGCTTCGCGATCGGCGTCGGTCGCCTGCGCTTCCCAGTGCGCGACGTCGCTCTGCGCGGCCAGGTTGCCCCACAGATCGACCACGTAGCTGACCGACCCGGTCAACACGTTCGAGCGCTGGGTCATCTGATGCGTGTCGAGCGTGCGCGCCACGGCGGCGCTCGCGCCGATCGCGACGCTCGGCGTGAGATTGGTGTCGGCGAGTCCGGCCTGCAGCTGGGCGCGGTATACGCGGATCGCGGCGGCGGCGAGGTTGTTGTTGGTGCGCAGCGCATCCTCGATCAACTGATCGAGCACGGGATCGTCGAACGTGCGCCACCATTGCGGATCCGCCGCGGCCGCGGCCGGCGCGGCGGGCGAGGTCCAGTTCGCGGGCATCTGCACGGGCGGCAGCGGCGCGTGGCGGGCCGAGGTCGCGCAGCCGGCCGTGAGCGCCACGACGCCGGCGAGCGCAAGCGCGAGCAGGCGGGGCGGGGCGATGAACGCATC
>NZ_JAAGNW010000147.1:0-5884 GCF_010645215.1 Burkholderia multivorans | reverse complement strand
ATCGAGACGGATCATCATCATCTCCCCCTCAGTCGCGCGCGAGCACCTCGATCGGATCGAGGCGCGACGCATTGCGGGCCGGCATGAAGCCGAACACGATACCGATCAGCGTCGAGCACAGGAAGGCCGACACGATCGAGCCGATCGAAAACACCATTTTCCATTGGTTCACGAAGAGAGAGAACAGGAAGCTCAGCCCGCCCGACAGCGCGATGCCGATCATGCCGCCCATCAGGCAGACCATCACGGCTTCGACGAGAAACTGCTGCATGATGTCGCTCTGCCGCGCGCCGACCGCCATCCGGATGCCGATCTCGCGGGTGCGCTCGGTGACCGAGACGAGCATGATGTTCATTACGCCGATGCCGCCGACGACGAGCGAGATCACCGCGATCAGCGACAGCAGCAGCGTCAGCGACTGGCCGGTTTTCTCGACGGTCTTCACGACGCTGTCCATGTTGTAGGTGAAGAAGTCCTTGCGGCCGTGACGCTGCAGCATCAGCTTCGAGATGCTTTCCTCGGCGGCCTTGCTCGGCTGGCCGTCGCGCACCCGCACCGTGATGCTGTCGAGATGGCGCTGGCCGAACAGCCGGCCGCTCGCGGTGGTGTAGGGCACCCAGACGTTGAGGCTCTTCACGTCGCCGAACGCGCTTTTCTTGTCCGCGGTCACGCCGATCACGACGCACGGCAGGTTGTCGATCAGCACGACCTCGCCGAGCGGGCTCCGGTTCGAGCCGAACAGCTTGCGGCGCGTGTTCTGGTCGATCACGGCCACCTGCGCCTGGCGCCGCACCTCCTCCGCGCCGAAGCCGATGCCCTGCGCCATCTTCATGCCGCGCACCTGGAAGAAGCTTTCGCCGACCCCGCTGATCAACGCATTGACGTCGACGTTGCGGTAGCGCAGCAGCAGGCTGCGCGAGGTCTCGGGCGTCACGCTGTCGACGTAGTGCTGGTCGGCGAGCGCCGTCACGTCGGCCGGCACGAGGGTCTGGATGGTGTCGTTCTTGCTGTCGCCCCAGTCGGTGCCGGGGTAGATGTTGATCGTGTTGGTGCCGATGCTGCCGATCTCGTTGAGCATGTAGCGCTTCGCGCCTTCGCCGATCGCGACGATCGACACCACCGAGGTGATGCCGATGATGATGCCCAGCATGGTCAGCAGCGTACGCAGGCGGTGCGACACGAGCGCGACCCAGGCCATCTTGAACGCCTCGGTGAAGCGTCCGAAGCCGGCCGACAGCCGCGCCGCGTGACGCAGCGCGCGGCCTTCGGCCTGCGCCGCGTCGAGTGCGTCGCCTTCGTCTCCGCGCGGGTTCGGCCGGTCGCGGATGATCTCGCCGTCGCTGATCTCGATGATGCGGCGCGCATGCGCGGCCACGTTCTCGTCGTGGGTGACGAGGATCACGGTATGGCCGAGCGCGTTCAGCTCGCGCAGGATGCGGATCACCTCGTGGCCGCTCTTCGAGTCGAGCGCGCCGGTCGGCTCGTCGGCGAGGATCACCTCGCCGCCGTTCACCAGCGCGCGCGCGATACTGACGCGCTGCTGCTGGCCGCCCGACAGCTGGCTCGGGCGATGGTCGGCGCGGTCGGCGAGCCCGAGGCGCGTGAGCAGCTCGTTCGCGCGCGCGCGCCGGTCGGCGTGCGCGGTGCCCGCGTAGACGGCCGGCATCTCGACGTTGCCCGCGGCGCTCAGGTGCGGCAGCAGGTGATAGCGCTGGAAGATGAAGCCGAAATGCTCGCGGCGCAGGCGCGCCAGCTCGTCGTTGTCCAGCTCGCCCGTCTCGCGGCCGCTCACCTTGTAGCTGCCGGCGGTCGGGTGGTCGAGGCAGCCGAGGATATTCATCAGCGTCGACTTGCCGGAACCCGACGCGCCGATGATCGCGACGATCTCGCCCGCATGGATCGTCAGGTTGACGTCCTTGAGCACGACGACGTCCTTGTCGCCCGCGGGAAAGCTGCGGGTGACGTTCGTCAGTTGCAGCAGGGGTTCCGACATCGTCAGTTCCCCGTGCCGGACGCGGCGGCCTCGGCGTCGGCCGCGTCGCCGATGATCACCTGGTCACCTTCCTTGAGGCCCGACAGCACCTCGACCTTCACGTTGTTGTTGATGCCGGTGCGGATCTTGCGCGTGTCGACGCGGTTCTTGTCGCCGAGCACGCGCACCGTGTAGCTGCCGTCCTTGTCCTTCGCGCCCAGCGCGGCGACCGGGATGTTCAGCGCGTTGCGCGCGGTGCCGAGCAGCACGTTGACCTGCGCGGTCATCGAGATGCGCAGCCGGTGGTCGGGATTGGGCACTTCGAACAGCGCGTTGTAGAACACCGCCGAGTTCGATTTCGGCGTGCTGCTGACCATGCCGCCGAAGCTGCTCTGCTGTTCGAGGAAATTCTGCGGCGCGGGCTCGGTCGCGCGCAGCTTGCCGTAATAGCGCCGGTCGGGGTCGCCGAGGATCGTGAAGTAGGTGGTCTGGCCCGGATGCACGCGGATCACGTCCGCTTCCGAGACCTGCGCCTTGACGGTCATGGTGTCGAGATCGGCGAGCTTGAGGATCACGGGCGCCTGCTGCTGCGCGATCACGGTCTGGCCTTCCTGCGTGACGATCCCGACCACCTGGCCGTCCATCGGCGCGACGATCCGCGTGTAGCCGACGTTGGCCTGCGAGGTCTCGATCTGGATGCGCGCCGAGCGGATCTGCGCGTCGAGCGACGCGAGCGTCGCGCGCTGGACGCCGAGGGTCGCCTGGGCGGATTCGAAGTCCGACCGCGAGGTCGCGTCGTCGGGCAGCATCAGCTGCTGGCGCTTGAAGGCCAGCTCCGCCTGCACCAGCTGGGCGGCGGTCGAGCGCTTCTGCGCGACCAGCTGTTCCTCGGCGGCCTGCGCCTGGCGCAGTGCGTTCTGCGGCAGCACCGGGTCGATCTCGGCCAGCAGCTGGTCCTTGGTCACCTTGTCGCCGAGCTTGACCTTCAGCGACTTCAGCTGGCCGGACACCTGCGCGCCGACGTCAACCTGCTTGAACGCCTGCAGGGTGCCGGTCGCGAGCACGGTATTTTCGAGCGTGGCGCGTTCGACCTTCGCGGTCAGGTACTGCGGGCCTTTGTCCTTGGAGAAAAAATGCAGGAGGAGCACGACGAGCGAGACCAGCACAACGAGGCCTGCCGCAATGCCGACCCAGCGGCGTTGACTTTTTTTCATGGAGAGCGAGCGGTCCGGACAGCGGTTGGAATGTAATAAGACTGCAAAGCGGCTATTGGAATACAAAATGCTGTTCCAGTTCAATACAGGAACAAAACTTCCTCACTTTGATACAGATAATCACAACTCCGGCCGCTGTTTCGGCTTGGTTCTGCGCGGCATTTGTGTTCAATGGGATGTTTTGTTGTGCTGCACGAGCGGGGCGCGCACCGCTCGGAAGGGGCGGCGGACTTATCGGCGGGTCTGGCATCGATAGACGAAATGATTGGTTGGGCGGTCGAGGCGGCCCCCGTACGATGCGCCGACAGACGCTGCCGGGAGCAGCGCGCGAGGGCCGCCGGCCGGCCCGCCGGCGCCGCGGTGCGGCCTTGCGGGCCGGGTATCGTCATGCCTGTCTACGCAAGGAAGTCCCGATGAGTCACGCGCCGGAATCTCTCAAGTTCGCCTACTGGGTGCCCAATGTCAGCGGCGGTCTCGTCGTCAGCAAGATCGAGCAGCGCACCAGCTGGGATATCGACTACAACCGCCGCCTCGCCCAGCTCGCCGAACAGTACGGCTTCGACTACGCGCTGTCGCAGATCCGCTTCACCGCCGGCTACGGCGCGGAGTACCAGCACGAGTCGGTCGCGTTCAGCCATGCGCTGCTCGCCGCCACCGAACGCCTGAAGGTGATCGCGGCGATCCTGCCGGGGCCCTGGCATCCGGCCGTGGTCGCGAAGCAGCTCGCCACCATCGACCAGCTGACGGGCGGGCGCGTCGCGATCAACGTGGTCAGCGGCTGGTTCAAGGGCGAGTTCACCGCGCTCGGCGAGCCCTGGCTCGAACACGACGAGCGCTACCGGCGCTCGGAGGAGTTCATCCGCGCGGTGAAGGGCGTGTGGACCGAGGATCATTTCACGTTCAAGGGCGATTTCTACCGCTTCAACGACTACACGCTGAAGCCGAAGCCGCTCCAGCAGCCGCATCCGGAGATCTTCCAGGGCGGCAATTCCGCCGCCGCGCGGCGCATGGCGGCGGCGGTGTCGGACTGGTATTTCATGAACGGCAACACGCTCGACGGCCATCGCGCGCAGATCGACGAGATCCGCGCGGCGGCCGCGGCGCAGGGGCGGCGCGTGCGCTTCGGCGTGAATGCGTTCGTGATCGCGCGCGACACCGAGGACGAGGCCCGCCAGGTGCTCGACGACATCGTCCGGCACGCCGACGTGGACGCCGTGCAGGCGTTCGGCCATGCCGTCAAGCAGGCCGGGCGCGCCGCGCCGGACGGACAGGGCATGTGGGCGAACTCGAAGTTCGAGGATCTGGTCCAGTACAACGACGGCTTCCGCACCAACCTGATCGGCACCCCTGAGCAGATCGCCGAGCGGATCGTCGCCTTGCGCGCGATCGGCGTCGACCTGGTGCTGACGGGCTTCCTGCATTACCACGAGGAGATCGAATACTTCGGCCGCCGCGTGCTGCCGCTCGTGCGCGAGCTGGAACGTCAGGCCGACGCGCAGCCGGCCTGACGGCCGCCGGGCCGATGCCGGTGCAGGTGCCGGCATCGCGCCGCCCTGATCCCCTGATCAAGTGTCCTGAACAAGCGGGTGCGCGGCTGGTCGCGTCGTTGCGCGGCCGGCCCGGTTCGATTTCGCGTGCGTTCACGCCGCTGCAATATTGGCGAGCACACAATCCGAACCTGACATTTCGTCAGTTTCGCGGCGACTGCGACGCAGCGACCGCGCACATACAAGGGGCCGGTATGATCAGAACGCTTTCGCGCGTGTTGGGCGGGCTCGTCCTCGCGCTGACCTGCAGCTTCGCCAGCGCGCAGTCCTACGATTACCTGTTGCTCGCCAGTTCCTGGGAGCCGGGCTTCTGCGCGACGCACGACACGCCGGAATGCACGAGCCTGGCAGGCTCGTTTGCCGCGAACAACCTGTCGTTGCACGGCCTCTGGCCGAACAACTACGACGGCAACCAGCCGTTCTTCTGCGGCGTGCCGCAGAACGACGTCGACCTCGACAACGCCCATGCGTGGTGCAGCATGGATGCCTACCCGATCAGCGCGGCGACCCGCAACACGCTGTCGACCTACATGCCGGGCGTCGCGTCGTGCCTCGACAAGCACGAGTGGTTCAAGCACGGCACCTGCGCGGCCGCGGCGTCGCCGGACGCCTACTGGAACCAGGCGACGGGCATGATCAGCCGGCTCGCGAACACCTCGTTCAACAGCTTCCTGCAGTCGAACGCGGGCCGCACCGTGACGCGCAACCAGCTGCTGGCCGCGTTCGAGACTGCCTTCGGCAGCAATACGCGCGGCGCGGTGTCCCTCAAGTGTACGAAGGCGAACGGCGTCAGCTATTTCACCGAGGCATGGATTGCGGTGAAGACGAGTGCGGCCGCGCAGTTCCCGAGCGCGGCGTCGCTCGTGACCGATGGGAACGTGCAGGGGACCTGCCCGAGTTCGGGCGTGTTTATCGCGCGTTGATCGTGCTGCGGCGTGGCGGCGCGTGCCGTCGCGGCGCGCGCGGCCGGCGTTCGACGCCTGCGCATCGGCGCTGTCGCGAAGCGCCGCGGCAATCCCGGACGCGACGGCAGCAGCGCGACTCCGCTGCCTGCCGAAGGCCCACCGTTACACGTCGGCGTGATGCTCCTGCGCATCGGCGGCAAGATACCGCCCGGGTGTCGTGCCGAGGGCTCGGCGGAACATGTCGAT
>NZ_JAAGNW010000146.1:14228-18002 GCF_010645215.1 Burkholderia multivorans | reverse complement strand
AGGCGATGCTGCTCAAGGATCTGTCGTGGCTCGACGAGACGATCTTCTGGCGCATCATGGAGCACAACCAGTGGGTGCATCCGTTCGGCATCGACGGGCAGCGCCATGATTTCGCCCGGCTGCCGAACGTGCTGACCGGCCTCAAGGACGATCCCTATCGCAGTCTCGCCGGCGAGTTGCGCACGGCGGGCGGCTATGCGAAGGACACGACGCCGTTCAGCGAATTCCTGTGGGCGGATTACCTGCGCCCGAAGATTCCGCTGGCCAGCATCCGGAAGGATTTCGCAAAGGCGCTCGAGGCGGCGCTCAATCATGCGCACGCGCAAGATGCGCGCTATCTGCCCGGCTGGTCCGGGCTGATCGTGCCGAAGGGCTGACGCCCCCTGTTCCTCTCGTACGCCGAGGCCCGCATGGACACTTCGAACCGCCCCGATGCCGGGCCGCAGCATGTCACGCATTTCGCCGCACTCGATACGCCGCCCGCCCCGCGCGGCGAGCAACTCGCGCGGGACGCGCTCGCCGGCGTGTCGATCGCGGGCTTGCTGATTCCGGAGGCCGTGGCCTATGCCGGCCTCGCGAACCTGCCGCCGCAGGCGGGCCTGATCGCGCTGCTGGCGGGGCTCGTGGTCTATGCGCTGACGGGCAGCAGCCGGTTCGCGATCGTGTCGTCGACCTCGTCGTCGGCCGCCGTGCTGGCCGCGACCGTGCTGTCGGAGTCCGGCGCAGGGGCGGCGGCGCAGCTTGCGCTCGCCGCGGCCCTCGTCGCGACGACCGGGGTGCTGTTCATCCTGGCCGGGGCGGCGCGGCTCGGCGGCATGTCCGATTTCATCGCGCGCCCGGTGCTGCGCGGCTTCACGTTCGGTCTCGCGCTGACGATCGTCATCAAGCAGCTGCCGAAGATCCTCGTGGTGCCGGTCAGCCACAGCGACACACCGCATGTCGCGCTCGACCTGCTGACGGGCCTCGCGCATGCCAACACCTACAGTCTCGCGCTCGGTGCGGCGGCGCTGGCGATCCTGTTCGTGCTCGGGCGCCGCTCGCGGGTGCCGGCGACGCTGATCGTCATCGTGCTCAGTATCGCGCTCGGCTACTGGGTCGACTGGTCGCGCTACGGGATCGCGGTGGTGGGGCACATCGACCTCCAGCATCTCGCCTTCGGCGTGCCCACGCTCGACCGGGCGGCGTGGATGCAGACCGCCGAGCTGGGCTTTGCGTTGATGCTGATCCTGTACGCGGAATCCTACGGCTCGATCCGCAATTTCGCGCTCAAGCATGGCGATACGGTGTCGCCGAATCGCGATCTCGTCGCGATCGGCTGCGCGAACCTCGTGTCGGGCCTGTGTCACGGGATGCCGGTCGGCGCCGGTTATTCGGCCACGTCCGCGAACGAGGCCGCGGGCGCGCAGACCCGGGCGGCGGGCCTGTGCGCGGCGGTGGTGATCGCGCTGATCGTCTGGCTGCTGTTGCCGCAGCTCGCGCGCACGCCGGAAGCGGTGCTGGCCGCCATCGTGATCTTCGCGGTCAGCCATTCGCTGCACCCGGCGGTGTTCCGGCCATACTGGGCGTGGCGGCGCGACCGCCTGGTCGTGCTCGCGGCCCTGCTCGCGGTGATCGTGCTCGGCGTGCTGCATGGCCTGCTCGCCGCGATCGGCGTGAGCCTGCTGCTGACCCTGCGCAAGCTGTCCGAGCCGAACGTGAGCGAACTGGGCCGGCTGCGCGACAGCCATGACTTCGTCGATATCACCATGCATGCCGATGCGAAGCCGATCCCGGGCGTGCTGATCGTGCGGCCCGAGGCGCAGCTGTTCTTCGCGAACGCCGAACGCGTGCTGAACCGGGTCCGGCAACTCGCGCATGCGGCTGCGACGCCGGTCGACACGATCCTGCTGAGCCTCGAGGAATCGCCGGATGTCGACGGCACGACGATCGAGGCGCTCAAGACCTTCGCCGCCGAATGCAGTGCGCGCCATTGGCGGCTGGCGCTGGTGCGGCTCAAGCCGAGCGTGCTCGAGGTGCTGCGGCGCGCGGGCGACGACACGCTGCAGCCGACGTCGCTGTCCGAGCTGAGCGTCGATGAAAGCCTGCAGGTGCTGGCGCGCGCGAGTACGGCCGGCTGATGTTTGCGCCTGGATCCGGATCCGCGAACGGCCGGCCGACGGGGGCGCGCGAGCGGCGCGTACAGCGCCCGCGCAGACGGCGCGGCGCCTTGATTGCGGTTGACCGGCGCATCGGGATGCGCATAATCCAAGGCGGGGCGGCCCGCTAGGCGTAGAATGCGCGCAGCCGTTGCGGCAGGCCGGTTGCAGCGGGCGATCCGGATGAGAAACGCGCAGGGATACTGTACAGTGCTGTTCCGTGACCGTGCATCAGGCACGGGACGGGTGGCGCTTCCCCCATGCGCTTCCGGCGATATGAACCAAACAGACTGAATTGCACGATGGGTTTTGAACAACTTGCCGAGTTGAAAAAGCAACTCGCGGCGCAAGCCAAACAGACGAAACAGGCGAAGCAGGGACAGCCCGCCGGGCAGGCCCGGCCGGCTGACGGCAAGCCGAAGCGGCCGGCCGAGAGCAAGCCGAGGGCTGCCGCGCCGCGCGCGAAGACACGCGAACCGCGTGAGCCGCGCGAGCCGGTCGATCCGCTGGTCGAGTCGATCTGGCACCTGCAGAAGCAGTTTCCGCAAGCCTTCCCGAAAAAGCCCGCCGCCAAGGTGCCGCTCAAGCTGGGCATCCTGAAGGACGCCGCGCAGCATCTGGAAGCCCTGGGCATGACCGAGGCCCAACTGCAGCAGGCGATCGCGACCTGGTGCCAGGGCAGCCGCTATTGGGCGTGCCTGGTCGAGAATGCGGTGCGCGTCGATCTGCAAGGGCAGGCGTCGGGCACCGTGACCGCCCAGCAGGCCGCGCACGCACGGCGGCTCGCGTCGCGCCGGCCGCAGGGCAAACGGCCCGCCGGCCAGCGTCCGGCTGCGGATAAGGCTGCCGTCGCGGCTGCCGCGCCCCAGGCGGAGAACGAAGCGGGCGTGGACGCCTCGCAAGCGGTCGACGCAAGCGCGGCATCGCCCGCCGCCGCGAGCTGAACCCCGGCTCGGCGAGCCGTGGCGCGTGCCATGGTTCGCCGGACAGGTCGCATGTGCTGGAGTATCAAGAGGCTTCGACCCTGTTGCTGCCTGCTCCGCGAATTCATTCCGATCGTTGCCGTACGCGCGCCGCAGCGCTCAGCCCAGCGTCGCGTGCGCGACCCGGCACGCGGCCAGATCCCAGGCCGCGCAGCCCACGCTCTTGAAGAGCCAGGGCGCGCGCGTGCCGATATCCCCCTGCTTCAGTCGGTCCGCAAGCGCGGCTACCTTGTCCCATGCCACGTCGGCCTGGATCAGGTCGCCGGCCTCGTGTCGCGCGCCGTCGGGATCGTCGACCACGATGCGGCTGCCGTGCACCGTGTGCGACGCGATCTCGGCCGCATCCGGCGTAAACGCGCCGACGCCGACGACCAGCCGCTCCGGTCGGGCGTCTTCCGTGTAGACGGGCGTCTTGCTCGTCGTGAGCGTCACGACGACGTCGACGGACGCGGGAATCTGCGCCGTTGCCAGCGCGCGCAGGCCCGGCGCCGCTGCGCGGTGGCGCGAGACGAAGGCGTTCGCGTCGTCCGGGGAGCGGCTGTACACGTACAGGACCGCATCCGGAAACAGCGGGCCGAGCGCGCCGGCGTGACAGGCGGCTTGCCCGCCGGTGCCGATCAACAGGATCTCCCTGGGCGACTGGGCGCACAGCGTGT
>NZ_JAAGNW010000146.1:12805-14218 GCF_010645215.1 Burkholderia multivorans | reverse complement strand
CGCAGGCGACGACCTGGCCGTGAATCGTGGGCAGCCCGCGCGAGGCGTTGCCCGGGCAGACGTTGATGAGCTTGTGGATCGCGAGATCGTCGCCGCGAGCGGGCATCGAGAGCATCACGCCGCCGTCGTGGAGCGGGACGACGAGCCGGGCGGGGCAGATGACGCGGCCGGCAGCGTATTCGAGGACGGTGTCGCGCAAGGTGGCGAGAAGTGCGTGGTGGTCCAGCAGCGCGGCGGTTTCCTGGGCATCGAAGTTGCGTTCGGAACGGGGCATGGTGTTGACCGGGAGCGGGGTGGGGGGCACACGAACCGACCGCGCTCGTGCGAGGCTTGATCTGAATTTAGGTCACTTCTGGTACGAGAATAATCCAGATTACTCCTGATGGTTAGGTGTTGGTATTGTCTGGCGGGCATCGGCGGCATCCGGGCGCACGGTATGCCGGGCAATGATGCGCGGGCGTTCACCATCGGGTCTTTGAGTTAAGATTTCGCCATAATTGGTCGTGCCTGGAACCAATGCCGCAACCCGTGCGTTTCCGGTTGCGGCATGGCCCGCTCCGCTGTTTCCCATTCGGTCAAACACCATGACTCCGTTTCCCCCTTCCGTCGGCGCGGTGTTCCGCCCCTTGCAGATCTATGAACAGGTCGCGGCCAAGCTTCGCGCGGAAATCCGCGCAGGGCATTTCGAGGCGGGCGCGCGCCTGCCTTCGGAGCGCGAGCTTGCAGCGCGCTTCAGCGTAGGCCGGCCGGCGGTGCGGGAGGCGCTCGGCGCGCTGGCGAACGAGGGGCTCGTGCAGACCCGGCGCAACTCCGGGACCTACGTGGCCGACGACGCCGTCAGCCGGCTGGCGGTGGAAAGCGCCGCCGGGCCTGCCGAGGCGGCGGATTACAGCCCCACCGCGACGCTCGGCGTGCGGCTGATCCTCGAGCCAGCGATCGTGCGGCTCGCGGCGGCCAGGCGCAAACGAGACGCGCTCGCCGAGCACTATCTCGAACAGATGGAGTCGATCGTCGACGTCTCGGATCCCGCGCAGCAGGCGCTGTGGAACGAGAGCGATCGCCTGTTTCACCGCCAGCTCGCGATCATGACCGGGGATGCGCTCATCGCGAAGATCGCCGACGAGATCGCGGCGACCATGGACCAGCCGCTGTGGCGGCGGCTCAAGGAAGACGGCATCTACGATCCCGCGCGCATCCGCTTGTACGTGGCCGAGCATCGGCTGATCTACGAGGCGATCCTCGATGGCAATGCCGACGCCGCCGCGTTTTATGTCGAGCAACACATACACCGCGTGCAGCGCGATATCGCGCCCAAGTGAGGGGGCCGGGCCGAGGCGGGCGCGCTGGGGCTTCGCGCTGTCGGCAATCGATGCTGGTGCGAATGGGTCCAGTGGTGCGTGAAATTGGATCCTG
>NZ_JAAGNW010000146.1:9179-12795 GCF_010645215.1 Burkholderia multivorans | reverse complement strand
ATCGACCCAATTTCCGCTAAATTGTCGCTATTTTGAGATTTCTTCGGGGATGTCGTTCGAGGGTGGTTGACTAAGTGGTATAAACAAAAACCACTATGGCTGACTTGATTGGTCTCCCGTACAGTGTCTGTGACGTCACCTCGCGGAGGTGACGCGAATCGGACACTACGGGGCGGCCACATGCTTCAACTGAGCGAGCGCGACAGCGCCATGCTGGACGGCGCGCACGGCGAGGGCGTCGCGCGAGCGCGGCGGATCGTGGCGCGTACGGCGGATGTCATGTCCGCGCCGCGCTTGATCGACGTGAGTGCCGCCCATATCGACGGCTGCCTGTATCACGGCCAGGCCAGTCTCGATTTCGTCGAGTATTTCGTCGCCAGCGGCGCGCGCGTTGCCGTGCCGACGACGCTCAACGTCGGCTCGCTCGACCTCATCCATCCGGAGCTGTATCGCGGCGAGCCGCAGGTTCGGCGCGACGCGCAGCGGCTGATGGATGCGCATCTGCAGCTCGGCTGCGAAGCGAGCTTCACCTGCGCCCCTTACCAGCTTGCCCGGCGTCCCGCGTGCGGCGACCAGATCGCGTGGGCGGAATCCAATGCGATCGTGTTCGCCAATTCGGTGCTGGGCGCACGCACCAGCCGCTACGGCGATTTTCTCGATCTGGCGGCCGCGATCACCGGCAGGGTGCCCTACGCGGGGCTGCACGTCGAAGCCAATCGCGCCGCGCAAATCGTCTTCGAGGCACCGGACTTCGCGCGGCTGCCGTCGCGCGACATTCACTTCGCGACGCTGGGGCTGTGGCTCGGCAAGCGCGCGGGGACGACCGTGTCCGCGATCGTCGGCTTGCCGGCCGACACGACCGAAGACGAACTGAAGGCGCTCGGCGCGGCCGCGGCGTCGAGCGGCGCGGTCGCGCTGTTCCACGCGGTCGGCCTGACGCCCGAGGCGCCCACGCTGGACGCGGCGCTGCAAGGCCGCGCGCCGCTGCAGACGGTGGCGGTCACGATGGCCGATCTCGCCGATGTGCGGCGTCGGCTGAACAGCGCCTCGCCCGGCGATCCGCTCGTCGCGGTGGCGCTCGGCACGCCGCATTTCTCGCTGGCCGAATTCGAGCAGCTCGCGGCCTTGCTCGCGCCGCTCGACGGCCCGCTCGGTTGCGACTTCTATGTGAATACGAGCCGCTTCGTGCTCTGGCAGCTGACCGAGGCCGGCATGCTGGCCGGCTTCGAGCGTCTGGGCGTGCAGATCGTCGTCGACACCTGCACCTACATCACGCCGGTGATGAAAAAGATGTCCGGGCGGGTGATGACGAATTCGGGCAAGTGGGCGTCCTATGCGCCGGCGAATATCGGCGTGAGCGTCGCATACGGCAGCCTGCGCGAGTGCGTGCAGTCCGCTATCAACGGAAAGGTGTGGTTCGATGACGAAGCGATTCGATAACGCGTGTGCCGGTGCGGCGTGGTCGGGCGCCGCGCTGGTGGCGGGGCGCGCCTGCGCCGACCTGATCGTGCTGGAGCAGCCGCTCAGCTTCTGGGGCGGATACGACTCCGCCTCGGGCCTGATCATCGATCGGCAGCATCCGCTCGTCGGGCAGAGCCTCGCAGGCAAGATCATCGTCATGGCGCGCGCGAAAGGCTCCAGTTCCAGCAGCAGCGTGCTGGCGGAGGCCATCCGTCATGGCACGGGGCCGGCCGGCATCGTGTTGCAGGAACGGGACCTGATCCTGTCGATCGGCGCGATCGTCGCGGCCGAACTGTACGACCTCCACGTGCCCGTGGTCTGCCTCGACACGGCGGACTTCGAGCGGCTCGCGGCGGCGTCGGGGCGGCCCCGGATCGATGCGCCGGCGGCGCCGGGCCGCGCGCGGCTCGCGCTCGACGCCGAGCCGGCATGAGCCGCGCATAGGTCACGAGATCCGGATCGAATCGGATCCCGCATCTTACGTTTAGTCATCCATATCGATTCGATCCGTCGATGCCGCGGCGACGGGTGTCGCGACATCCCCGTCCGTGGGTGTCGCGAGGGCCCCATTGTCCTGGGCCGGCCAGCGGTGCGCAAACCTGGAGGAGTGTGATGGGGAAGACGCCGATTGTCGTTGCCTGCCTGCTGATGGGAGTGGTATCGAACGCGGCCCGCGCGGAGCGGGTCGTGAACATTGCATTGTCCGGGCCGCTGACGGGACCGCAGGCGGTCAGCGGCAAGGACGACGAGAATGGCCTGCGGCTCGCGATCGAGGGGCTCAACCAGACACCGGTGGTGGTCGGCGGCCAGCCGATCCGGTTCAGGTTGTTGTCGGAGGACGACCAGGCCGATCCGAAGACGGGGGTGCAGGTCGCGCAGCGCCTGCTCGACCAGGGGCCTGCCGTGTTCATGGGGCCGCAGAACTCGGGCGTCGCGATTCCGGTGGCGCGCCTCACGAGCGCCGCGAACGTGCCGATGCTGTCGGTGGCGTCGAATCCCCAACTGACGAAGCTCGGCTACCGGAACATCCTCAGAACGGGCGCGACGGACCGGACCTTGGGCGCGTCGATGGCGACCTTCGCGGTGGAGCGGCTGCAGGCGCGCACGGCCGCCGTCGTCGACGATCGCACGGCCTACGGCCAGGGGCTGGCCGACGAGTTCGTCGCACAGGCGAAGCGCCTCGGGCTCGCGGTCGTCGCGCGCGAATTCACGCATGCGCAGGCGAGCGATTTCATGGGCGTGCTCACGACGATCAAAGGCCGGAAGCCGGACGTGATCTTCTTCGGCGGCTACACGCCGCAGGGCGCACCGATGGCGCGGCAGATGGCGCAGCGCGGCGTGACCGCGAAGCTGCTGGGCGGGGATGGCATCTGCGCCGACGACATGGGCAGGATTGCCCGCGATGCATCGGCGAACGTGTTCTGCGCGATGAGCGGGACCGGGCTCGCGGCCACGCCGGCGGGGCGCGACTACGTCGCGCGTTACCGGAAACGCTTCGGCAGCGATCCGCAGGCTTATGGGATCACGTACTACGATGCGATGATGCTGGTCGCACACACGATGGCGGCGGCGCAGACCGTCGAGCCCGCGAAACTCCTGCCCGCCTTGCGCGCCGGGTCGTATCGGGGCGTCGCGGCGACCTACGCGTTCACGCCCGAAGGCGAGCTGGTGCAGGCGCCGACCACGGTGTTCACGTTCCGGGACCAGCGGCTGGTTCCGGTCGAATGATCGACCGGCCGGCGGCGCGCGGGGTTGCGCACCATCCGTCGGCCGGATCTGAAGGAGCGATCGCATGAAGACGTTTTCGACCGTCGAGCTGCATACCGCGGGCGAACCCTTTCGTCTCGTCACGGAGGGGCTGCCGCGCATTCCCGGCGCGACCATCGTGGAACGGCGGCGCTGGTTGCGCGCGCACGCGGATCCGCTGCGGCGCGCGCTGATGCACGAGCCGCGCGGACATGCCGACATGTACGGGGCCTACCTGACCGAGCCGGTCAGTGCGCACGCGGATTTCGGCGTGATCTTCATCCATAACGAGGGATACAGCGATCACTGCGGCCACGGCGTGATTGCGCTGGCGACGGCGGCCGTCGCGCTGGGCTGGGTGACGCGCGTCGTGCCGGAGACGTGCGTCGGCATCGACGCGCCGGGCGGG
>NZ_JAAGNW010000146.1:8571-9169 GCF_010645215.1 Burkholderia multivorans | reverse complement strand
GGCGTTCGTGCAGTGGGACGGCGAGCGCGTGGGCGCGGTGCGCTTCATCAACGTGCCTTCGTTCATCTGGCAGCGCGACGTCACGGTGCGCACGCCGTCGTTCGGCGCGGTGACGGGCGATATCGCGTTTGGCGGGGCATTCTATTTCTACGTGGACGGGCGCGCGCACGGGCTGCCGATTCGCGAATCCGCGCTGGGCGACCTCGTGCGCTTCGGCGCGGAGGTCAAGGCGGCCGCCAATGCGACGTTCACGCTCGCGCATCCGGAGATTCCGGACCTCAACCATATCTACGGCACGATCGTCGACGGCGAGCCGCGTCATCCGGGCTCGACGCAGGCGAACTGCTGCGTGTTCGCGGACCGGGAAGTCGACCGTTCGCCGACCGGGTCGGGCACCGCGGGGCGCGTGGCGCAGCTTTATCAGAGGGGGCGTCTCGCGCGCGGCGAGACGCTGGTGAACGAATCGATCATCGGCACGGTGTTCAAGGGGCGCGTGATGAGCGAGACGACGGTGGCGGGGCGGCCGGCCGTGATTCCGGAGATCGAGGGGCGGGCGGCAATCTGCGGCCACGCGCGCTGGACCATCGACGAGGATGAT
>NZ_JAAGNW010000146.1:5358-8561 GCF_010645215.1 Burkholderia multivorans | reverse complement strand
GATTCCTGTTGCGATGAGCGGGGTGGCGCGGCGCATGCACAGGAAAACAAAAAAGCCTGCGCTGACGTCTTCGGCTATATCGAGGTATTTTTACAATCGAACCCGCGGCCATAGTCATCTCGGCAGCCTGAGCCTCGAGGCCTTTGAACGAACCGCGGCGTGAGGTTCAGCAGTATCTAGTGTGCTCTGGGTATTGCATGGATGCGGCGTTCGAGACATCGGAGAAAACACGTTCCCACACCCGCGCCGCGACTTCCCCTTCCGCCGGACACCGGCGACCGCCGAGGCGGAGAATCGTGACTCCGTCCAAGGGGTCTCCGTAGAAGATTCCTCCTGCGGATGTCGAGGGGAAGGTTCGGCGCCGTGATCTGGAAATATTTACGCAATTGAAAGCGTTTGCATTTTCTTTCTGATTCGTAATGATCCATTCGAGTCATGGGCGTGCGATTCTATCAATAGAAAAAGCCGATTGCGAGTTTGTTAAATTTATTCAGCTACTACGAAAATCCACCAACTGTAGACATCCATCCACCTTGCTGCTTGGGGTGTTAATTTACTATGCCTCAGGTGGTTGCTCGGAGCAACTTTGCAGGATCGAATGCGGTTTAGGATATCTAATAATGCATGTGGATGGAAAGGCTCGTTAATTTATAAGCTTTGCGTTTATTAAATAAATTACCGGACTTTATTTGTGGATTGTGTCGTTCATGGTGGGCGAGGTTGATTTTATTCGATCAAGGCGGACAGGCTGGATAAAAGGCATGACTTCCGAGAATGACGGGATGGTCATGTGCTGAATGCTTGTGTTTATGTCGCGGCTACGGAGATGTTCGGGATGAGGTTATCCCGATCCGGGGCGACGGCCGGGGCGATCGCAGGGATTTGCAGATTGGCAGTTGATCGACAAAGGATTTTTATGAAGCCCATTGCATGGATGGCCATGGCCACCTGCCTTGCCTTGTCGGCATGTGGGGGAGGTAATGATGTCTCGTCGGCTCAAGGTTCATCGTCGACGTCCACGAGTCCGGGCTCGTCCACCACGCCGTCGTCTCCAGGGGGCGGCTCGACCGGCGGCTCGACGCACATGCAGGCCGGGTGGTCGGCGGTGGCTGAACTCGCTGGCAAAGCGGGTGAGAGTGAGCCCGCGGTGACCGTGGACGCGAAGGGCAATGCCGTTGCGACATGGCTGACCTTGGGCACGAGCGCCGTCGATACCAACGAGATCTGGGGTAGCCGCTACGTCCCCGGTCAAGGATGGGGAACTGCAACCCGGCTCGATACGACCGACGGTTCGGTCAACATGACGGGGCCGGGCGCGAGTCCGCCTCAGGTGGTCGGCAATGCGAACGGTCAGGCATTGGCATTATGGGTGCAATGGACTCCGGGGCCCAACGAATACGCGCTGTGGGCGCGGCCTTATGATCCGGCATCGGGATGGAGCACGCCGGTCCAGGTGACGCCGGACGTGACGAGCGCAGCCTATACCGCAGGCGTCGACGCGAACGGCAACGCGCTTGTAGCATGGTCGCAGGGTACGACTTCGGGTGCGTCGTCAATTGAGGCGACCCGCTATACGATGGACGGCAAGTGGGCGCCGACCGTGACGATTCCGGAACCGGCGCAGACCGGTCCGAACGCGGTCATCGGTCCCATCATCAAGAACATCGCGCCGAACATTGCAGTGACGCCGGCAGGCAACGCTGTCATCGCGTGGCAGCAGACCAATACGACGCAATCGGCGTTGTGGACGGCCACCTACGATCCGACCAACGGTTGGAGCCATTCGAACCCCGCGGTTACCGAGGTCTATGCCGGACCCAAGTCGGTCTTTTCGCCGGCTGTCGGCATGGATGCCAAGGGCGATATCACGCTCGTGTGGGGAGAGGTCGATATCGATAGCGCCGGTGCGCATACGACGACGATGTCGCAGCGTTACGCCGCCGGATCGGGCTGGCAGGCCGAGCAGCCGGTAGCGCCGTTCATGAACATGGCGGATATCGGTTACTACCCGGTGCTGAATGTCGACCCGGACGGGGCGGCACTGGTAGCGTGGTATGGGCCGGACGCTGCGTTGTACGCGAACGTATCGGACACGAACGGCAAATGGGGGGCGACGCAGCAATTGTCCTTGCACCCGGACCTGCTGCAGCAGCGTTTGCCGCAGCTAGCGCTCGACGATACCGGGAATGCGACGGTGGCCTGGGGGGACTCCGGCACGCCGGGATCGACCGATGTCCTCGCCAGTCGCTATTCGGGTGGTGCATGGAGCGCGCCGACCTTGTTCGGCCAACACCCGCAAGGCACCGACTGGCCCGCAATGGGCGGCAGCTCGTCCGGTACCCTGGCGCTCCTGTGGATCCTGGATGTGTACAACGTCGGCACCCAAGTGCAGGCGAGCTTCTATACCCCCGATTCGTAACAACGACAAAACATCGTGAACAGGCTGCCATCGTTTTCTGGGGGGCGTGATGGCGGTTGTTTTCCACGGCAAATGCGGCACCGATGCGTTCGTGGCCGCCGATCGTGCCGGGCCTCGGTTCGATATCGGTCAG
This sequence comes from Burkholderia multivorans, assembly GCF_010645215.1. Taxonomy (GTDB): domain Bacteria; phylum Pseudomonadota; class Gammaproteobacteria; order Burkholderiales; family Burkholderiaceae; genus Burkholderia; species Burkholderia multivorans_A. The sequence continues at coordinate 6,009 of NZ_JAAGNW010000146.1, read as the reverse complement.
CCGGATTGCCTCCCCTCCGAGGCTGGTTTTAATCGCCCGTGTCCAATAACAAGTGACCATCAGGAATACGACCATGTTTCGCAACGTAGTATTGATCTGCCTTTGCACGGGGATGTCCGCCTGCGCCACGCCAGGCGGAGACCATCCGTCGCCGTTCGACAGTGCCTATCTGAAGGCACACGTGATTCCGGGTCAGACGACCGAGACGGAGATTGCCCAGATGTTCGGGCAACCGTTCCAGAAGCAGAGCTTCCCGGCGCTGAAGAAGGACGTCTGGGTCTACTCCAGCGTGCAAACCCAGGGGCAGGGCAGCAAGCTGATGTCAATGGCGGGGTTCGCCGCCGGTTTCATTCCCGGCGCCGGCTTGCTGGCCCAGGCGAGCGCGGCGGGTCAGATGGCGAATGCGCAAACTTCGCCATCCAGGGCCCACACGATGCAATTCGAATTCAACGAGGGGAATGGGACAGTCAAGGACTGGTTCGGAGACGTTCAATAGGCCGTGCAGGTCGGCTTCGATCCCATGCCGCTGAAAGCGATGCCGGTAACCGAAACGACAGCGTAGTTCTCGCAAGGATATGCGCCATTTGAGTTGACAGGGATAGCGTATGAAAATGGGAAAGCGCAATAGACTGAGGACTGCTATCGAAATAG
>NZ_JAAGNW010000146.1:826-5348 GCF_010645215.1 Burkholderia multivorans | reverse complement strand
GAAATAGCAGGCGATGGTCTGGTCGTATTGTGGCGCGAGACATGAACATGATTGACGTTCGGACGTCGACTGCCGGCCGCTGGGGCGGGCCTCGTCCGACTAGGTCGCGGTCGGGCATGTCCAGTACAGGTAAAGAACGTGCTCAGCCGTCTGCAGGTCAGCTACGACGCGACGATGGGCAAGGGGGCGGTTTTTGTGTACGGATCTTCACGATCCCGGAACTCGAGCTGATCGGTAGGCCGACGGGAAATGTCACCCGGGTCAGTGATCGGCCATGCGGGCGCGCAACGCGCCCGATGGATGCTCGATCGCACATCTCGTGCTGTGGATATAGGCGTCTACCGGTGCGCGCGGTGCGCTTTCGGGAAAGGAATCCGCATGTTCATGTCGTCATTCAGGCCAGCTGCCATCAGGCCGTTCCTGCTGCATCGTCAGCATCTCTCGCTTGCCGCTGCCGACCATGTTCGATGCGTGGATCGAAGCAATTTCTACATACGAGTACGAACATCCCGAGAATGCGGCCGTGCCGTTCGACGCCGAATTTCACGCCACCCGATTCGACCCGCTCGTCCTTGCTGGTCGCTGCTGGCTCCTGCCGGCGCAGCGGGTCCTTTACCGGACGATACGAAGCACCAAGAAGGTTCGAAGCGATCAGTCGATCACTATCCCCTCCGCTCCCGGAATGGCTTGGGGCGCGCGGTGAAAGGTGACGGACGTTGAGGGTTTTTGATGCGTTTTTCTTATTGATTTTTGCAAGATATGTTGGTGAGGATTAAAGGAAATGAGCGAGATATTAAAATTTAGATTTATTATTGTTGATTTTTTAAAGAGCAATTTTATTGTGCGCGGCTTGAGCATTGTCCTTGCAGGAGGGGGCTTTCTGATTTTGTCCGGTTGCGCAGCAGATGGTCATTTGATCTCGGTGCAGGAGGCTATCGCCAATAGCCGCTGGACCGGCCGCCCGATTAACGAGGCCTTGGCAAAATGGGGCAGGCCTAACGCCGGGGTGAGACATGCCGAGGATGGAACGACCGTCTACATATGGTCTTGGGGACAAAACTACACCTACGGCCTATTAACCGGCACCAATACTCAGCTGGTGGCCGGCGGGGCGCCCGGCGGGACGTTGGTTACCACCAATCAATATGAGCAGCATACCGACACCATGGAATGTACGATGTTGATTAATGCGGATGCAAAAGGAATCATCACGCATTTTGAAACAAAAACGAAATTCCTGCAAAATGGATGTCGCGATTTTTATCATGGGCCAAAAGCTCCTTGACGGATGAGGTAAAAAAGATATTTTTTTTTGATATTGAAAAGTGAATGGATGCCCACGTTCTCGTTGCGCTTGCGGTAGATGGGGGGGTGAAGCGCGCCGGGAATGGTGGATGCAGGTGGGGCGATCACCATGTCGACGAATGCCAAGCCACACAGGCCCTGGTCGAGCCCTCCGCTGACTTTTATGGAGAGTGGCATGTATCCAAGTGCGACCGGGCGTCCGGCGAGAGAGCTTCGATTGCGGGCATCTCGGAACACGGCCAGGATCATCAGGATCTCAGCCTTTCTGCTGGCGGCGACCATGTTGGCAGGTTGTGAAGATATGGCGCGAAACGGGCTCGTCTATTCGCACCGAGACAGTTTTGTGCATGAGAGCGATACCGATCCGATCGACAATATCTCCGACCCGCTCTGGGCAAGAAGAATCAACAACGACAGGGCGGCGGTGAAGGATGGATCGTCGCCTCAGAAAGTGGTCGATCTGGACATCCAGATGGCGAGGATGATGCCCGAAGCACCGGCCATCGTGGCCGCGCAGGATCAGGCAAGAGCGCAGGCGTGGATACAGAGATACGATGCCCTGAACCATGAAATGCTGGACGCGCAGATGCGTTCCGGTACAGCCGGTTTGGCCGCGAGTTCCTGGTCTAAAGGGGCGTGGGTTCAGAAGGGAGACTCTGACCCCTGTATTGCCCTCAATGGACAAAATCTCTGCCGACCGAGTGCAGCAAAGAGCTACCAGGGCTCAGGTCAAAAAGCCCTTCAGGAAATGGCATCCATACTGGCGGATCAACAACGCCAGCGACAGCGGATGAGCAAGTAGTCGCGGGCTCTCCGTCGTCCTGATACGCTGCGCGCATGGCGCGGGCGGGCGTTTTCGATCTGCATCGGACCACCCCGTAGACGTCGGGCGTGGCAGGCGGTCGATTGTTCATACGTTCGGAGCGGGCCGACCGAGGCGCTACGACGCCATTAGAATTCGATGGCAGGCGCGGCTCGGTGACTTTCCGTGGAAGAATGAGGGTGCCGGATGGTCAAGGATGGCACTTGCCGCAATGAAGAAATACGCCGGCTGACGGACATGGGCTCGGATCGATAGCCGAGGGACCGCATATGAACACCAGACAACTCGATCTTGTGCATTTCTCGACGCTCGACGCCCCTGCCGGCGAGCAGCTTGATGCATGGGCGTCGCTCAGCCAGGTCGTCGATTTTTCGCGGGAAGACGATCATGGTGCGCCCTTCGAGGCGCGCTACGACGGCGCGTCGGTCGGGCCGTTGTTCGTGGGTGGCCGGACCTGGCATGACCCGACGCGACGCAGCAAGTACCGGGCGAAACGCGACACGAAGCGCCTGCGCGACGGTGCGGACTTTTACTACTTCACGTACCAGGCGACCAATGCCGTCGCGTGGCGAACCGATACGGGCGAGGGGCGAAAGCCGCCGTACGAGCTATATATGACCGACGCCGCTCAGTCGATCGAATGCCTGGGCACCATGGGGAATGCCGTGTCGCTGATCGTGCCGCGCGAGACGCTGCCTGCCGCGACGGAAGCGCTGCATGGCCAGTCGCTCGTCACGGGCGTAGGCGTATTGCTGCGCGATCATTTGCAATCGCTCTTCACGAATCTGTCGAGGATGACGATCGACGATATCCCGCATGTCGTGCGGGCAACGACTCATTTGCTGGTGGCCAGCGTGGCCCCGTCGCAAGACAATCTGAAGCATGCGGACGCGCCGATCCGCGAGCTGCTTGTCGATCGGGTCCGGCGCTATATCGACGATCGTGTGCTTGACGGCGATCTTGATATCGAGCGCATATGTCGAGATGTCGGGTTGTCCCGAGCGAAGCTCTATCAATTGTTCGAGAACACCGGTGGCGTGATGCGCGAAATTCGTCGCAAGCGGCTCGCTCTGGCTCATCGGGCATTGTCCGAGCCGGTGCGCGGTTCACAGAGGATCAAGGAAATTGCATTGAGCTACGGTTTCAGCGACGAGAAGTATTTCTATAGGGCGTTCAAGGCCGAGTTCGGATACACGCCGGCCGAAACGAGGGAGCGGATGCAGGTATTCGGGCTGGAGCGAGAGGATGATCTTCAGACGGGGCGCGGGGGGTGACTGTTGCGTCAGGTCGTTCCCGAGTCTTTCTTTCGTTGGTCAGTCGCCTGCGCGGTTGCGAAGACGCGTGGCTTCGGTGTGCCGAAGAACGTATCGAGCAGCGCATCAGAAACCCAAAAAAGCCCGCAATGGAATTAGCTCCGCGAAGTCGTGCAGTTGAAGGCTATGCGCTCAAGGACTGCGTTCTGTATTGCACGGGACTCAGTCATGAAAAGCCAAGCACGGTCAGATTTAGTCTGGTCCGCCGCAGTTCAATGGCCGAGTGCCCATGCTGTTTCAACGGGACACTCAATGTCGGTAGTCCCCGGAGAATCAAAAAAATGTCCTCCGGCACGACACAGAGGCTGACATAAGACAGACTGCTCGGATCAGCGGCCAGGCCCGTTCATCGGCGGGGACGGCACCGGGCATTACATCGGCATGACTGCGCAGATACTTGGTGCTGGATTGGATGCCGACATCCTCACCGCACTCAAGCGACCGATGAAACAGCGATGTCGCCCACGTATCATTGTCCATGACGAATGCGCCTCGACGGTGAGCGTCCGGCGAACCCATCCCATGTTCTGCCGGTTCCGACTTGCAGTCATCTCATGCGGATCGAGGCGTCAACAATCTCGATCCAGTGACGCACGGCGGTACGCGCGCTGCCGCCTAGATGTAATTGGCAGCCGATATTGGCTGTTGCAATCACGTCCGGATTACCACTCTCCAGCGCAACCAGTTTGTTGTCGCGCAGGCGACACGCGAGTTCGGGTTGTGTAATTGAATAAGTGCCCGCCGACCCGCAGCACATGTGCGCGTCCGGAACGTTCGCAAGATCGAAGCCCAGCCGACTCAGGACGGCTTCGACGGCACCGCCGAGTTTCTGCGCGTGCTGCAGTGTGCAAGGGCAATGAAATGCGATACGTTTGTCCGCCGTGATACTCAAACGTTCGATCGGCTCCGGCGCGAGCACTTCCACGAGATCGCGCGTGATCGAGCTGATGCGGCGCGCGCGATCCGCATACGTCGGATCGTTGCGCAGCATGTCGCCGTATTCCTTCACGAAGGCGCCGCAGCCGCTCGCAGTCTGCACAATGGCTTCGGCGCCCGCAAGCACCTTCGGCCACCACGCATC
>NZ_JAAGNW010000146.1:0-816 GCF_010645215.1 Burkholderia multivorans | reverse complement strand
CGTCGATGTTGCGGCGCGCGCGATCGAGTCCTGCCTGCTGCGCATCCAGGTGATAGTCCGTTGCGCCGCAACAGCCTGCTTCAGGCACATTCTCAATGCTGATTCCGAGGTGGTCCAGCACGCGGGCGGCGGCCGCATTCGTGCTCGGCGAGAGTGATCGTTGTGCGCAGCCTTCGAGCATCAGCATGCGTCTCGCGTGGCGGATGGCGGGGCGCGCACCTGCATCGGCGACAGTGCGGGGAATTTTGTCGCGGATTTTCTTCGGCAGCGCGGGACGCACGAGCCGTCCCGCCTCGAGCAGCGCGCCGAACGCCCGCGGACGGGGCACGACATGCCGGAGACTCGCTCGCAAGGCGCGTTCGACGATCGGACGCTCGACGCGTTTGTCCAGCATGCCTCGTCCGATATCGAGCAGCGTGTGATACTTGACGCCTGAAGGGCACGTCGTTTCGCAGTTGCGGCACGTGAGACAGCGGTCCAGATGCAGTTGCGTTCTGGCGCTGACGGGCGCTCCTTCCATCATCTGCTTGATCAGATAGATGCGTCCGCGCGGGCCGTCGAGTTCGTTGCCGAGGAGCTGATACGTAGGGCACGTCGCGTTACAGAAGCCGCAATGCACGCACGTGCGCAGGATGCTTGCTGCTTCGTCGGCGCGGTCGAGCGCACGAGCTTCGTCGCTGAGATTCGTTTGCATCTTGATTGGCTCAAAAATCGGCGTACATGCGCCCAGGATTGAAGATGGCATGCGGATCGAGCCGCGCTTTCAACTGCTGGTGATAGCGTACGAGCGGTGCGGCCAGCGGGTGAAACGGCTCG
>NZ_JAAGNW010000145.1:15760-18013 GCF_010645215.1 Burkholderia multivorans | reverse complement strand
CAAGGCGAGCACATGGACGGCGAAGGCAAAGCGACTGCTCGTGTTCATGACTCACCTGCCCGACGGCGCATCGGCACCGCCATTCGACGACAATATGTAACCATCATAATTACATTTAATCGGGAATGCAAGTCCGTCATCCGCCGGAGCGGGTATCGCTCGCGGCGCTGGCCGGCGCGGCCTGCTGGCTCCATTGCTGGAGCTTGCGGCCGGCGGCCTGGAGCTGGGAGCCGGCAGCCGCGGCGGCCTGCCCGAGCACGGCCGAGGCCGCGCCCTGCAACTGCGCCTGGGCGGCCGCGGATACCGCGCTCGCGCTCAGCGGCGGCACGGCGGAAGCGGCGGAGGCGACGCCCCGCTTGGCCGCATCGAGCTGCTGGTCGACGAAGCCGGCGACCTGGTCGAGCTTGCGCGACGCCTGGGCGGCCGCCTGCGCGGCGGCGCTGGCCGCGGTGTCCGGCAGCGCCGGGGTGTCGGTCTTGTTGCAGCCGGCGAGCAGGCCGGCCGCGAAAGCGGCGCACAGCGCGGCGCGCGGCCAGCGGCGAGAGGCAAGGTAGGACATCGTCATCGACTCATGCGCCGCGTGCGGCGCTTCCAGGCAAAAAAACATCATACGACGGCCGGCGGGGCCCGCCGGCCGGGCGGGAGCAATTTTTACATCTTGCCGCGCGCCCGCGCCGGCCTCGAATCGGGATCGGCACGGCCGGTCAGGCACGGCCGGTTCGGCACGGCCGGTTCGGCAACAGCCGCAGCGATTGTCGAATCATACGGAATCAATTCAAAAAACTTTCATCTTCCATCCCTACACTGCGAGCAAATTTTCAAACAGCCTGCTTGTATCTTTCGTTTTCATAAAAGCCGGCGCCCACCCACGCTCACGATACTGGAACCCACGATGCCCGCGCAGCCCGATTCCTCCCGCCGCCACGTCCTGAAACTGCTGGCCGGCGCGCCGATGCTTCCGCTGAGCGGGCTTGCGCTGCCCGCGCTGCTGAGCGGCTGCGGCGGCGACGACGACGCGGCGACGCCCACTCCCACGCCCGCCGCGTTCGCGGCGGCGACCTTCGCGTCGATGGCTGCGCCGTCGCTCGACAATCCGGCCGCGATGGCGCAGACGACGGTCGGCTCGACGCTGTCCGTGTCGTTCGCCGACGGCAGCGCGCGTCAGTACAAGCTCGCCTACCGGCCGTTCTTCATGACGGGCGACCTCGTGCCGGACGGCAAGGGCGGCACGATCCTCGCGGGCGGCTACTACGACATCCGCAACCAGCCGATCCGCGACACCTCGGTGGCGGGCAAGGAACGCCAGTTCTATTCCGACTGCCCCGACGGCAGCTCGCTGCTGACGCTGCCCAATGCGCGCGTGGCCGGCGTGAAGGGCAACCCGGTGTTCGCGGTCGTGCAGTTCGAATACACGACGCGCGACCAGAAAGGCACGTCGGTCTACGGCCAGCTGCCGTCGCCGATCGCGGTGCTGACGCTCGATCAGGATCCGGCCACGGGCGCGCTCGCGCTGGTCAAGTATCACAACGTCGACACCTCGTCCGCGCACGGCCTGTGGATCACCTGCGGCGCGAGCCTGTCGCCGTGGAACACCCACCTGTCGAGCGAGGAATACGAGCCGGATGCGACCCGCGCGGCGAGCGACGCGCAGTTCAAGGCGTTCAGCCTCAACACCTTCGGCAGCGAGACGACGGCCAACCCCTATCACTACGGCCACCTGCCGGAGATCACCGTGAATCCGGACGGCACGGGCAGCGTCAAGAAACACTACTGCCTCGGCCGGATTTCGCACGAGCTGATCCAGGTGATGCCGGACCGGCGCACCGTGATGATGGGCGACGACGCGACCAACGGCGGCCTCTTCATGTTCCTGGCCGACCGGCCGGCGGACCTGTCGGCGGGCACGCTGTACGTCGGCAAGTGGAACCAGACCGCGGCGGCCGGCGCGGGCGCGGCGACGCTCACGTGGATCCGCATCGGCCACGCGACGAGCGACGAGATCGAGGCGCTCGCGAACCGCCTGAAGGCGTCCGACATCCTCGACGTCGCGACCAGCGATCCGGCCGATCCGAGCTTCACGAAGATCCACTTCAGCGGCAAGTTCAACTGGGTGCGCGTGAAGCCGGGCATGGAGCAGGCGGCCGCGTTCCTGGAAACGCATCGCTACGCGGCGCTCGTCGGCGGCAGCATGGCGTTCACGAAGCTCGAGGGCACGACCGTCAACGCGAAGGACAAGGTCGTCTACATGGCGAT
>NZ_JAAGNW010000145.1:7375-15750 GCF_010645215.1 Burkholderia multivorans | reverse complement strand
CGAGACCTCGATGGTCAAGGGCAATGCGGTGTCGCGCGACGTCGCGGTCGAGCGCAAGATCGCCGCCGGCGCCGTCTACGCGCTGAACCTGAAGGGCGGCCAGCGCGACCTGTCGGGCGGCGCGATCGACAGCGACTGGGTGCCCGTCGACATGAGCGCGCCGGCCGCGCTGGTCGGCGAAGACCTGGCGGCCGCCGACGCGCTCGGCAACCTCGCCCACCCGGACAGGATCGCGAACCCGGACAACCTCAAATTCTCCGAAAAGCTGCGCACGCTGTTCATCGGCGAGGACTCCGGGATGCACGTGAACAACTTCCTGTGGGCCTACCACGTCGACCAGAAGACCCTCGCGCGCGTGCTGTCCTGCCCGGCGGGCGCCGAGTCGACCGGCCTGCACGCGGTGGACGAGATCAACGGCTGGACCTACGTGATGAGCAACTTCCAGCACGCGGGCGACTGGGAAAGCCCGCTGCACGACAAGGTCAAGCCCGTGCTCGATCCGCTCATCAACGGCAACTACCGGAGCCGCTTCGGCGCGAGCGTCGGCTACCTGACGGCCGAGCCGACCGCGATCCGCCTCAAGAAAGGCTGAGCCCGCCCCCCCTCTTCATCACGTTTCATTCGTCGGCGCTCCACGCCGGTTTGCGCGCGTGGCTCCTCGGAGCCGCGCGCTTTTTTTTGCGCGCGCCCTCTCCGCCGGCCCATCAGACTGATATCTCAGATCGCTATTTTGTCTCATATGTTGGGATAGCAGTTTTCCTCGCGCCGCCCGACATCGACCAAAAAATGCAAAAAAAAAGCGCCACGGAGACCGTGGCGCTAAAAAAGTTCTAGCCATTCCGAGGGCCGTGCTAGAACCTGAGAGACTGCATGAAACGTCGTTCCTGTCTAAACGGCGAAACGATGTTTCGGAATTGAACGCATTCTTTCCTTTTCCGAAGGACAAGTCAAGCGAAAAATATGACGGGCCGCCTAATTTTGCTGCACTGCGTGATTAAGTATTTCCCTAACAGACCAAGGGCAAGGCGATATAGTTGCATGTGATGCGCATGCTTCGGGAAATCCGCGCATCACTCGCATTTATCATACGAATTATATAATCTGAAATTACGTTTCGGAAAAAAGAGAGAAATCCGTGCCGACATCGACCACCGCTCAGATCAATTCCCGGGAACGCGACGCCGCGCCCGATGAAATCACCGCCCTTGCCCGCGGGCTCTCGGTCCTGCGGCGCATTGCGGCCGCCGATGCCCCGGTCAGCAACCGGGAACTGACAGAATTAACAGGTATCCCGAAGCCAACCGTTTCCCGCATCACCGCGACGCTCGTCAGCGCCGGTTTCCTGTTCCAGTTACCCGACAGCGAACGCTTCGTGCTGACCGCGTCGGTGCTGGAGCTGAGCAACGGCTTCCTGCGCAACTTCGACATCCGCGCGCGCTCGCGGCCGTTTCTCGCCGAACTGGCCGAGCGCACCTCGCTGTCGGTCCACCTCGCGGTGCGCGACCGGCTCGACATGGTCGCGATCGACGTGATCCGGCCGCGCTCCGCCGTGCTGGTGACCCGGCTCGAAATCGGCTCGCGCATGGAGATCGCGCGCACCGCGGTCGGGCGCGCCTACCTCGCGGCGCTCGATCCGGACGAGCGCCGCGACCTGATCGGCGCGCTGCAGGCCGCGGCGGGCGACGACTGGCCGCATGTCGTGGCCCGCCTCACGCCGGCGCTGGAAGAAGCGTCGCGGGACGGCTACGCGCTCGCGATCGGCGAATGGCGCGAAGGCCTGAACGCGATCGCGGCGGGCTTCGTCGGCCCGTCCGGGCAGCGCTACGCGGTCAACTGCGGCGGCGCCGCGCACCAGTGCCCGCCCGAATGGCTGCTGTCGACCGCCGTACCGGCGCTGCGCGCGTGCATCACCCACATCACGCGCGAGATCGGCGGCTCGCTGTGGCCGGCCACGGGCGACGCCTGAAACGCCCCGGGCGGCGCGCGCAACCTGACGCGCGCGCCAGCCCGATGTCACGTGACAGCCATCTGTAACGCACGTAACCCGATGAAAGATTGGATTGCTGGACGCTACCCGCCGGCGGGACGTAGCATCATGCAACTTCGCGCCGCCGGTCCGCGGCGCATCCCGCTCTTTTTCGCAGCGCAGGCCGGCCCACGAAGCCGGGCCGCTTCCGTGCGCCACGCGCCCGCCAGCCCAATCGAACGATGGACAATCAACAAAAGCAACCGCCCGCCGCTCCCCGTCCCACGGACACCCCGCGCTCCCGTCGCAAACTGATCGCCTTTGGCGTACTCGCCGCCGTCGTGGCAGGGGGGCTGCTGTGGTGGCATCCGTGGAGCCGCGGCACCGGCGCGCCGGACAACGCGGCGAGCCAGGGCGGCGGCCGCAAGCGCGGCGGCCCCAGCGCGCTGGCGGGCCTGCCCCAGCCGGTGCAGGTCGCGGCCGCCACCCAGGGCGACATGCCGATCGTGCTGAACGCGCTCGGCACCGTCACCCCGCTCGCGAACGTGACCGTCAAGACCCAGCTGGCGGGCTACCTGCAGTCGGTGGCGTTCCAGGAAGGCCAGATGGTGCACAAGGGCGACGTGCTCGCGCAGATCGACCCGCGCCCGTACCAGGTCGCGCTCGCCAACGCGCAAGGCACGCTCGCGCGCGACCAGGCGCTGCTCGCGACCGCCCGCCTCGACCTCAAGCGCTACCAGACCCTGGTCGCGCAGGACTCGATCGCGACCCAGACGGCCGACACCCAGGCGTCCCTCGTCAAGCAATACGAAGGCACCGTGGAAACCGACCAGGCGGCGATCGATTCCGCCAAGCTGAACCTGACCTACGCGCGCATCACCGCGCCCGTGTCGGGCCGCGTCGGCCTGCGCCAGGTCGATCCGGGCAACTACGTGACGCCGTCCGACGCGAACGGCCTCGTCGTGATCACCCAGCTGCAGCCGATGAGCGTGATCTTCACGACCTCGGAAGACAACCTGCCGTCGATTCTCAAGCAGGTCAACGCGGGCAGCGCGCTGCCGGTGACCGCCTACAACCGCAACAACACCACGGCGCTCGCGACCGGCTCGCTCGCGACGCTCGACAACCAGATCGACACCACCACCGGCACGGTCAAGCTGCGCGCGAACTTCGCGAACGCGGACAACATGCTGTTCCCGAATCAGTTCGTGAACACCCGCCTGCTCGTCGACACGCTGCGCGGCGCGACGATCGTGCCGACCTCCGCGGTGCTGACGGGCTCGATCGGCCAGTTCGTCTACGTCGTGAAGCCCGACAACACCGTCACCGTGCGCAAGGTCACGCCGGGCCCGGTGGACGGCGAGCGCACCAGCATCGCGGCGGGGCTCGCGGTCGGTGAACGGGTCGTGACGGACGGCTCGGACCGGCTGCGCGAAGGCTCGACGATCATGATCCCGGCCGAACGGCCCAAACATGCATCCGGCGCACACGGCGCGTCGGCCGGCCACGCCGGCCATCACAAGAAGGGCGCGTCGCAAGCCCAATCGCAATGAACGCCGCCTGAGCAATGAATCCGTCCCGTCTTTTCATTCTCCGCCCGGTCGGCACCGCACTGCTGATGGCGGCCATCATGCTGGCCGGCCTCGTCGCGCTGCGCTTCCTGCCGCTCGCCGCGCTGCCCGAGGTCGACTACCCGACGATCCAGGTCCAGACCTTCTACCCGGGCGCGAGCCCCGAGGTGATGACCTCGTCGGTGACCGCCCCGCTCGAACGCCAGTTCGGCCAGATGCCGTCGCTGAACCAGATGTCGTCGCAAAGCTCGGCCGGCGCCTCGGTGATCACGCTGCAGTTCAGCCTCGACCTGCCGCTCGACATCGCCGAGCAGGAAGTGCAGGCCGCGATCAACGCGGCCGGCAACCTGCTGCCGTCCGACCTGCCCGCGCCGCCGATCTACGCGAAGGTGAACCCGGCCGACGCGCCGGTGCTGACGCTCGCCGTCACCTCGAAGACGCTGCCGCTCACCCAGGTGCAGGATCTCACCGACACCCGGCTCGCGATGAAGATCTCGCAGGTCGCGGGCGTCGGCCTCGTGAGCCTGTCGGGCGGCAACCGGCCGGCGGTGCGGATCCAGGCGAACCCGCTCGCGCTCGCCTCCTACGGCCTGAATCTCGACGATCTGCGCACGACGATCTCGAACCTCAACGTGAACACGCCGAAGGGCAACTTCGACGGCCCGACCCGCGCGTATACGATCAACGCCAACGACCAGCTGACGAGCGCCGACCAGTACAACGACGCGGTGATCGCCTACAAGAGCGGCCGGCCCGTGATGCTGACCGACGTCGCGAAGGTGGTGGCCGGCTCGGAGAACACCAAGCTCGGCGCGTGGGTCGACTCGGAGCCCGCGATCATCCTGAACGTGCAGCGCCAGCCCGGCGCGAACGTGATCCAGACCGTCGACAGCATCAAGGCGATCCTGCCGAAGCTGCAGGAAGCGCTGCCCGCCTCGCTCGACGTGCAGATCGTCACCGACCGCACCACGATGATCCGCGCTGCCGTGCGCGACGTGCAGTTCGAGCTGGCGCTCGCGGTCGCGCTCGTGGTGCTCGTGATGTACCTGTTCCTCGCCAATCTCTACGCGACCCTGATCCCGAGCCTGTCGGTGCCGCTGTCGCTGATCGGCACGCTCGCGGTGATGTACCTGTCGGGCTTCTCGCTGAACAACCTGTCGCTGATGGCGCTGACCATCGCGACCGGCTTCGTGGTCGACGACGCGATCGTGATGATCGAGAACATCGCACGCTACGTCGAGGAAGGCGAAGCGCCGCTCGAAGCCGCGCTCAAGGGCTCGCGGCAGATCGGCTTCACCATCATCTCGCTGACGGTGTCGCTGATCGCCGTGCTGATCCCGCTGCTGTTCATGGGCGACGTGGTGGGCCGCCTGTTCCACGAGTTCGCGATCACCCTCGCGGTGACCATCGTGATCTCGGCCGTGGTGTCGCTCACGCTCGTGCCGATGATGTGCGCGAAGCTGCTGCGCCACACCCCGCCGCTCGAAAGCCACCGCTTCGAGACCCGCGTGCACGTGCTGATCGACAAGGTGATCGCGCGCTACGGCGTCGCGCTCGAATGGGTGCTGAACCGGCAGCGCGCGACGCTCGTCGTCGCGCTGCTGACGCTGGTGCTGACGGGCGTGCTCTACGTGGTGATCCCGAAGGGCTTCTTCCCGGTGCAGGACACCGGCGTGATCCAGGCGATCACGCAGGCGCCGCAGTCGGTGTCCTACCAGGCGATGGCGGAGCGCCAGCAGGCGCTCGCGGCCGAGATCCTGAAGAACCCCGACGTCGAGAGCCTGACCTCGTTCATCGGCGTCGACGGCGCGAACATCACGCTCAACAGCGGCCGGATGCTGATCAACCTGAAAGCGCGCGACGCGCGCAGCGAGACGGCGAGCGAGATCATCCGCACGCTGCAGCAGCAGGTCGCGCACCTGCCCGGCATTTCGCTGTACATGCAGCCGGTGCAGGATCTGACGATCGACTCGACGGTCAGCCCGACCCAGTACCAGTTCATGCTGACCGACCCGAATCCCGACGAATTCGCGACCTGGGTGCCGAAGCTCGTCGACCGGCTGAAGAAGGAGCCCTCGCTCGCCGACGTCGCGACCGACCTCCAGCAGAACGGCCAGTCGGTCGACGTCGAGATCGACCGCGCGACCGCCGCGCGCTTCGGCATCACGCCCGCGACGGTCGACAACGCGCTCTACGACGCCTACGGCCAGCGCATCGTGTCGACCATCTTCACGCAGTCGAACCAGTACCGCGTGATCCTGGAATCCGAGCCGCAGATGCAGCACTACACCACCTCGCTGAACGGCATCTACCTGCCGGCGGCGGGCGGCGGCCAGGTGCCGCTGGCGGCGATCGCGACCTTCCACGAGCGGCCCTCGCCGCTGCTCGTCACGCACCTGAGCCAGTTCCCGGCGACCACCATCTCGTTCAACCTCGCGCCGGGCGCGTCGCTCGGCGAGGCGGTCAAGGCGATCGAGGCCGCCGAGAAGGAGATCGGCCTGCCCGGCTCGTTCCAGACCCGCTTCCAGGGCGCGGCGCTCGCGTTCCAGGCCTCGCTGTCGAACCAGCTGTTCCTGATCCTCGCCGCGATCATCACGATGTACATCGTGCTCGGCGTGCTGTACGAGAGCTACATCCATCCGATCACGATCCTGTCGACGCTGCCCTCGGCGGGCGTCGGCGCGCTGCTCGCGCTGATGATCACCGGCCACGACCTCGACATCATCGGCATCATCGGCATCGTGCTGCTGATCGGCATCGTCAAGAAGAACGCCATCATGATGATCGACTTCGCGCTGGAAGCGGAGCGCGTCGGGGGCAAGTCGCCGCGCGACGCCATCTACCAGGCCTGCCTGCTGCGCTTCCGGCCGATCCTGATGACCACGCTCGCGGCGCTGCTCGGCGCGGTGCCGCTGATCGTCGGCTCGGGCTCCGGCTCCGAGCTGCGCCAGCCGCTCGGGATCGCGATCGCGGGCGGCCTGATCGTGTCGCAGGTGCTCACGCTGTTCACCACGCCCGTGATCTACCTCGGCTTCGACGCGCTCGCGCGCCGCGTGCGCGCGCTGTTCCACCGCGACGGCAACGCGGCCGGCGCCCATCCGGATGCGTAAATGAACCTGTCGCGTCCGTTCATCACCCGCCCCGTCGCGACCGCGCTGCTCGCGCTCGGGATCGCGCTCGCCGGCCTGTTCGCGTTCATCAAGCTGCCGGTCTCGCCGCTGCCGCAGGTCGACTTCCCGACCATCTCGGTGCAGGCCTCGCTGCCGGGCGCGAGCCCGGAAACCGTGGCGACCAGCGTGACGAGCCCGCTCGAACGCCACCTGGGCTCGATCGCCGACGTCACCGAGATGACCTCGTCGAGTTCGGTCGGCAACGCGCGCATCACGCTGCAGTTCGGCCTCGACCGCGACATCGACGGCGCCGCGCGCGACGTGCAGGCCGCCATCAACGCGGCGCGCGCCGACCTGCCCGCGAGCCTCAAGAGCAATCCGACCTATCGCAAGGTGAATCCCGCCGATTCGCCGATCATGATCGTGTCGCTGACCTCGAAGACCGCCTCGCCCGCAAAGCTGTACGACGCGGCGTCGACGGTGCTGCAGCAGTCGCTGTCGCAGATCGACGGGATCGGCCAGGTCAGCGTGAGCGGCTCGGCGAACCCCGCGGTCCGCATCGAACTGGAGCCGCACGCGCTGTTCCACTACGGGATCGGCCTGGAGGACGTGCGCGCCGCACTCGCCTCGGCCAACGCGAACAGCCCGAAGGGCGCGATCGAGTACGGCCCCAACCACTACCAGCTCTACACCAACGACCAGGCGTCGCAGGCCGTGCAGTACAAGGACCTCGTGATCGCCTACCGCAACAACGCGGCCGTGAGCCTGTCGGACGTGTCGAGCGTGGTCGACTCGGTCGAGGACCTGCGCAACCTGGGCCTCGCGAACGGCCAGCGCGCGGTGCTCGTGATCCTGTACCGCACCCCGGGCGCGAACATCATCGAGACCATCGACCGGGTGCGCGAGGCGCTGCCGCAGCTCGCGGCCGCCCTGCCCGCCGATATCCAGGTGAGCCCGGTGCTCGACCGCTCGAAGACGATCCGCGCGTCGCTGCGCGACACCGAGCACACGCTGCTGATCGCGGTCGGCCTGGTGGTGATGGTGGTGTTCCTGTTCCTGCGCAACTGGCGCGCGACGCTGATCCCGAGCATCGCGGTACCGATCTCGATCGTCGGCACCTTCGGCGCGATGTACCTGCTCGGCTTCTCGATCGACAACCTGTCGCTGATGGCACTGATCGTCGCGACGGGCTTCGTGGTCGACGATGCGATCGTGGTGCTCGAGAACATCTCGCGTCATATCGAGAACGGCAAGTCGCGCATGCAGGCCGCGTTCGACGGCGCGCGCGAGGTGGGCTTCACGGTGCTGTCGATCAGCCTGTCGCTGGTCGCGGTGTTCCTGCCGATCCTGCTGATGGGCGGCATCGTCGGGCGGCTGTTCCGCGAATTCGCGCTGACACTGTCGCTCGCGATCGGCGTGTCGCTGATCGTATCGCTGACGCTCACGCCGATGATGTGCGCGCGCCTGCTGCCGGAGGCCCACGACAAGCGCGACGAAGGCCGCTTCGCGCAGTGGCTGGAGCGCAGGTTCGAAGGGCTGCAGCGCGGCTACGAGCACACCCTGTCGTGGGCGCTGCGCCATCCGCTGACGATCCTCGTCACGCTCCTGCTGACGATCGTGCTGAACGTGTGCCTGTACATCGTGGTGCCGAAGGGCTTCTTCCCGCAGCAGGACACCGGGCTCCTGATCGGCGGGATCCAGGCCGACCAGTCCACCTCGTTCCAGGCG
>NZ_JAAGNW010000145.1:0-7365 GCF_010645215.1 Burkholderia multivorans | reverse complement strand
AGCGTCGCAGGCTTCACCGGCGGCGCACAGACCAATTCGGGCTTCATGTTCGTGTCGCTGAAGGACAAGAGCGAGCGCAAGCTGTCCGCCGACCAGGTGATCCAGCAGCTGCGCCCGCGCCTGTCCGACGTCGCCGGCGCGCGCACCTTCCTGCAGGCGGCGCAGGACATCCGCGTCGGCGGCCGGCAGAGCAACGCGCAGTATCAGTTCACGCTGCTCGCCGATTCGACGGCGGACCTCTACAAGTGGGGGCCGATCCTGACCGAGGCGCTGCAGTCGAAGCAGCAGCTGGCCGACGTCAACTCCGACCAGCAGCAAGGCGGCCTCGAATCGATGGTGACGATCGACCGCGCGACCGCCGCGCGCCTCGGCATCACGCCCGCGCAGATCGACAACACGCTGTACGACGCGTTCGGCCAGCGCCAGGTGTCGACGATCTACAACCCGCTCAACCAGTACCACGTGGTGATGGAAGTCGCGCCGCAGTACTGGCAGAGCCCGGAGATGCTGAACCAGATCTACATCAGCACGACGGGCGGCAGCGCGAACGGCTCGCAGACCACCAACGCGGCGGCCGGCACCTTCGTCGGCGCGGGCACGGCCGGCACGAGCGCGACCAGCGCCGCCGCGATCGCGTCCGACTCCGCGCGCAACCAGGCGCTCAACTCGATCGCGGCGAGCGGCAAGTCGAGCGCGTCGTCGGGCGCGGCGGTGTCGACCTCGCAGTCGACCATGGTGCCGCTGTCCACGATCGCGACCTTCGGGCCGAGCACGACGCCGCTCGCGGTCAACCACCAGGGGCTGTTCGTCGCGACCACGATCTCGTTCAACCTGCCGCCGGGCGTGTCGCTGTCCGACGCGACCCAGACGATCTACCAGACCATGGCCGAGATCGGCATGCCGCCGACCATCACGGGCAGCTTCCAGGGCACGGCGCAGGCCTTCCAGCAGTCGCTGAAGGACCAGCCGATCCTGATCCTGGCGGCGCTCGCGGCGGTCTACATCGTGCTCGGCGTGCTGTACGAGAGCTACATCCACCCGGTCACGATCCTGTCGACGCTGCCCTCGGCGGGCGTCGGCGCGCTGCTCGGGCTGCTGCTGTTCCGCACCGAGTTCAGCATGATCGCGCTGATCGGCGTGATCCTGCTGATCGGGATCGTGAAGAAGAACGCGATCATGATGGTCGACTTCGCGATCGACGCGTCGCGGCAAGGCAAATCGTCGTTCGACGCGATCCACGAGGCATGCCTGCTGCGCTTCCGGCCGATCATGATGACCACCATGGCCGCGCTGCTCGGCGCGCTGCCGCTCGCGTTCGGCAGCGGCGACGGCGCCGAGCTGCGCGCGCCGCTCGGGATCGCGATCGCGGGCGGCCTGATCGTCTCGCAGTTGCTGACCCTCTATACGACGCCCGTCGTGTACCTGTACATGGACCGGATCCGGCTGCGCTGGGAGCGCCGCCACGGCGCCGGCACGCCGGCCGGCGCGAGCGAGTAAGCGCCCGCCCCCGTCGCCCGGTACGGCGACGGGGGCGCACACCACCCATCCTCCACGCGCGTCACCGACGCCGCGCCGATTCGGCATACACTTGTAGGCTGCCCGTTCGCCCCCATCTCGGTGTGGACACTGGGTATCCAAGGAGTGGCTTCATGGCGATGAAGGTATTGCTGATCGGCGCGACCGGCCGCACGGGCGTCGCGCTCGCGGACCTGCTGCTCAAGCAGCAGGATTTCGAGGTGACGGCGCTGGTGCGCCAGCCCGATTACGCGCTGCCCGGCGCGAAGGTGATCGTGGCCGATCTCACCGGGGATTTCTCCGGAGCGTTCCAGGGCGTGACCCACGCGATCTACGCGGCCGGCTCGGCCGAATCGGAAGGCGCCGCCGAGGAGGAGCAGATCGATCGCGACGCGGTGGCGCGCGCGGCCGAGTACGCGAAGGCGCACAACGTGCAGAAGCTGGTCGTGATCAGTTCGCTGTCCGCGTACCACCCCGAGCGTACGGACGAGGCGCTGCGCCACTACGCGCAGATGAAGCGCGAGGGTGACGAGCGCGTGATCGCGTCCGGCGTCGACTACGTGATCCTGCGGCCGGGGCCCTTGTCGGACGGCCCGGGCGTGGGCAAGATCGCGCTCGCGGAGGCGCGGCCGGACGATCCGGTGCCGGTGGCGCGGCAGGACGTGGCCTGGGCGGCGATCGAGGCGATCAAGCTCGGCATCTCGCGCAAGACGATCGGCTTCGTCGGCGGCACCGTGCCGATCGAGCAGGCGCTGCGCGCCTGACCCGGCGGCGGCGCGCGCCGCCGCCCGCCCCGCTTACTGGCGATGGGCCGCGGCCCAGGCCTTCACGGCCGCCAGCGTGTTCTCGACGTGCTTGTCGGGCGACATGCTCGTGTACTCATACAAGATTTTCCCGTCCGGCGCGATCACGTAGGACACCCGGTTCGCCTTGTCGACCATCGGCAGCTTCGCGTCGTAGGCGCGGATGATCTTCGCGTCCGGGTCCGCCGCGACCGGGAACTTGCTGCGGCACTCGCTGACCGAGAACTTCGTGAGCGTGCCGATATCGTCAGCGGAAACGCCGATCACCGTCGCGCCGTATTGCTTGTACGAATCGACCGCTTCCGCGAACGCATGGGCCTCGATCGTGCAGCCCTTGGTGAACGCGGCCGGATAAAAATACAGCACCACCGGCCCCTGCTTCAGCGCGTCGGCGAGCGCATACGTGTAAGTCTTACCGCCCAGCGACGCCTCGGTGCTGAAATCGGGCGCGGCGTCGCCCGTCTTCAGCACGGCCTGGGCCGTCAGCGCGTGGCCCGCGATCAAGGTTGCCGCGGCGATCATTGCAAGTTTTCGCTTCATCTGCGTCCTCATTTCTAATAAAGTCAGGCTCGACCCGCGAGCCGATCACGTTCGCATCCCGAACGCCCGAGTCATTCGGGCATCGCTTTCATTCTCAACGCTAAAGAATCGGCCCAAAGCGCCGTTATTGCATCCGGACAACCGGTTCCAGCCTCTTCACGCCAGCGAGAAACATGGAAGCCAACAGGAACAAGATGCCCCGCAAGGGCTCCTGGCGCACCGCCCTTCACACGCTCCGCCGCCTCGCCTGGTCAGGCGGCGCGCTGATGCCCGCGCGCGCCGGCTCCGGCGCGCCGCGCGACGACGACACGGTTCGCAACTGGCTGGAGCAGACCGTGGGCGCGGTCGATTTTCTCGCGCATGTCGACCGCGACCTGCGCTTTCTGTATGTATCGGATGCAAGCCTGCGCTTCATTGGTTACCACCGTGATTACCTGCGCACGCTGACGCTGCGCGACCTGATTCCCGATCAGGATACCGCGACGCTGGAAGCGCTGCTTGGGCGCGCGTCGCACAGCGGCGCGGTCGAAAAGGCGACGATGTGCATCGTCAAGTCGCTGACCTACCCGCTCGACGTCGAGTTGCGGGCGGTGCGCAGCCGGCACCACGGCATCGAAGGCTATGCGATTGCGGCGTTCGACGTGTCGTCGTGGCGCGCGATCGAGGCGCGGCTGACCTACGAGCTGCATCACGACCCGATGACGGGGCTCGACAATCTGTCGGCGCTGATCCCGGCACTGATGCAGGCGCAGCGGATCGCGGACGAGCATGGCACGTGCGCGGCGCTGCTGCTGCTCGATCTCGACGACTACCAGCGGATCAACCGCGCGCTGGGCTACGACGCGGGCGACACCTTGCTGCGCGACACCGCGCAGCGCCTGCAGGGGATGATCGCGCCGGGCGAACGGCTGGCGCGGGTGGCGAGCGACAAGTTCGCGGTGGTGTTCACTGCGCCGACGCGTGCGCGCGCGGCCGACACGGCCGAATCGCTGGCGCGCCGCTTGCAGACCGCGATCCAGCAGCCGTATGCCTACGAAGGGCAGCCCGTGCATCTGTCGGCGAGCATCGGGATCGCGCTGTACCCGGAAGAACGCAGCGCGTCGAAGCACGCGCAGCACCACAGCCCGCTCCTGCGGCGCGCGGACCATGCGCTTGCGCAGGCGAAGGCATCGGGCGGCAATGCGCTGGCGTTCCACCTGCCGGCCGACGATCCGGCGGATGCGGAGCGGCTGAAGCTGGAGGCAGATCTGTACGACGGGGTGCGCAACGGCGAGTTCTCGCTGCACTTCCAGCCGATCACGAAGAGCCGCACGGGCGGCGTGGTCGGGGTGGAGGCGCTGATCCGCTGGCACCATCCGGTGCACGGCCTGGTGCCGCCGGCGACCTTCATCCCTCTCGCGGAATCGATCGGGCTGATCAACTACCTGGGCAACTGGGTGTTGAAGGCGGCGTGCATGCAGCTGGTGTCGTGGGATCGCCAGGGGATTGCCTTGCAGTACGTGGCGGTAAACGTGTCGCCGCAGCAGTTCCGGGATCCGCGCTTCACGCAGAGCGTGCGGGACGCGATTGCACTGACGGGCATCGACCCGAAGCGGATCGTGCTGGAGATCACCGAGAGCCTGCTGATGCACGACCCGTCGCATGCGAAGGCGCTGCTCGAGGAAGTGACCGACCTGGGGATCCGCTTTGCGGTCGACGATTTCGGCACCGGTTATTCGAGCCTGGCGTACCTGCAGCGCTTCCCGCTGGCGAAACTGAAGATCGACCGGAGCTTCGTCGAGAATCTATTGACGTCGCGCAATGACCGCGCGATCGTGTCGGCTGTCGTCGGCATCGCGCAGACGCTGGAGCTGGAACTGGTCGCCGAGGGCGTGGAGACCGAAGCGCAGCGGGTGCTGTTGACCGAGATGGGCTGCAACCATATACAAGGCTGGCTCGTGTGCCAGGCGCTGCCGTCGGAGGAATTGGCGCAGCGCTTCGAGGCACGTGAGCTGCGCCTGCACGAAGCGGCGTGACGACAGGGTCCGGCCGGCCAATACACACACAGATACGAATGTCTATCACCGAACACATGCCCAAGACAGCATTGCTTGACAAGCTTTGGGCGCGGATGAACGAACGAGGCGATTTCCCGCTGTTGTCGGAGTCATTGCGCGCGACGATGGCGGCCATGAAGAACGACGATTTGGATTTCACGGCGCTGGTGCGGGTCGTGCTGTCCGATTTCGCGTTGACGCAGAAGGTATTGCGGCTGGCCAATTCCGCGCTGTACATGGCCTTTGGCGGCAACATCACGACCGTGACGCGGGCGCTGATGGTGTTGGGCATGGATGCGGTCGGTCATCTGGTGGTGGGGCTGAAGCTCGTCGATCACTTTCACCACAGTGCGCCGCGGCGGATCGAGGCGAAGCTGGAGTTGAACCGGGCGCTGCTGTCGGGATGCGTGGCGCGCAAGCTGACGGCGCAGACCGACTTGCGGGCGGGCGAGGAAGCGGTGGTGTGCACGCTGATGCGTCAGGTGGGCAAGCTGCTGGTGGTGTGCTACCTCGACGGCGAATGGGACGCGATCCAGCGTCGTACGGCGGAGCTGGACGGCGACGACGAGACCGCGTGCCAGGAAGCGCTGGGGGTGGGATTCGAGGAGATCGGACTGGAGGCGGCGGCGCGCTGGCGGCTGCCCGAGCTGATCCGTTCGGGGATGACGCACTACGACGCGGATGAAGAGGTATCGACGGAGGTGCATTGGCTGCGGGCGGTGAGCCATTGTTCGACCGACATGGCGGCGGCGCTGACGGCGCCGGCGGGGGCGCAGCGGGATGCGCGGATCGCGGCGCTGGCGCATCGGTTCGGAGATGTGCTGAATCTGGAGCCGGAGCGGCTGGTGGAGATGGCGGCTTCGCTGGCGGATGAAGAGGCGAGCGACACGATGATGCGGGAGATCGTCGAGTTGCGGGCGAATGCGGATGCGATTGCGCGGGCGGCGCCGAATCCCGAGGCGCGCCTGGAGGCGGGGCTGGCGGATCTGCGGGCGCTGCCGTCGGAGCATGTGTTGGGGCCGGTGCTGGCGCTGGCCTCGGAGAGTGTGCTCGCGGGGCTCGCGTTTACACGCACCGTCATGTTCGTGCGGCGGGAGGATGGGGTGTTCGCTGCGCGGCTCGGGTTTGGGGCGGATGTGGATGCTGTGCTCGGGCGGTTGGCGTTTCATGAGGCGTTCGAGCCCGATGTGTTTCATCTCGCGATCAGTAATACGGTGGGGATCTTTATCGAGCATGCGCAGGATCCCAAGATGCTGAAACGTTTGCCCGGGTGGTATCTGGAAGCGTTCGACGACGCTCGGTCGTTTGTGTTGCTGCCGGTGCTCGTCGAGCAGCAAGCCGTGGCGTTGCTTTATGCCGATTGGACCGGGGGGCAGCAGGCGGCGCGCAAGATCTCCCAGCAGGAGATGGCCGTGCTCAATGAGCTTGGGCGGGAGTTGGGGAGGTTCTTTCGCGGGGCGATGGATGAGGTGCGGTAACGCTTCTGGTCTTGCTGCTTCTTTGCTTTGAATCGCTTTTTTCGTAAATTTCCTGTGGTGGTGTTGGTTTATTAGCGTCGCCCCTCCCCGGGGCAGGGGTCACTTTTCTTTGTCTTGCCAAAGAAAAGTAACCAAAAGAAAGGCGCTTTAGATCCGAAAATAAGGTGCGATCGCATTCGGAGTGGCCCAGCCGTAGCGAGTGGCGTAAGGGCACCACGGGGATGGGCCCGCGCAGGGTCCGACCATACGCGCCGTAAAACGAAGTGGTATACCGCCCGCAAGCTCCTGCTCGCTACGCTCTCAGTCCGGTCCACGCCCTGTTCAAACGTTTTCGTGGAAATGAATTGGCGTGACCGCCATACAGAAATGCATGGTGTGATGGAAGCGAGATGATCTGTAAATGGTTGGGCTAGTCAAACAGGTAACGTCAAATCGGCTGATTCAGTTCGACCAAGAGACCTCATTCATCGCCACCGGCAATCGGACACTCGAGGAACGGTTTCACCCAGTAAGCAGCGATTCCATTCGTGGAGAATGTGGGCTTATCGGCCTGCCTTCTTGTGGAGGCGAGTCAATAAATGGCACACTAGTGCCAATCGGTTCGATAAACCGGGTGAACATTTCCTGAGAATCATTCAAGACAATGCAATTATTTTAGCGCGGGAATTTACCTCCGCCCGACCGGCAGACTGCAGCACTCATGAGTTAAATAACGAACGGCACGTCGCAGCACCAACTAAATTTTCTTCACTTGACTGGGATAAAGGTTGATTTATGAAAATCAGCGGTATCGCCATCCGAAACTTCAGACGGCTCGAGGACGTTCAGATCGATATCGAAGAGCGCGAGTCAATCTTCGTTGGACCCAATAATAGCGGCAAGACATCGGCCACCGCGATTTTTCGCTGCTTTCTCGGGGGGCGTGATTTCAAAATCTACGACTTCTCGGTCGCACGAATGGCCGACTTTGACGCCTTTGTCGACACCGGCGAT
>NZ_JAAGNW010000144.1:12816-18066 GCF_010645215.1 Burkholderia multivorans | reverse complement strand
TGCTCGATGGTCGCTTTCCAGGCCTGGACTGCACGCGTCGTACCGGCCTTCTTCTCGAAGTCGTTCACGTTGCCGACAGCAACCTTGCCGATCCAGGCGAGCGGTTCACGCCCGGTATTGAAGTCCGACCCAGTGAGAACGAGCAGCACCATGTTCTCGTTCATCTGGTTGTCCTGCGGTGGAAAGCTCGGCGCATCCCAGTTCATCACCCATACACTCTGATCGGGGTGTGCTTGAAGATAGTCGAGTGCGCGATTCAGCGACGTGAAACCTGCATTCGGTCCGCCGGAGGTGATGTGGACATGCGGTGGCGTGTCCTTGCTCCACAAACTCGGCGCGGCCTTATTCCCGATCTCGTAATAATCGACAAACTGGTCGACGAGGTATTTTCGCGACTCTTCCCGGTCGAGCCGCTTCTCCGGAATCGCAAACTCGATATGCGTGCCTGCTAGTTCCCGCCAGCCTTTCCGATCCTTCGAGTGCACGTTGTAGAAGTACGCCGGGCTCATGACATAAATCTCGGCGAATAAGCTGAGAAGCTTATTGACATATTTTTCGTAGAAACCATCGAACGTCTCGCGACCATCGTTGCCGTATGCGACAACTGCAACCGGCTGAACGATGGTGAAGCTCTTCGGATCTTCCTTCACCATGTCATCGTTCTCGTTGGCTTTGGCGAGGCCCATCGTCCACAACAACTGCCATTCGGTCGGATAGTCGCGGCGTTCTAGTGGATTGAGCCACGCGAGTCCGACCACTTGTGCCTTGAATGGTTGATTGGGTGCTGGTGCGGCCATGGCTACGCTCGAACTCATCGCCACCGCCGCTGTAGTCTTCTCGTCACCAGATTTCCGAAGTCCTGCCCAGAGCGCCAACACGGCGACCACGACCAGGAGCGGCAACACAATCAGTCGTTTCATCCATTCCCCAACCGAGCAGTACATTCACCATGGCGCATCAGATACCACGCGCCCATCATCACTGTGCACATCACCCACTCGAATGATCCCTCGCATCGACGATCTTCCTAGAAGCTATAGCCCTGACCGTATCGGCTGTAGTCGATGTCGTACCGTTTCCCCCACCAGGGCAGATAGACACTACCCCCGCCAGTTGCACGGAACCACGGCTTCTTGGGATCGACCGGATTCAGCTTTGACGGCGGCACCACGACGACCGCTGTCGGGTGCTCGGTGTCGTTCGTGCCCGCCACCAATGTATTGCCGCCGAGATGGTTGGCACGACCGATAGCCAGCGCCACGTCCGTCAACGCAGTACCGGCGCCCATCTCGCCAAGCAGCGCCGGGGTATTGAATGTCTGCTTCTGGTAGTCGTATTCCGGCAGCACCTCGGTCAAGGTCTGCGACAACGCCCCGAGGCGACCGGACGCGGTGTCGCTGCCCTTGCCCGCGTCGTGGACCACATAATGCAGATCGGCCGTCGCCACCCCCGCATTGCGGGCCGCCTGCTCGATGGTCGCTTTCCAGGCCTGGACTGCACGCGTCGTACCGGCCTTCTTCTCGAAGTCGTTCACGTTGCCGACAGCAACCTTGCCGATCCAGGCGAGCGGTTCACGCCCGGTATTGAAGTCCGGCCCAGTGAGAACGAGCAGCACCATGTTCTCGTTCATCTGGTTGTCCTGCGGTGGAAAACTCGGCGCATCCCAGTTCATCACCCATGCGCTCTGATCGGGGTGTGCTTGAAGATAGTCGAGTGCGCGATTCAGCGAAGTGAAGCCTGCATTCGGTCCGCCAGAGGTAATGTGGACATCAGGCGGAACGTTCTTGCTCCACAGTGTCGGAGCATCTTTGTTACCAATCTCAAACATCGACACAAAGTCTTTGATGAAGAACTTCCGAGATTCTTCCGGATCAAGGCGATTTTCAGGGATTGCGAACTCAATATGGGTGCCCGCGAGCTCTCGCCAGCCTTTCCGGTCCTTCGAGTGCACGTTGTAGAAGTATGCGGAGCTCATGACATAGATTTCGCCGAACAACGTCAGAAGCTTGTCGACATACTTCTCGTAGAAGCCATCAAACGTTTCGCGTCCGTCGTTGCCATACGCGACGCCCGCGACCGGTTGAAGGGTAGTAAAGCCCTTTGGATCCTCCTTTACCATGTCATCATTTTCGTTCGGCTGGACGAGTCCCATCGTCCACAACAACTGCCATTCAGTCGGATAGTCGCGGCGCTGCAGCGGGTTGAGCCAGGCGAGCCCGACCACCTGTGCTCGGAACGGTTGATTGGGCGCTAGTGCGGCCACGCTCGAGCTCGTCGCCACCACCGCCGTGGTCTTCTCGCCAGCAGATTTCCGAAGACCCGCCCAGAGTGCCATCACGGCGACAACCACCAGGAGCGGCAACACAATCATTCTTTTCATCCATTCCTCAACCGATATCGGCCGCGGCGCAGCCTGCTGAGCGTGATACGTCCACGTCGCCGCTACCGCGACAGACACGATCAGGATGGCAAGCGCGACACCAAGACGTCGCGGCCAAGTCGAAAGAAGCATACTCATAGGAAGTGCGCTGCATCGAGGAACATCCCGCCGTCGCGTTCATCATGGATCTCCTTGGGCATGTGCGCGTCGGAATCGCTCTCAATCCAACCAGCAAGAAACTCATCGTTCATTTTTCCCCGGTTGAAATACTCAGCGTATTTTTTATGAGGATTGGACTTATCAAGCCCATCACCGAACCGCCAATCCGCCTCAAGGCGCAACGCAGCCCAGTCATCAGGGATTAGCCGGCACACACCAATCGCGATGTCGTACGCAAGCGCATGCTCCGCATGCATTGCATTCGTCATGATCGTCGAGTGGTTGGTCGGATTGTTCTTCTCGGTCCTGCCGAGATAGCTCGTTACGGTGGCGGACGAATACTGCTTGGCCTGACCGTCCCCATTGAAACCCGGCAGTTCCGAGACGACATTGCCGTCCGCGTCGATCAGCGCACTGTTTCCTTGCTCGCTGCGGCGGACCGTTTGGCGAACGACCGCATGCATCTCGTAACGCAAATCCGCTTCGCTATCCTCGTTGCCGAGCGGCGTCGCACCTTTGTAGTGGTCGATTGCGTCGCCGGGCCTTCTATCTGCAGTGCCCTTGCTTTTGTCGCGCGCGGCCGCGGTCGGGTCGTTGCCCTCGTTGAAGATGCTGGTTGCCGCCGGGCCATCCTGAACGGGTGTCATGGGACTCCCGTATTTCAATGCAACCGGAGTGAATGCGTGATCCAGCTTTGGCGCATCGATCGGAATCGCCCACCATTCGGGTGGCGTCGCATTGACCTCGATTCCCGCCATGTTGACGATGGAACCCAGGCCCCGCATCTGCCATATACCAATCATGTCGCGAAGGGTCGTACGGCTCGTCAACGATCTGATGATCGAAAACTTCGCCTTGGGCGAAGGGGGATACCAAAAGCCCTTCGTTTTGCCCTTTTGATAGCGCCAGTCATTCTTCGTGTGGTCGTAGTACCCTCCGGGCGCTTGCCCGACAAGGTAACCCGATGCGAACACCCGCTGCGTGAAGCAGTCAGCAGCACCCGTGACCTCCGCCTCGTACGCGGTCAAGCCGCGCCAGCCGATTCCCTGTACGGTCGTCGCCGAAATCACCTGATCGTGAGGGCAGCAGTACAGCGTAACGCGACCATAGGTCCGGTACGTGTTGCCGTAACCGGCCGAGGTCATGGATGTCTTACCCCGGACCTTGAGGCCGTGCGCCTCTCGATCGGCCGCCGCCGTGTACGGCTTGCCTTTCGACGACGCGCACATATTGGACATTTCCGGATCGATATCAGCCGGTGCCGGCTCGAGCGCTGCGCGGGCGCGGATAATGCCGAAGAAGTTCGATAAGGTGCGTACGCGAGCTTCCCACGTTTGGCGGCCGCGCCTGCCCTCTGCATCCTTGACGCCACGTTGGGCCCAGGAGTCGGCCCCGAGCGCGGCAACCAGACTGTACGGCGCATTGGCGAGCACATAGGCGTCGGCTACGCAGCGCCCCGATTTTCCTCGGCCGTCTTTCACGTCCGGCAATTGATCGCCGAGAAAAGCGGCCGCCAGGCCGATCATGTTGCCCTGGCTATGGCAAACCACCGTGATCGGGCAATCCGCTTGCTTCTTGCGAATCGACTCGATCAACTTCGCAAGACGCAATGCACCCATTACCCCGTACTGGCGCGAAGGCGTCGAATACACCGTGCGTGCATCGACCGGGTTCATGTCCTGAACGCATAGCCAGAGAAACAACCGATCGGTGATGCCAACATTCCACATATCCGGCAACGCCGAGCAGCCGTTCGCGAACGGGCCGCCACCCCAGTAGTTCTGTTCGTTCAGGAAAATGTTGCCGCCGTATTCCTGCAGTTCCTCCTTGTTGGCCTTGTACCCCCAGCGGAAATGGATCACCGGTGACCACGATGGTTCGGGCTGCAAATAGGTTTGCGGCGTCATCTTAGGGTTGACGAAGCCATCTTTCGTCAGGAACCTGATGTACGTGGCGGCGGTGAGTTGTCCAGCCTCCGGTCCTTTGAACAGCATCTGATCGTCGAGCCGTCCGAGGCGCCGGTTCAGGCCGCGACACAGCCCTTCTTCGGCCGGGCCGAACCATTCGCCCTCGGAGTTGACGCCGTGCACGAAAATCACGACGCCGGGCAATGGCATCGGTTTGACGGCAACAAGTTCTTTCTTCTTGTTCGGCAGCACCGTGCCCTTGGCGGTCGCTGCCGGATTGCGCTGTGATGTC
Source organism: Burkholderia multivorans (assembly GCF_010645215.1). Classification (GTDB taxonomy): domain Bacteria; phylum Pseudomonadota; class Gammaproteobacteria; order Burkholderiales; family Burkholderiaceae; genus Burkholderia; species Burkholderia multivorans_A. The sequence continues at coordinate 13,328 of NZ_JAAGNW010000144.1, read as the reverse complement.
GGCATGATGTGTACCTTCGTGCGCGCTTACGCGTCTTTCTTGAAGAACTTCACGACGACCTGTTCGAACTGGTCGTGATCGATCGGGGCCATCGTGCCGGTACTATCCGTCCGGCCGCTCACGATTGCACCGGAATCGTTATGGACCTCGCCGACGTAACCTTCGATCGGCTTGCCATCGGAGGCCCGCACAAGCTTCGGCACGCGTCCGAGCGGTGCATGATCGAATTTCGGCATATCCGTGCTCATGCTGGCCGGGCCTTGCCACGAATGGCCGGCGGATTTCACGATGAACTTGCCCGGACACCCCAGTTCGAGGTCGCTGCCGTGCAGTTTCAGGTAAGCGCCGCCGGACGTCGTGAAGACCACTTCATCGTTCGCCATGCCAGCGAGCTTGCCGCCGGCTGCCGTGAACTGAATGTTCTTCGCCGAATCGATTTGGGTATCGTCGTTCTGGCTCTGCAGCGTTACCTTGCCCTGATTCGCGATTGCCGATACGCCATCGCTGTGGGC
>NZ_JAAGNW010000144.1:9141-12806 GCF_010645215.1 Burkholderia multivorans | reverse complement strand
GCGACTTGGTCGATGTTCTCGCCCGCGTACGTCACGTGAGTTTTCGGCGTAATGGCCACGGAGCCGGCTCGTGCACCGAATGCCATCAGCCCCTGTGCCCCCGTCGCGGCACCTGTTCCCGTATCCGATGCACCGCCGGGCGTCCAGCCCTCGAATGCCTCGGCAACCGCCTGCTGGCCGGTGGTGTCGGCTGCCTGCCCGCCATGCTGGCCGGCATATTCGCCGAGCGACTCGAGCAACTCGGTGCATTCACCGAGCAGGCGCAGCAACTCGTCACGATCGAGCTGGCCACCGCTGGCCTGCGAGCGCGCATAGGTCGTCAGCAGGATCCCTTGCGCGGCCCGCAGCGCGGCCGCCGCGTCGGTGCGCAATTCGGCACCCGCGCCACGGTCCTGACCGCGGCCGTCCCGGCGCGGCTGCGTCAGATACCCGAGATTCAGTTGGGAATGCGCATGTTCGCTCGCCAACTGCGCGGAAATTTGTGATGGCGTATCGTCGAAGCGCAACTGGTTATATCGGCGGCCCTTGATTTCCTTGGTCTTGATCCCCGACACGTAGCGGTTGCCAGGCAGACTGCCGACGTGGGTGAACGCCGCCGGCGGATTCGCGCCGTTGCTCAGCACATTGATGATGATCAACCGGTCGGGGTCGCCGCCGAGGCTGCCGATCAGAACCTCCATGCCGACACGCGGCAGAAACAGCGCACCGAAGCTTCCGCCTGCGAGGCTCGCACCGACACGTATCGGTGCGCTGTCGCCAGCGTTGTCGTTCGTGCCCGCGCCCCGGGCATGCGCGTGGTCCGCCGGGTCGAGGCCGTGGATCCGCACGCGCACCCGACCGTCGGCATCGCAGAACACTTCCTCGCCCGCCTCGCCAACGATCGTGCCGGTCAGCAGGTGCACGGGCGGCAGATCGATCCTCGGATCGTAGGCCGGCGTGAGCGGTACGCCGCGGCGCACGCAGGTGAAGCGGTTCTCGTAGCGCGTATCGGCTTCGCTCGCCGCCGGCCGATGGGTCGGCGACGGATAGACAAGGTGCCGGCTCGCGGCAAATAACGCCTGCACGCGTTCGGTCAACCCTTTCGGCAGGTTGTTCCAGACGTCGTGGTCGATCGACGTGATCACGAACTGCCGCTTGTCCGTGGTCTGCATGTCCCATTCCGGATCGCCGGTCAACGTGATCCAGGCGCCGACGGCCAGATCGCGCACGCTGCTCACGCCGTCGTAGCGCTCGGCCTCGAACTGATGCGCGAGCATCCGGGCGCGCGTGAGGCGATCGTGATCGTTCCACGAGTTGCCCGCATGCGGGATGTCGATCGCGATATCGGCCAGCAACTGCGCCAGATCGTTGCCGGCTGCGCCCTGATCGATGCGCGCCTTCTTGTAGTCCCACGACGAGCGGCCGGCCTTGCCGGGCGTCAGTTGCTGGTGCAGCGCGAACAGCGTGACCGTATCGCGCTCTTCCGTGCCGGCGTCGCGCGGATGCAGGCGCACGGTGCCGGCAGGTGCTGCCGGCAGCGAGGTCGGGGCATCGCAGCAAACGAGCGTATGCACGGGCATGTCGTCGTGAATATTGCGTGCATCTTCGGCCGGGCCGGCTTTGGCGAACACCGTCATGCCTTCGCGGCGCAGCAAGCGGCGCACGAACTTCGCGTCCGATTCATTGACCTGCCGGGTCAATTCACGTGCCGGATAGCGGTCGCGACTCAGGCGAGACAAATCGAATTCGAAGGCGGCCGCCAGCGCCGAGCTGCGCTGACGCCATTCGTTGAACAGCGTCGCGAGGACGTCGATCACGCTGCTCCGGCGAAACACGCGCGAGTTGGTACGTTTGTCCATCAACGACAGCGCGTCGCAGACCGTGAGCTGGTACACGCACAGCTCGCCGTCGCTCTGGCCGATCTGCACGTCTTCGATGATCGCGTTGACGAAGTGCAACTGGCCGCGATCGGTGACGAGCCGCAGCGAGACGGGCACGCCGAGAAATAACCGTGGCGACAGATCGTGGCGGGGCGACACGCAGGTCAGATAGCCGCGGATGCCGGTCATCAGCCCTTCCTGCACGTGCGCATGCTGTAGCGCGAGCAGACGCCCCAATACACCTTGCGCCTTCCCGAAGTTCAAGGCGACCGGCCGACGGTTCCAGTCCACCGCCCCCGCCGCGAAGTGACTTATCGTTTCGCTGATCGACACGGCCATGCTCTCAATGTTGTTGAAAACATATTGAATTCGGCTGCGCGACTCGCTTCATGGCACGGGTGCACGCCGATTTATGGCAGCAAAGTAGCAAATTCGCGGAGACAATCCAGCGTTCGGCAAGCATCCGTAACGTTTTGCCGGCTTAATCAGACAACATCGATGAAAATCCGACCGGGGACCGAAGCACCGGCCGCCGCCTGGGACAGTCGGCTATTGCCGCGCGCCACTGGGCGGCCGCCCTCGTTCGGCCGCCGGTCAGTTACCGGCTGATCGTCTCCAACGTGTTCGGTGGAAGTGGCTGGAAGCCAAGGCGCTGCGCCGCTGGCTGGGCACCATCGGCCGTTTGCCAGACCACGCACGCGCGACGAACGAGAGCGAGCCGTTCGGCGATTGGGCGGATGTTCGGCGGCAAAGTCATCGCCGAGAACGCTCGGCACGAGCACCAGGATATCGCCGCGGCTCAAAGTCCCGCAGGTCGGGCGGCGCCGCCGTCCGGGCGACGTCGGGCACGCCCCGGAATCGATTTCCGATCAGGGTTGCCATGAGAACGACCGCTAGGCGGCAGGCGAATCGAGAGCGGACGATTCAGGCGGCATCGGGACGTCGGGCGTCGCCGCGCCGTTCAGGCACAGCTCGAGAAAACGCGCCGCCGCGCGGGACGGCGCGGTGTCGTGCGGCACGAGGATCGAGAAACGGCGGACCAGCGGCTCGGGATCGAACGACAGCGCGACGAGCGCCGCATCGTCATGCGTGAGCGACATCGCCGATACGAAGCCGATCCCCATGCCCGCGCGCACCGCCTCCTTGACCGCCTCGACGCCCGCGATCTCGAGCGCGACGCGCATCGGCGCGGCCGCGCGCGCGAAGGCGCGCTCGACCAGCTGCCGCACGCCCGACCCCGCCTCGCGCAGCACCAGCGGCTGCGCGCCCAGCTCCGCGAGCGTGACGCGGGCGCGCCCGCCCGCGGCGCGGCGCGCGAGCGGGTGCGTCGCCGGCGCGATCGCGACGATCTCGTCCTCGCGCCAGACATGCGTCCCGGTGCCCGGCGGCAGCGCGGCGCCCGGCGGCCCTTCGATCAGTGCGATGTCGAGCGAGGCCAGCGCGCCCACCACCTCCGTCGTGTTGCCGCTCATCGTGCGGATCGCGACGCCCGGCGCGAGCGGCTGGAACGCCGCGATCAGGTAAGGCAGCAGATAACTCGCGGGCGTCGTGCTCGCGCCGATCCGCAGCGTGCCGTGCTCCAGGCCGCGCACCGCGTCGCGATAGGTGCGCGCCTGCACGAAGGTGTCGCGCAACTGCGCCGCGTAATAGGCAAGCTGCTCGCCGACCGGCGTGAGCCGCACGCCGCGCCCGTCGCGCTGGTACAGCGGCTCGCCGAATTCGTCCTGGAGCTGGCGCAACTGCCCCGACACCGCGGGCTGCGACAAATGCAGCGCCTGCGCGGCGCGGCTCGCCCGCGCGCACCGG
>NZ_JAAGNW010000144.1:8464-9131 GCF_010645215.1 Burkholderia multivorans | reverse complement strand
GTTGCGATGGTCGGCCACGGCGGCGAACGTTATCAGTTGATCAGGGGTCATGATTCGAAACCATCAGATTTCCCGATAGTTTATGTCACAAATCACAATTTTTCATATCGATATATCCAAACTAGCATTAGCACTATCGTTCGACCCGACCCCAAGCCATGTCCACCGCGCCCACCCCGCACCTGAGCACCGCCGCCCCCGCCGTCACGATGCGCGGCCAATTGAACGGCGTGCTGTTCGTCGCGCTGTTCGCGGCCGCCGTCACGCGCGTCGCCGAACTGCCCGCGATCGCCGGCCTCGGGCTGAGCCCGCTGATCGTCGGCATCGTCGCGGGCGCGCTGTACGGCAACGCGCTGCGCGACGGGTTGCCCGCCAGCTGGGCGGCCGGCATCAATTTCTCCGCGCGCAAGCTGCTGCGCATCGCGGTCGCGTTCTTCGGGCTGCGCGTGAGCCTGCAGGAAATCGCGCAGGTCGGCCTGCCCGGCCTCACGGTCTCGGTGCTGGTCGTGACCAGCACGCTCGCGATCGGCACCTGGGCCGGCGTCAAGCTCATGAAGCTCGATCGCGACACCGCCCTCCTCACCGCCGCCGGCAGCGCGATCTGCGGCGCGGCGGCCGTGCTCGCGTTCGAGTCGACGCTGCAGTCCAAGCCGCACCAGAGCGCGAT
>NZ_JAAGNW010000144.1:5010-8454 GCF_010645215.1 Burkholderia multivorans | reverse complement strand
CGGCACGCTGTCGATGTTCCTGTACCCGCTCGCCTACCACGCCGGCCTGCGCGGCGGGCTCGATGCGACGGGCCTCGGCCTGTTCTTCGGCGGCACGATCCACGAGGTCGCCCAGGTGGTCGGCGCGGCCAGCGACATCAGCCCGCAGGTCACGCATGTCGCGACCATCGTGAAGATGACGCGCGTGATGCTGCTGGTGCCGGTGCTGCTGATCCTCGGCGCCTGGCTCGCGCGCGCCGCGCATCACACGGCAGCGGGCCACGGCAAGCGCAAGGTCGCGGTGCCCTGGTTCGCGCTCGGTTTCCTCGCGCTGGTCGTCGTCAATTCGCTGAACGTGCTGCCGCAGCCGACGGTCCACACGCTGAACGCGCTCGACACCTTCGCGCTGACCATGGCCATGACCGCGCTCGGCATCGAGACCCGCATGGCGCAGATCCGCGCAGCCGGCCCGCGTGCGCTCACCACCGGCCTGATCCTGTATGCATGGCTGATCGTCGGGGGTTATGCGATCACCTGGGCCGTCCAGCGCTGGCTTGGCTGAGCGTCCGTCCGCCGCGCATCGCGCCGCGCCCGCCGGGTCTCTCCGGCGCGCGCGGCGCGATGCTATTCTTCCGCTCGATCCCATTCGCCTGTCCTGCTCCGCCGTGCTGTCATTCCTGCTGAAGCTGCGCACCCGCGCGCAAACCCTGTTCCGCCTGTCCGACGCCCACACGATGCTGGTCTGGTCCGTGATCGTCGGGATCGGCGGCGCCTTCGCGACGATCGCGTTCCGTCAGGGCATCGAGCTGATCCAGTACGCGCTGTCCGGGTCGAGCGGCAGCTTCGTCGCGATGGCGAAGCGCCTGCCGTGGCACATCCGCTTCTGGCTGCCCGCCGCCGGCGGCTTCCTGGCCGGCTGCGTGCTGCTGATCGCGAAACGCGGCGATCCGAAGAACGGCAACGCCGACTACATGGAGGCGGTCGCGCTCGGCGACGGCGTGGTGCCGGTCAAGCAGAGCCTGTGGCGCAGCCTGTCCTCGCTGCTGACGATCGGCAGCGGCGGCTCGATCGGCCGCGAAGGGCCGATGGTGCAGCTCGCCGCGCTCGCCGCGTCGCTCGTCGGGCGCTTCGCCCACTTCGATCCGCCGCGCCTGCGCCTGCTCGTCGCATGCGGCGCCGCGGCCGGCATCACCTCGGCGTACAACGCGCCGATCGCCGGCGCGTTCTTCGTCTGCGAGATCGTGCTCGGCTCGATCGCGATGCAGAGTTTCGGGCCGGTGGTGGTCGCGTCGGTGGTCGCCAACATCACGATGCGCGAATTCTCCGGCTACAAGCCGCCGTACGAGATGCCGGTGTTTCCGGCCGTGACCGGGCCGGAGGTGCTGCTGTTCGTCGCGCTCGGCCTGCTGTGCGGCGCGGCGGCGCCGCAGTTCCTGCGCCTGCTCGACGGTTCGAAGGCCGCGTTCGCGCGGCTGCCCGTGCCGCTGCCGGTGCGGCTCGCGCTCGGCGGCCTCGCGGTCGGGGTGATCTCGATCTGGGTGCCCGCCGTGTGGGGCAACGGCTACAGCGTCGTCAACGCGATCCTGCATGCGCCGTGGACCTGGCAGGCGCTCGTCGCGGTGCTGCTGTTCAAGCTGCTCGCCACCGCCGCGACCGCCGGCTCCGGCGCGGTGGGCGGGATCTTCACGCCGACCCTGTTCGTCGGCGCGGTGTGCGGCTCGCTGTTCGGGCTCGCGATGCACGCGCTGCTGCCCGGCCATACGTCGGCCGCCTACGCATACGCGATGGTGGGCATGGGCGCGTTCCTGGCCGGCGCGACCCAGGCGCCGCTGATGGCGATCCTGATGATCTTCGAGATGACGCTCAGCTACCAGGTGATGCTGCCGCTGATGGTGTCGTGCGTGGTCGCCCATTTCGCCGCCCGCGCGCTGGGCCGCGCGTCGATGTACGAACTGACGCTGCGCCGCCACGACGACGATCAGCAGCGCGCGCGCCTGAAAACCACCCAGATGCGCGAGCTGATCCAGCCGGCGGCGACCGTCGTGCCGCTCACCGCGAGCGTCGCCGAGATGACGCGGATCTTCCTCGAATACCCGGTCAAGTATCTGTACGTGACCGACGAGGCCGGCCGCTTCCGCGGCGCGGTCGCGCTCAAGGACATCACCTCGGACCTGCTCGACAAACGCGACACGACCGACAAGACCGCCGCGCACTACGTGCACACGCCGTTCCCGCTGCTCACGCCCGACATGCCGATCGGCGTCGCGCTCGAGCATTTCATGGCGTTCCAGGGCGAACGCCTGCCCGTGATCGAGAGCGCCGCGGAGCCGACGCTCGCGGGCGTCGTCTACAAGACCTCGCTGCTCGACGCCTATCGGCGCATCAACGGCGAGCAATGACGCCGCCGCCTGCGGGCGTTGCGAACCGCCTCATATCACGCGCCGCGCCGATGGAAAGCGGCTTCGTCAGCTGACCGCGTCGGCAGGCTCGGCAAGCCGCCGCGCGCCCACGCATCGGGTGGCGCTCGTGCTCGACGCCGAACACCCCCTCCCTGCACGGGATGAGAAGCCCTGCCCAAGAGGGCGAACAATCCTAAATCATCAACACCAATGACGCGTTCACCGATATGATCGCGTCACTCATCGGATTGGATGTCATTTCGCGGCGATGCTCGCCTATCCTTGCGTGCAGCCGTGGCCTGTCCGATCCGAATGCCGAGCGGGGCTGGAGACTCGGTGCGCAAGCACCGGCGACGTGGCCCCGGATTCGCGCCGTACACGGCGAGTTGGCGCACGCCCCGAAATGGGCGCGAGTGCATGCAGGACATTCATGCGACGGCCGACGCCGCATGGGTCCGGCCGGTTTCACCGAAGTCGATGTTCCCGTAATACGTAATACGAAACAGCAAGGCGGCCGGGCATGGGAGCCTGGTCGACGGCTTCGGCTACCGCGCGGCAATCCAATTCTGCCAGTGCACCGATTTCCCAAAAACAGGAAAGCCGAGGAGACGCGTGAATTGGGACGGCCCACTCTCCCCGGACGGACGTCGGATCGCAGACAACCCGCTTGCACAGCCAACCCAACCCGATTTTCCCGTACTCCATCACTCGACTCGAGCGGCGCCGGGCAGTCACCAGACGGAAGTCCATCATCATGAACGCTCTCGGGTACTGGCTGCTGCTCAGCCTGCTGCGGCTCCTGTCCCTCCTTCCCTACGCGCTCGTCGCGAGAACCGGCAGCCGCATCGGCGCGGCGCTCTACCGCGTGCCGAGCCGACGCAAGCACGTGGTCCACGTCAACCTGCGGCTCTGCTTTCCGTTGAAGACCGACGCGGAACGCGATGTGCTCGCGCGCGCCCATTTCGAACACGTCGTACGCAGCTACCTGGAGCGCGGCTTCCAGTGGTTCGGCAGCGCGCAGTCGATCAATCGCCTCGTCGAGATGGACAGCCGCATCGACCTCCAC
>NZ_JAAGNW010000144.1:0-5000 GCF_010645215.1 Burkholderia multivorans | reverse complement strand
CGAAGTGGGCTGCATGCTCTACTCGTCGTCGCTGCCCGTCGCGGCGCTCTATACGCGCATGTCGAACAGCCGCCTGTGCGATCTCGCCAAACGGCAGCGCGGACGCTTCGGCGCCCGGATGATCGAACGCAGCGCGAGCGCCAAACATCTCGTCAAGCTTCTGCGCTCGGGCACCCCGGTGATGCTCGCCGCCGACATGGACCACGGCACGACGGGCTCGGTATTCGCCCCGCTGTTCGGCGTGCAGGCCTGCACCTTGACGTCGGTATCGCGGCTGGCAAAACTGAGCGGCGCGCGGGTCGTCCCGTTCGTGACCGAAGTGCTGCCGGAATTCCGCGGCTACAAGCTGACGATCTTCGAGCCGCTCGAGCGCTATCCGAGCAGCTGCGAATCGCTCGACGCGCGCACCATGAATGCCTTCCTCGAAGAGCAGATCCTTCGGTTTCCCGAGCAGTACTACTGGGTGCACCGACGCTTCAAGCATCGCCCGGCCGGCGAGCCGGGCGTCTATTGACGGCCGCCGGCGACGGCGCGTGAAGGCTTGAACAGGCGGAAGGGCCGCCTGCGCGTCACCCCGGCGCGCGGCCCAGCACAACGCGCGCGAAGAAACCCGCCAGCACGTTTTCCGCCAGCTCGTTCGTCATCAGCTTGGGATCGGCCGTGTAGTAGAACTGCACGCCGTCGCACAGGCTCATCAGCCCGAACGCCAGCACCTCGGCCGACAACGGCAGCGGCGCGCCCGAGTGCTGCGCGAAACGCGTGATGTAGTCGGCCATGCGCTGGCACTTGTCCCGCATGAACGCATTGAAACGCAGGCGGAATTTCGCGTCGCGCGCGGCCAGCAGTTTCGCCTCCGTCCACAGCAGGAAATCCTTGTCGTTGAGAAAGCGCTGGCTGTAGTAGCGCAGCACGGTCTCTTCCATCTGTTCGCGCGTGCCGCCGCCGTCGAAGATCTCCTCCAGCTCGACCTGCACCGCATCGTGGTCGCGCGTCAGCAACTCCAGCAACAGCTCCGCCTTGCCGCCGAAATTCGAATAGAACGCGCCCCGCGTATACCCTGCCGTGGCGGCGATGTCCTCGACACTCGCCGCCATGTAGCCCTTCTTCATGAACATCACGCGCGCAGACGTCAACAGACGCTCGCGCGTCTGGTCCTTGCTCTGCTCCCGTGTCAAACGCTTTGGTTTCATGGCGCGCAGTCTAGCATCTTTTGCATTCCAGATTCATCTTTGCACTCAGATACAGCACTGTATTAGAATGCAGGCGAGTTTTCGAAAGCAACGGGTGTCGGTGTGCCGCCGGCGTCCGCGTTCCGTCTGGGCAAGCGTGCTCCGCTTGCCGGTTGTGTCCGCTTCTCTCCTCGTGGAGTCATCGTGAATCGTCCCGGTTCTCGCGCCGCGCTGGTCCTTGCTGTCGGCGCCGTATTCGTCCTTGCCGCTTGTCATCCCAAGGAAACGCCGCCTCCGGTGCCGCGCCCCGTCGTCGCACAACCCGTGCAGGCCGACGGCGCGGCCGTCGCCGCGTCGCTGCCCGGTGAAATCCAGCCGCGCTACACCACGCCGCTGTCGTTCCGGATCGCCGGCAAGATCGTCGAGCGCAAGGTGCGCCTCGGCGACACCGTGAAGAAAGGCCAGGTCGTCGCGCTGCTCGACACCTCCGACGTCGCGAAGAACGCCGCGAGCGCGCAGGCGCAGCTCGACGCCGCGTCGCACAGTCTGACCTTCGCGAAACAGCAGCTCGACCGCGACCGCGCGCAGGCCCATGAAAACCTGATCGCCACCGCGCAGCTCGAACAGACCGAGAACGCGTACGCCTCGGCGCTCGCGCAGCGCGACCAGGCCGCGCAGCAGCTCGCGCTCGCGAAGAACCAGGTGCAATACGCGACGCTCGTCGCCGACCATGCCGGCTACATCACTGCCGAGCAGGCCGACACGGGCCAGAACGTGTCGGCCGGGCAGCCGGTCTACCAGCTCGCCTGGTCGGGCGACGTCGACGTCGACAACGATGTGCCGGAAGGCACGCTCGCGCGCCTGCGCGCCGGCCATCCGGCGAGCGTCACGCTGCCGGCGCTGCCGGGCCGCCGGTTCGCCGCGCAGGTGCGCGAGATCGCGCCCGCGGCCGACCCGCAAAGTCGCACCTACCGGGTCCGGCTCACGCTGGCGCAGCCCGACGACGCCGTGCGTCTCGGCATGACGGCCGACGTCGCGTTCGACGGCGCCGCCGCCAACGCGGACAGCGCGGCCTACACGCTGCCCGCGACCGCGCTGTTCCACGACGGCCCGGCGCCCGCGGTATGGGTCGTGCGCACCCCGGACGACACCTTGGAGCTGCGCCGCGTCACGGTCAGCCGCTACAACGAACGCACCATCACCGTGTCGCAGGGCCTGCGCGCGGGCGAGCGCGTCGTGCAGCAGGGCGTGCATACCGTCAGCAAGGGCGAGAAGGTCCGTCCGGTCGCGCCGCTCCATCAGGAGGACGCCGCGTCATGAGCGCCGGTCACGAAGAAGGACGCTTCAACCTGTCCGCGTGGGCGCTGCGTCATCAGGCGCTCGTGGTGTATCTGATCGTGCTCTCGACGCTCGCCGGGATCCTCGCCTACACGCGGCTCGCGCAATCCGAGGATCCGCCGTTCACGTTCCGCGTGATGGTGATCCGCACCTTCTGGCCCGGCGCGACCGCGCGCCAGGTGCAGGAACAGGTGACCGACCGCATCGGCCGCAAGCTGCAGGAAACCCCGGGGATCGACTACCTGCGCAGCTACTCGCGCCCCGGCGAATCGCTGCTGTTCTTCACGATGAAGGACTCCGCGCCCGTCAAGAACGTCCCCGAGACCTGGTACCAGATCCGCAAGAAGGTCGGCGACATCGGCTACACCCTGCCGCCCGGCATCCAGGGGCCGTTCTTCAACGACGAATTCGGCGACGTCTACACCAACATCTACACGCTCGAAGGCGACGGCTTCTCGCCCGCGTAGCTGCACGACTACGCCGACCAGCTGCGCACGGTGCTGCTGCGGGTGCCCGGCGTGGCCAAAGTCGACTATTTCGGCGATCCCGACCAGCGCATCTTCATCGAGGCCGACAACACCCGGCTCGCCAAGCTCGGCATCTCGCCGCAGCAGCTCGGCCAGGCGATCAACGCGCAGAACGACGTGGCCTCGCCCGGCGTGCTCACGACCGCCGACGACCGCGTGTTCATCCGCCCGAGCGGCCAGTTCCGCAGCGTCGAGGCGCTCGCCGACCTGCTGATCCGCATCAACGGCCGCACCTTCCGCCTCGGCGACCTCGCGACCGTGACGCGCGGCTACGACGACCCGCCCGTCACGCAGATGCGGGCCGGCGGCCACGCGGTGCTCGGCATCGGCATCACCATGCAGCCGGGCGGCGACGTGATCCGTCTCGGCAAGGCGCTCGACGCCGAGGCGAAGACCTTGCAGGCGCAACTGCCCGCCGGCCTCAAGCTGAACGAAGTGTCGAGCATGCCCGATGCGGTGGCGCACTCGGTCGACGACTTCCTCGAAGCCGTCGCCGAGGCGGTGGCGATCGTGCTCGTCGTGAGCCTGATCTCGCTCGGCCTGCGCACCGGGATGGTGGTCGTGATCTCGATCCCGGTGGTGCTCGCCGTCACCGCGCTGTTCATGTACCTGTTCGACATCGGCCTGCACAAGGTGTCGCTCGGCACGCTGGTGCTCGCGCTCGGCCTCCTCGTCGACGACGCGATCATCGCGGTGAAGCTCGAACAGGGCTACAGCCGCGCGCGCGCCGCCGCCTTCGCCTATACCAGCACCGCGTTTCCGATGCTGACGGGCACGCTCGTCACGGTGTCGGGCTTCCTGCCGATCGCGCTCGCGAAATCGAGCACCGGCGAGTACACGCGCTCGATCTTCGAGGTGTCGGCGATCGCGCTGATCGCGTCGTGGTTCGCGGCGGTCGTGCTGATTCCGCTGCTCGGCTATCACATGCTGCCCGAGCGCAAGCGCGCGCACGGCGACGCCGCCGCCGCGCATCCCGCCGGCCCGGACCACGAGCACGAACACGACATCTACGACACCCGTTTCTACGGCCGGCTGCGCACCTGGGTCAGCTGGGGCGTCGAGCGCCGCTTCATCGTGCTCGGCATCACCGGCGTGCTGTTCGTGATCGCGCTCGCCGGCTTCACGCTCGTGCCGCAGCAGTTCTTCCCCAGCTCCGACCGGCCCGAGCTGCTGGTCGACCTGCGGCTGCCCGAGGGCGCGTCGTTCCACGCGACGCTGCGCGAGACGCAGCGGCTCGAAAAAACGCTCGACAAGCGTCCCGAGATCGATCACCTCGTGAACTTCGTCGGCACCGGCGCGCCGCGCTTCTACCTGCCGCTCGACCAGCAATTGCCGCAGCCGAATTTCGCGCAGTTCGTGATCACCGCGAAATCCGTCGAGGCCCGCGAGCAGCTCGCGCGCTGGCTCGAAACGACGCTGCGCAACCAGTTCCCGGCCGTGCGCTGGCGGCTGTCGCGGCTTGAAAACGGGCCGCCCGTCGGCTACCCGGTGCAGTTCCGCGTGAGCGGCGACAGCATCGCGACGGTCCGCTCGATCGCGGAACAGGTCGCGGCGACGATGCGCGGCGCGCCGCGCACCGTCAACGTGCAGTTCGACTGGGACGAGCCGGCTGAACGCTCGGTGCGCTTCGATCTCGATCAGCAGAAGGCGCGCGATCTGGACGTGACCTCGCAGGACGTCGCGAATTTTCTCGCGATGACGCTGTCGGGCACGACCGTCACCCAGTACCGCGAGCGCGACAAGCTGATCGCGGTCGACCTGCGCGCGAAGCAGGCGGACCGCGTCGATCCGGCGAGCGTCGCGACGCTCGCGATGCCGACCCCGCACGGCCCGGTGCCGCTCGGCTCGCTGGGCCGCTTCCATACCGATCTCGAATACGGCGTGATCTGGGAACGCGACCGCCAGCCCACCATCACCGTGCAGTCCGACGTGCGCGCCGGTGCGCAGGGCATCGACGTGACCCACC
>NZ_JAAGNW010000143.1:8004-18292 GCF_010645215.1 Burkholderia multivorans | reverse complement strand
CGAGCCGACGCCCGCGTTGTTGACCAGCACCGACAGGCCGCCCATCGCATCGCGCGCCTCGGCGAGCACGGTCTGCCAGGCGGCCTCGTCGCACACGTCCTGGCGCGCGCCGAACGCGACGGTCGCGCCGGCGGCCGCGTTGAGTTCGGCGATCAGCGCGGCGAGCGCATCGGCGTCCGCCACGTCGGTCAGGAACACCTTCGCGCCGTGTTCGGCCATGCGCGTCGCGATCGCGCGGCCGATGCCGCCCGCCGCGCCGGTGATGAATGCGCACTTGCCCGCAAGGCGAGGCGCGATAGTTCGAGTCATGAACGCTCCCGGATTGAGAAGTCGATACGCGCGGCGGTCCTGCGCCGCGCCCGAGTTCGCGCCCACGCGGACGGCCGCCGGCGTGGGGCGCGGCGCGCGCCTGACGACCGCGCGCCGCAGACGCAAGATACAGCACTGTGCGACGCCTCACGAAGCCGCATCGTCCACGCATCGGGCGCACCCGCAGGGCAGCGCGTCGACGCGGCCGAAACACGCATGCCGAATTCGTACCGGCGGGCCTCGCGCCATGCACGGCCGCGACGCTGCGCGTGTCCATTCGGAGCAAGAGCGGGGCCGACGTGCACCTGCGCGTGCGCACGGAGCGGCACGCGAAGCGACACGCCCGCGCGCCGACGCGCTGCCCGCTCAGTTCCGCCGCCCCGGCGCGCGGGCCCGTTCGGCGATCAGGTCGTACAGCGCCTGCGCGGCGGGCGAGAGTTGCGCGCTGCGCCGGGTCACGAGCACCAGCGCACGCGAGATCACCGGCTCGACCAGCTCGATCATGCGGATACGCGGATACGCGCCCTTCTGCACCGCGAGCCGCGGCACCACCGCGGCCGCGACGCCCTCCGCGACGAGCCCGAGCGCCGTCGAGCTGCGCTGCACCTCGTAATGCGCGCGCGGTGCAAGCTCGCCGAGCGCCGCATCGAGCAGCGCGCCGTTCGCGCTGACCTCGCCCGCGACGATCAGCGGATACGGCACGAGCGCGCGCCACGGCACTTTCCGGCGCGCACCGAGCGGATGGCTGTCGTGGCAGATCAGCACGAACTGATCCTCGACGAGCGGCTCGCCGACCAGCTCGGGATGCCGCGCGCTCGCGATCTGGATGCCGAACTCCGCTTCGCGATGCAGCACCGCATCGGTCACCGCCGACGACGCATGGTCGAGCACCTTCACGCGATTGTCCGGATAACGCGCCGAATACGCCTGCAGGATGCTCGGCAGGAACTGCACGCCGACCGTCGGCACGCACGCGATCGACACGTCGCCGCGCGCGGCCTGTCCGCTTTCGCGAATCTCCGTCAACGCATCGGACAGTTCGCCGAGCAAGCGGCGCGCCTGTGGCAGGAACGCGCGCCCGATGTGGGTCAGCGCGACCGAGCGCGTGGTGCGCTCGAACAGCGCGACGCCGAGATAGTCCTCGAGCTTGCGCAAGCGCTGGGTGATGGCCGTCTGCGTGACCGACAGCGCATCGGCCGCATTCTGGAAGCCGCCGCGATCGGCAATCGCGACAAAAGCCTGCACGCCGAGGATGTCGATTTTCATTAGAAAAATTGATTAATTCGATCAATAAATTCATTTTACGCGCTTCGTCGCCACGCGCACACTCCGCCTGCGATCGCATCCATCCACCCCACAAACCGATATCAGCAAGGAGTGATCGATGTCCGAATTCATTCCCACCGCGGCGCTGTCGCGCCTGTACGCCGACATGGAACGTCGCCTCGCAATCGTGCGGCGGCGCCTCGCGCGCCCGCTCACGCTCGCCGACAAGATCCTGCTCGGCCATCTCGACGCCCCGGAAACCCAGGCGCTCGTGCCCGGCGAAAGCCAGCTCGCGCTGCGGGTCGACCGCGTCGTGTTCCAGGACGTGCTCGGCCAGACCGGCATGCTGCAGTTCATGCAGACCGGCCGCGACCGCGTCGCGGTGCCGGCGAGCATTCACTGCGACCATCTGATCCAGGCCCGCGTCGAGGGTCGCGCGGATCTCAGCGCGTCGCTCGCGGAAAACCGCGAGGTCTACACCTTCCTGCGCAGCGCCGCCGCGAAGTACGGGCTCGGCTTCTGGGAGCCGGGCGCGGGCATCATCCACCAGGTGGTGCTCGAACACTACGCGTTCCCCGGCGCGCTCCTGATCGGCACCGATTCGCATACGCCGAACGCGGGCGGGCTCGGCGCCTGCGCGATCGGAGTCGGCGGCGCCGACGCGGTCGAGGCGCTCGCCGGACTGCCGTGGGAAGTGCTCTATCCGCGCCGCATCGCGGTGTATCGAATACATCGGCCCGGGTGCGCGCACGATCAGCGCAACCGGCAAGGCGACCATCACCAACATGGGCGCGGAGCTGGGCGCAACCACCTCGCTGTTCCCCGCCGACGCGCGCATGGCCGCCTATCTGCGCGCGACGGGACGCGCGGACCTGGTGCCGCTCGTCGAGGCGCACGCGACGCTGCTCGCACCCGACCCCGAAGTCGAACAGGATCCCGAAGCATTCTATGAACGGGTCGTGCGGATCGATCTGTCGACGCTGGAGCCGCACGTCGTCGGGCCGCACTCGCCGGACCGCGCGCGGACGGTCGCGACGCTTGCCGCGCAGATGAAGCAGGCGCCGACGGATGAGACCGCGGCGCTCACGGAGAAGCTGTCGGCCGCGTTGATCGGCAGCTGCACGAATTCATCCTACGAGGACATGAGCCGCGCGGCCGACGTCGCCGCGCAAGGCGCGGCGCACGGGCTGCGCGCCGCGGTGCCGTTTCTCGTGACGCCGGGCTCCGAGCAGGTGCGCGCGACGATCACGCGCGACGGCCAGCTCGACGCGCTCGACGGCATCGGCGCAACCGTGCTCGCCAACGCGTGCGGCCCGTGCATCGGCCAGTGGCGGCGCGAGCCGTCCGCGTATGCCGAGCCGAACACGATCGTCACCTCGTACAACCGCAATTTCCCGCGCCGCAACGACGGCGCGCCGACCACGGCCAACCTGATCGCGAGCCCCGAGATCGTCACGGCCTGGGCGCTCGCGGGACGCCTGTCGTTCGATCCGCAACGCGACACGCTGACGGGCGCGGACGGCCGGCCGTTCCGGCTCGCGCCGCCGCGCGCCGCGCCGGAAGTGCCGCCCGGCGCATTCGAACGCGGCCGCAACCGCTACGTCGCGCCGCCGGCGGACGGGCGCGCGATCGAGGTCACCGTCGACCCTGCCAGCGAACGGATCCAGGTGCTGCGGCCGTGGCCCGCGTGGCACGGGCGCGACTTCGAAGCGCTGCCGGTGCTGATCAAGACGCGCGGCAAGACCACCACCGACCACATCTCGCCGGCCGGCCCGTGGCTGCGTTTTCGCGGGCATCTCGAACGTTTCAGCGACAACCTGCTGTCAGGCGCGATCAACGCATACACCGGTGCGGCCGGGCGCACCGACGTGCTGGACGGCGCGACCGGCGTGACGCCCGCCGAGGCGGCGCGCGCCTACCGCGCGGCGGGCGTGTCGTGGGTGATCGTCGGGGATTTCAACTATGGGGAGGGCAGCAGCCGCGAGCATGCGGCCTTGTCGCCGCGCCTCCTGGGCGGCGTGGCCGTGATCGCGCGCAGCTTCGCGCGGATCCACGAGACGAACCTGAAGAAGCAGGGCCTGCTCGCGCTGCGCTTCGACGATCCGGCCGACTACGAACGCATCCGCGCCGACGACCGGCTCGATCTGATCGGCCTCGCGCAACTCGCGCCGGGCAAGCCGGTCGCCTGCCGGATCCATCATGCGGACGGCGAAACGGAGACGATCCGGCTGCGGCACAGCTACGGCGAGGCGCAGATCCGCTGGTTCCAGGCAGGCTCGGCCTTGAACGTCGTGCCGAGGGAAAGTGCCGGCGCGTAAGCGCTGCGCGGACGGCGGCCGGAATCGATTGCCGCCGGCCGCCGGGCGGCGGCCGGGCATGCCGCGCGCGGCGACCTTACAGGCCGAGCGCGGACCAGTCGAGCTTGCCGTCCTTCATCGGCGGACACCAGAAGAACGCACCCGTGATCGGCTGCGTGAAGCGGAACAGACCGTCGTGAATCCCGTCGACCGCGCCGACCATGCGGCGCATCTGCACCTCGAACGCGCGGAACGAGAAGCCGAACGCCACGAAGTACAGCCCCGCGCGCCGCTCGTCGGCCCACGGCGCCGAACGGCGCAGCACGATCGCTTCCGGGTTGAAGCTTTCCTGCTCGGTGCGCTTCACGTGCGCATAGGCGGGCGCATCTTCCAGTTCCTCGTTGTCGTCCTGGCGGCGGCCGATGATGTTGTCCATCTCCGAACCCGGGATCGCCGCCATCTTGTCGAAGTCGTGCACCCACTGCTGCACCGCGACGAAGCTCGAACCGTCGAGCCCCGCGCCCTTGCCCGCGACGAACGCCGCGTCGAGCGCCTCGTCGCCTTCGGGGTTCTCGGTGCCGTCCTCGTAGCCGGACAGGTCGCGGTCGTCGGCGTAGCGGAACGCGTTGGCCGCGCTGTCGAGCGCGAAGGCCGGCGCCGCCAGGCGCTCCAGCGCGCGCGAGCGCAGCACCACGTCGCCGTGGTCCTCGCCGCGCAACCAGACCCACAGCGCGGCGGGCGTCGACGGCACCGGCGCGCCCGGCACCGACAGATCGGGAAATTCCTTCAAGCCATCGATCCGCTTGCCGAGCGCCTGCACCAGCGACGGCCCGACGCCGACCACCGTGTCGCGGCCGTCGACCGCATCGCGCAGCGCGGCGAGCACGCGCGGCGCGGCGTCCGCGTCGGACAAGGTGAAAGAAAGGTAGCGGCCCGCCGACGAGATCGGCGTCAGGATGCCTTGCTGAAAGTCGCTCATCATTTCCCCAAACTGCGTTGAAACCGTCGATTGTCCCACAAGCGCCCGGGCCGCCGCGCGCCGGCGGACCGGGCGCGGCGCATGGGCTCAGGCCAGCGCGGCGGCGGCCTCGTCGATCAGTGCGGCCACCTCGACCGGCCGCGACGCCAGCGACGCATGGCTCGCCGGCAGCGTCACGACCTTGCGCGCGTCGAGCCGAGCCGCCATCCGCGCTTCGTTGTCGGGCGAGATCATCCGGTCCTCGCTCGAGATCTGGTACCACGACGGCTTCGTGCGCCAGGCCGGCGTGCTGATCGCATCGCCGAAGGTGCGCGCGAGCGGCGCCTTTTGCGTGACCGCCATCACGAGCGCCTCGTCCGCGCTGAGGTCCTGACAGAAGCTGTCATGGAACGCGTCGGGGCGGACCCACAGATAACCGTCGCTGTCGGGCGCGATGTTCGCGACGGCCGCGGGCGGATGCGCCTGCGTGATGCCGCCGGGGCTTTCCCCGGCATCCGGCGCGAACGCCGCGATGTAGACGAGCCCGACCACGTCCGGATGCGTGCCGGCCTCGGTGATCACCGCGCCGCCATACGAATGACCGACCAGCAGCACCGGGCCGCCGCGCTGCGCGATCATTTTGCGGGTGCGCTCGGCATCGTCCGCGAGCGCCGTGAGCGGCATTTCCACGGCGTGCAGATCGCGATGCCCGCGCCGCGCCAGTTCGACAATCACCTTGCTCCAGTGCGCGGCCCCGCCCCAAAAACCGTGGACCAACACAATCGCGGGTTGCTTGCTCATGGCCTGACTCCCTTCGCGCGCGATGCAACGCGTGACGAACGCCCGGCAGCGCGCATGGAAACGCCCGCGGGCCGGTCGAACGAACGCAGTGTAGTCGACGGCGGCGCACGCCGCGCGCACGCGCACCGATTGCGAAACAGGCCTGCGCAGTGGCGCCGCACGGCCCCGGTTTGCTTCGCGCTCGGCGCGGATCTCGGCGTGTGCGCCGCGCGGTGTCCGCGCTGAGATCGCAGCGCGCCGCCGCGTCTCGATCCGGCAACATCCGCGCTCAGACCGTTGCAGTTCGCACGGCATATCGCTAAAATCGTTCCACGAGCTTGACGCTCGTATCCCGCTTCTTCCATCACTCTACATAACGGAGGTGCAGCATGATGTCGTACACGCCCGCCACCTCCATGTTCGCAGTCCCACGGCGCGAGTCTTAACGTCGCCGTCTTCGCGGGCTGCCCAATAAGCCTGCATCTTTCCAGAGTTCGCCGATTCAGCAAGCCTGCGCCTC
This sequence comes from Burkholderia multivorans, assembly GCF_010645215.1. Taxonomy (GTDB): domain Bacteria; phylum Pseudomonadota; class Gammaproteobacteria; order Burkholderiales; family Burkholderiaceae; genus Burkholderia; species Burkholderia multivorans_A. Next base: position 12,162 of record NZ_JAAGNW010000143.1, on the reverse strand, counting down.
CGTGCGCATCGGCGGTCGTTGTTTCTTCTCTCGCTCAGCAAGTCCTGGCGTGCGCAAGGCCGTCGGGCAATACAAATGACTCGCAAAAAAACCAACCTCGGTGGACAGGCGTTCAAGGACGTCCTCGGGTTCACCTTCCGCCATTGGGGCCATCAGCCCCTGCGGATCTGCGTCATCGCGGCAGCTGCGCTGCTGGTCGCGCTCGGCGACATCCTGACTCCGCTGTTCGCGGGCCGCCTGGTCGACGCACTGTCGCTCGGCGCCACCGCGCGCGCGGCCGGCTGGCAGGCGGCATTGCACGCATTCGTCACCCTCATCGCGCTCGGGCTCGGCAGTACGCTGCTGCGTCAGGTCGTGTTCTGGAACATCATCCGGCTCACGCTGCGCATGATGAGCGAAGTCGCCGAGCAGGCCTTCCATCGCGTGCAGCGCTTCTCGACCGACTGGCACGCGAACAGCTTCGCGGGCTCGACCGTGCGCAAGATCACGCGCGGCATGTGGGCGATCGACCTCCTGAACGACACGCTGCTCGTCGCGCTGCTGCCGTCGATCGTGATGCTGAGCGGCGCGACCGTGCTGCTCGGCCTGCACTGGCCCGTGATGGGCGCCGTGGTCGGGCTCGGCTCGCTGCTGTTCATCGCGGTGACGAGCGCGACCTCGCTCGGCTTCGTCGCGCCCGCCGCAAGGCTCGGCAATGCGTGGGACACCCGCATGGGCGGCGCGCTCGCCGACGCGGTGAGCTGCAACACCGTCGTCAAGGCGTTCGGCGCGGAAGCGCGCGAGGAAGCGCGGCTCAAGCGCGTGATCGACAAGTGGCGCAAGCGCACCCGCCGCACCTGGGTGCGCGGCACGCTCAACGGCGGCCTGCAGGGGCTGATGCTGGTCGCGATGCAGGCGGCCATGCTCGGCTCGGCGCTGTGGCTGTGGGCGAACGATCGCGCGAGCGTCGGCGACATCGCGTTCGCGCTGACGATGTTCTTCATGCTGCAAGGCTATCTGCGCGACATCGGGATGCACATCCGCAACCTGCAGCGCTCGGTCAACGACATGGAGGAACTCGTGTCGCTCGAACGCCAGCCGCTCGGCAACAACGACCTGCCCGGCGCGCCGCCCATCAAGATCGGCGGCGGCGAGATCCGCTTCGAGCACGTGACCTTCACCTACGGCCGCCGCGTTAAACCGCTCTATGCGGACTTCTCGATCCGCATCGCACCGGGCGAGCGCGTGGGGCTCGTCGGTCACTCCGGCTCGGGCAAGACCTCGTTCATCAAGCTGATCCAGCGCCTGCACGACGTCAACGGCGGTCGCATCCTGATCGACGGCCAGGACATCGCGCAGGTGCGTCAGGAATCGCTGCGCAGCCAGATCGCGATCGTGCAGCAGGAGCCCGTGCTGTTCCACCGCTCGCTCGCGGAGAACAGCGCCTATGCGCGGCCGAACGCGACCCGCGAGGACATCGAGCGGGCCGCGCGGCTCGCGAGCGCGCACGACTTCATCGCGGCGCTGCCGGACGGCTACGACACGCTGGTCGGCGAGCGCGGGATCAAGCTGTCGGGCGGCGAGCGCCAGCGCGTGGCGATCGCGCGCGCGTTCCTCGCCGACGCGCCCGTGCTGATCCTCGACGAAGCCACTTCGAGCCTCGACAGCGAAAGCGAGGTGCTGATCCAGCAGGCGATGGAGCGGCTGATGGTGGGCCGCACGACGCTGGTGGTCGCGCACCGGCTGTCGACGGTGCGCTCGCTCGACCGGCTGCTCGTGCTCGAACGCGGCACGGTCATCGAGGAAGGCACGCACGACGCGCTGATCCGCATCGAGGGCGGCCTGTACCGTCGGCTGTTCGAGCGCCAGGCGCTCGAACTCGCGAAGGGGCTGATGGAGCAGACCGGCGCGAAGGGCGTCGAGGTCAAGCTGGGCGGCACCGACGCGCTCGACGTCGTGGTCGCGCAGTAACGCCGCCGGCCGCCGCGCCCGTCAGGGAGCGGCGGCCGCGCTTCGGCGCTTCGCGTGCCATGAACCTCAGGATTTCACCGCCTGCCGGCCCGCGCCCGCGGGCGCGCCGGCAAACAACGGCCGGCGCAGCGTCTGCGCCGCCACCACGCCGGCGAGCGCCGCGCCGCCGCCGAGCAGGTGGTACAGGTGCAGCTCTTCACCGAACCAGCCGACCGCGAGCGCCGCGGTCGCGACCGGCAGCAGGTTCATGAACATGCTGCACCGGCTCGGGCCCAGCAACTTCACGCCCTGCATCCACAGATACGGCAACACGACCGACGCGAAGCTGCCCGCATAGGCGATCAACGGCAGGCTCGCGCGATTCGGCCACACCGCGCCCGCCGGCAGCCGGGTCATCATCACGAACATGAACACGAGCGCGGCGAGCGCCTGCACATAGGTCGACTGCCAGGCCGGCAGGCCGACCTGCCAGCGCCGCAACAGCACGCCGTACAGCGCGTACGCGCAGGCCGCGCCGAGCATCAGCAGATCGCCCGCATGCGGGCCGCCCGCGGCGAGCACGGTCGGCCGGCCGCCGGTGATCAGGTAGACGAGCCCCGCGAACGACAGCACGCCCCCGCCCAGCATCCCGAGCGTGGGCGGCTCGCGCAGCAGCGGCACCGACAGCAGCATCGTCAGCAGCGGCACGAGCGAGGTCAGGATCGCGAGATTGGTCGCGCTCGTGGTTTTCGCCGCCTCGTACGACAGGCACTGGAACAGCGCCATCGCAAGCAGGCCGAGGCAGGCGAGCTTCGGCAGTTGCGGCATGATCGCCGCGCGATTGCGCCAGGCCGGCTTCAGCACGAACAGGCTCATCAGCGCGACGGCCAGCACGAGCCGCCAGAACGTGATCGCCATCGGGTCGATCGTATGGGCGGACAGCTTCGACACCATCACGTTGCCTGCCCACAGCAGGATCGCGACGAACGGGAACAGGAATGCAGCAGGCATGGCGTACGGTCTCCGGGATCAATGAAGCCCCGATCGTGCCGCGCCGCGCGCCCGCAGTCTCACGATAAAATGGCACATCCTGTCGCGGAACGGACGCGCACGCTGCGCATCGGCCTGCCCGCTCACCTCGTCGGCACGACGACCTCACGCTCCGCCTCATGACGCCCCACACGCCGCCCGCCGCCACGCTGGAAGAAATCCTCGAACTCGACCTGCTCACGCTGCGCGCGCACACCGAACGCGCAGGCGACCCCCTCGATCCCGACGCGCATCGCGAGAAGCTGCGCCGCTCGCTCGCCGACGGCGTGCTGTGCGCGGTGCGGCGCGACGACCGGCTCGCGGCCTACGCGCTGCTCCGCCCCGACGAGGATGGCCGGCACGGCTGGTTCGTGACGGGGCTCGGCACGCATCCCGAGCGACGCACCGCGCCGATCCTCGCGGACCTGTTCGCGCAACTCGCCGCACTGGCCGCGCGACACGAGATCGAGACGCTGCGCAGCCATGTCTACAAGACAAATCGCCTGTCGATCGATTTTCACCGGAAGCTGGGCTTCCGGATCACGCGCGAGAACGCGCGCGCGATCGAATGCGTCGCGACGATCGCGACGCTGGCCGCGCATCCGGCCCTGCGGCGCCTCGCCGGCGCATGACGCGTCGACCCGGGCACCGCCGCCGCGCGGCGGCGCCCTTTCACTGCACGTAGATCGACGGTCGCACGGTCACGATGCCGCCCGTCACCCAGTAGTGCGCATGCGGATCGACCGGCACGCCGAAGGTTGCCGCCGAGCTTGCGTTGTCCCAGCCCACCTGGAAGTTGAGCGCCTGCGCATTGAGCGGATCGAGCGAGGTCAGGTAGACCATCGCCGTCATCACGCCGGACGACTGCGGCACCAGCGTGAGCTTGCTGATGCGCATGTCGTTCGGGTTGTCGCAGCCGGAGCCGCCGTCGCGCGTGATCTGGTCGAACGTGACTCGGCCGGCCTGGACCGTGCCGGCGAAGTGATAGGTGCAGCGGCCCGCCGGCCCGCCGCTGACGAGCAGCTGGCCGCTGGCCGTGACCTCGATGTTGGCGGGGGTGATGGTCTGCGCGCGGGACGCAACAGACCAGCCGAATGCAACGATGCAGGCCGCGAGCGCGGCGTTCTTCGAAATGGACATCCTGCCCTCCTGGAATCGCGGCCGGGGTTTGGGTTCACATCGTTGGGCCAGCGCGCATCG
>NZ_JAAGNW010000143.1:4598-7994 GCF_010645215.1 Burkholderia multivorans | reverse complement strand
CGATGCTAGGCGAATCCGCGTCGCGCGATTGTGCGCTGGCACACGCTGGCCAGGGAATACGCGGTGTGGCGCACGGTGCCGGACGCGGCCCGGGCGCAGCGCACCGGCGACGCCGCGCCGCTCGCGCAGCATGCGTTGAAATGCATCTGAAAGCTTCACCGGAGCCGCGCCGCGCGACCCGCTATACTCCCGGCTATTCCCGTGCACACGATCCCATCGACCATGAGGCGGTTCCTTTGTCCGATCGTTTTTGCGCTGGGCTGTGCGCACCCCGCGCTGGCCCAGCAACAGCCGCAGCCCGCTGATACGGCGTCGGCCGCCGCGGCTGCGTCGGCCGCCGAGCAGCCGCCGACGCAGCCGTCGCCCGACAACGTCCGCCTGTCCGGCTACCTGATGCACAAGTTCGGCGTCGCGCGCGACAAGGCCGTGCAGATCGCCAACGCCGTCGACGTCGCGGCCTCGAAGTATTCGCTGCCGCCCGCGATGCTGCTCGCGATCATCTCGATCGAATCGCGCTTCAAGGAGAAGGCGCGCGGCTCGAACGGCGCGACCGGCCTGATGCAGGTGGTGCCGTCCGCGCATCGCGGCCTGCTGAAGAACACCAAGGATCTGACCGAGCCCACCGCGAACCTCGACGCCGGTTCCGCGATCCTGTACGGCTACCTGAAATCGGCGCGCGGCGACGTGACGCTCGCGCTGAAAAAGTACGGCGGCTCGACCGCCTATGCCGAGAAGATCCAGAAGCACGTCGGCGAATTCAGCAAGGTGGTCGATCGCCCCGCGTCGGCCCCCGCGGCCAGCGACGCGGGCGTCGCGTCCGCCGACTGAGCCGCGCGCGCCGCGCGTCACACGTCACGCGAGGCGGAACGCCCGCACCCCTTCCTTCATCTGCGCGGCCTGCTCGCGCATGCTGTGCGACGCGGCGGCCGCCTGCTCGACGAGCGCGGCGTTCTGCTGCGTGACTGCATCCATCTGCCGGACCGCCTGGCCGACCTGGCCGATCCCCGTGCCCTGATGCGCCGACGCGGCGGAGATCGCCTGCATCAGCGCCGCCACCCGCGCGATCTCGCCGACCATCGCCTGCATCGAGGCGCCCGCATCGCGCGCCACGCCCGCGCCCGATGCGATGTTCCCGGTCGTGGTCTCGATCAGGTTCTTGATCTCCTTCGCGGCCGTGGAGCTGCGCTGCGCGAGGCTGCGCACCTCTGCGGCGACCACGGCGAAGCCGCGCCCCTGCTCGCCCGCGCGCGCCGCCTCGACCGCCGCGTTCAGCGCGAGGATGTTGGTCTGGAACGCCACGCCCTCGATCGCCGAGATGATCTCGCGCATCCGCGCGCCGTCCGCGACGAGCCCGTCCATCCGGCGCACCACCTCGGCCATCGCCGCGCCGCCCGAGCGCGCGGTGTCCGACGCCGCCGCGGCCAGCGTATCGGCGTCCGCCGCATGCGCCGCGTTCTGCTGAACCGTCGAGGTCAGCTCGTCCATGCTCGCCGCGGTCTGCTCCAGCGACGCCGCCTGCTGCTCGGTGCGCTCCGACAGATCCTGGTTGCCCTGCGCGATCTCCTCCGCCGCGAGCAGGATCGTCTCGCTCGACGCCGCGATCCCGCTCACCATCTCGCGCAGGCGCGCCTGCATCAGCGCGAGCGAGGCGAGCAGGCTCGTGGTGTCGCCCGCGCGCGTCGGCACGCCGGTGCGCAGATCGCCATCCGCGATGCGGCGCGCGAGCGCTTCCGCCTGCGCCGGCTCGCCGCCGATCTGCCGGCCCAGCTGACGCGCGATCAGCCAGCCGAACACGACGCTCGCGGCAAATCCCGCCGCCACCAGCGACACGAGCAGCGCGCGCATCCCGTCGTACAGCGCGGCGGCCGCCGCGACGCGCTGATCGGCCTCGGTCTTGCGATAGGCGCCGAGTTTCACGATCGCGGCCTTCATGTCCGCGCCCGATGCGATCGCCTCCTGCACCAGCCGTGCATGGTCCGCGAATTCCGGCCGCAGCGGTTCGAGGCCCGCCTCCTGGCGCACGATCGGCGTCCATACGGCAGCCGTGCGCGTCAGTTCGCCGAACAGCCGCTGGCCGTCGGACGTCGTCACGGTGGCGGCGAAGCGATGTGTCGCATCGTCCATCGCCGCGAGCTTGTCGCGGATGTCGGCGACCAGTTGCTGCTTCTCGCCTTCCGTATGCGCGTAGCCGAGGTTCGCCGCGTCGAGATCGGCCGACAGCTTGTTGCGCGTGATCTCGCCGAGCAGGTAGAGGCCCGTCAGCTCGCGCTGCGCGAGTTCCTCGCTGAGCCGGTACAGGCGGGCCAGGCTCGCGACGCCGACCACCCCCACCACCGCGCCGACCAGCGCGACGATCAGGAACGTGCCGACCAGCCTTTGCAACAGCGTGAGACGCTTGAACATCCGGAACTCCTCGAATCGATGACGGGACCGGCGCGTCATGCGAGCGTCGGGGTAGCAGCTGGATATCGGCCGATGTCACGGGGAATTGATTCGCGATCCGCTATGTTCGGTATCAGTGCGGGGGGATCTTGGAACGGACGCGGAAGGATGTCGCCGTTGTGACGAGAATGTCGGGCGGGATGCGGAGTATTGACGGCCAGCCGGAGATACCGAAGCAAATCGTTCCAGATCAACGGACAGTGACGCCGCAGCAAAAGCGGGATTGACGGACGTGTCCCCTCAGTCGACGCGACCAGACGCAAAAGCAATCGTGCGGGACCCAGCACTTCGTCGTGTACGTTATTTGTTGATTGTACGTTTTTTGCGTACACTACAAAAAAACGTACACGGAGATGCTCCGATGGTTCTCCCCGATCGACTCGACGTTACCGAACAGCAAGCACTAACGCTCGCTTGCGAAGCATTTTCCAGCGCGACGCGCCACTATCACGCCGCACCAGCACACGCCCTTGGTAAAAAAGATCTCGCGCACGCGCGAGCATCGATAAACGCCGAAGCAGACGCATGGATCCGATTCACCATTGCGGGTAAGCACTTCGACATGCCCGTGCTTATCAAGCCGAGCACCCGCTCGCTGGGCGCAAGTGCCGTCGCCAGCCGCATGCGCTCCCGGTCCGCGCCGAAAGATGCGCGCCCATTGATGCTGGTTACGCAACACGTCACGCCGAGGCTTGCCGACGACCTTATCGCCAAAGGCATTCCATTTCTCGATACGGCAGGCAACGTATACCTCCATGAGCCTGAAGCAACGATCATGATCATCGGGCGCGACAATCCTACGCTGGACCGCAAGGACCAGACGTCGCGTTCAACCACGCCCAAAGGATTGCGTGTGACGTTCGCGCTTCTGACCCAACCGGGCCTCGTACATGCCCCCTACCGCACGATTGCGGACCGCTCGGCCGTTGCCCTCAACACGGTTAACCTGGCGAT
>NZ_JAAGNW010000143.1:3647-4588 GCF_010645215.1 Burkholderia multivorans | reverse complement strand
ATCGAAGACTGGGTGAGCCTGTTTCCCGTTCGCCTACGTCCGAAGCTCAGCCCACGCCGCTTTACCAGTTGGACCAAAGAGCATAACTGGTGGCGCAGCCCCGACGTTCTCGACCTCGACGCCCGCCTGGGCAGCGAAGCCGGTGCAGATATCCTGACCCACAAAATCAAGCCCGCATCGTTGACGGTCTACGCACACGGGGGCCTTCCGCCACGCTTGATGATGAACGGAATGCTTCGACCTGACGATCGCGGCAATGTCGAAGTGCTCGAGGCATTCTGGCCGGCCAAAGCAGAAGAGGGTTGGGATTTTCCTCATCGGGAAGTCGTCCACCCCCTCCTCGTCTATAGCGATCTGATCACTTCCGGCGACGATCGCAATCGTACTGTTGCCCAGACCATCTATGATCGATACCTCGCCAAACAAGACGCTTGAGATTCCCGTCGAACGGCCCGTCGAGGCAGCCACGATTGCGTTACTACGCGATGTAACAGACGTATGCGCACAACTCGGCGCGAAATTCGTGCTCGCGGGGGCGACCGCACGCGACATCCTCATGTGGCATCTTCACGACATCAGGGCTCCCGTCGCCACTGCACACGCAACGCTTCAGGCCACATCCCAAACAACGACAGAAGCTACTGTTCAAGCGAAGCGCCGACGACTACGAAAGTGAGCTCGACGTTGTGCCCTTTGGTCAGATTGAAGGCTCGCCCGGCGAGATCCACTGGCCGCCAGACGGCGACACCGTGATGACGGTGCTGGATTTCCAGGAGGCAGTCGATACGGCGCAACCGGTGAGGATCGGCGAGAACCTCGTCGTGCCCGTCGTGACACTACCTGCTTATGTCCTTCTCAAGCTCTTCGCGTGGCAGGACAGGCAACTGACGAATAATACGGACTCCACGGACCTGCTGTTCATCCTGCGCAGGTATATCGAT
>NZ_JAAGNW010000143.1:0-3637 GCF_010645215.1 Burkholderia multivorans | reverse complement strand
ACGAGCAGGCGATGGACCTGCTCGAAGCCTCAGACTTCGATGTGGTGCTGGCGGCAGCAGGGTTGCTCGGGCGCGAGGTGCGTGGCCTCGCGTATCCGGACACATGGGTTGCACTGCGCGCCTCACTGCAATCGCCCGATACCTATGAAGCACTGCGACTCGCCCTCCAGGCGCGCGCCGCAACGCAGTTGGGAGGATTTGTCGATGATTCAGATGTCTTGCTTGCCGCATTCAAAAGGGAACTTTTGACAGAAGACGATGGGCGGCACAATGGTTTCGGCCCGCCAAGCGACGCACCAGGCACTGATGTCTGATACGTGCTGCGTAGTCCGCCGGCAAGCACACGCGATGTGGTTCTCCCGCCCGCGCCTTCGCCGCGCGCCGCCGCTCAGGCTCAAGCCGCGCGGCGCAGCACCACCGTCGGCCGCCCCCGATACACGACCTCCCCGTCGCGCCGATAGCCGAAACGCTCGGCGAGCCGCAGCGACGCCGCGTTATCCGGCCCGATGATGCAGGCGGTCTCCGCGCCCGGCCAGCGCGATGCGCTCCAGGCCAGCGCCGCGTCGATCGCCTCGGCCGCATAGCCCCGGCCCTGCGCCGCCGTGCGCACCACCCAGCCGGCCTCGGGCGCGGCGTCGAACCAGGGCGAGATGCCGCGCCTGAGCTGCACGAACCCGACCTCGCCGACGAACCCGCCGTCGCGGGTCCGCACGATCCAATGCCCGAAGCCCTGCAGCGCCCAATGCCCGACGCTGCGCATCAGGCGCGCCCAGGTATCCTCCGCCGACAGCGGCGCGCCGACGATGTGACGGACCACCTCGGGATCCGACCACAGCGCGTGCAGATCGGGATAGTCGTCGAGGCAGGGCGCACGCAGGATCAGACGATCGGTTTCGAGCAGCGCGGGTGAGGTGGACATCGTTCGGTCAGGGAGCGGGAAGGTGTCGAACCACCGGCCGGACCTGCGCCGGGCAATGCTCACTATAGCCGAGCCCGCATCGCGATGCAGCGCGGTTCAGGCCGGCAGCACGGTCACGCAAGGCCGGCGCCGCGCGTAGCGCTCACGCCGCCGCGCGATCCGCGTCCGGCCACGGCGTCAGGATCTCCGCGCCGCTGTCGGTCACGACGACCATATGCTCCCATTGCGCGGACAACGATCGGTCGCGCGTCACCACGGTCCAGCCGTCGGCCAGCTCGCGGGTCTCGGGACGGCCCGCGTTCAGCATCGGCTCGATCGTGAAGATCATCCCGGGCGCGAGCGTGAGCCCGATGCCCGGGCGCCCGTAATGCAGCACCTGCGGTTCGTCGTGATAGATCTGGCCGATGCCGTGCCCGCAGTACTCGCGCACCACGCTGTAGCCCTCGCGCTGCGCGACCGACTGGATCGCGTGGCCGACGTCGCCGAGCGTCGCGCCCGGCCGCACCTGCGCGACGCCCGCCATCATCGCGTCATGGGTCGCGCGGATCAGCCGCTGCGCATCCGGGGACGCCGTGCCCACGCAGTACATGCGGCTCGTGTCGCCATACCAGCCGTCCTTGATCACCGCGACGTCGATATTGACGATGTCGCCGTCGGCGAGCCGCCGGTCCGACGGAATCCCGTGGCACACCACATGGTTGACCGACGCGCAGATCGTCTTCGGGAAACCGTGATAGCCGACGTTCGCCGGAATCGCGTCGAGCACGTCGACGATGTAGTTGTGGCAGAGCCGATCCAGCTCGTTGGTCGTGACGCCCGCCTGCACGTGCGGCGCGATCATCGCCAGCACGTCGACTGCCAGCGCGCCCGCGCGCCGGGCCTGCGCGATCTCCGCCTGGTTGCGGATCGCCACCTTGCGACGCCCCGCCATCACGCGACCTTCGCGAAATCGTCGCGCGCGAGCGCCGCGCCGCCCGCCTCGGCGTCGAGCAGCACCCGGCAGATCTCGCCGTAGCTGAGGCTGGGATTCAGTTCGGCCACCATGCCCACGCGCAGCCAGTGCTCCGCCTGCGCATTGATCGAGCGGCTCAGCGCGCCGCTCGCACGGCGCAGCGATTCATGCATCTGCTCCGAAATCTTGACGATGCCCATCGCAGTCATCCTTATACGTTTCATATACAGATCGTATATTAGCAGAGCATTCGGGCGCTGCGCGCACAGCGCGCATTTTTGGCGATTTTATTTCGAGATTTTTCGTGGAATCGTGGCGACGCACCGGGGCGTCGCATCCCGCGACGCCGTGCAGCCGGCAGCCGTATCGAGCGGGACGGAACGGGCATCGACCATGAACAATCGGGTACAGGCGCTGACGGGACTGCGCGCCGTCGCGGTGACGCTCGTCGTGCTCGGCCATGCGGAGCACACGCGCGCGGGCGGCTACACGCACGGGCTCGCGCCGCTGCGTCTGGTCGCCGACGGCCGCCTGGGCGTGCTGATCTTCTTCGTGCTGAGCGGCTTCCTGATCACCCGCCAATTGGACGACGAGCTGGCGCACAGTCCGCGGCTGCGGCTCGGCCGCTTTTACGCGAAGCGTGCGCTGCGGATCTGGCCGGCCTTCTATGTCTATCTGCTGGCGATCACCGCGCTCGCGTATGCCGGCCGGCTCGACGTCACGCCGCGCCAGCTCGCGTACGCCGCGCTGCATCTGTGGAACTACGCCGGGCTCGTCGGGCTCGCGGCCGACAATCTCCGCCACCCGGACGGCGCGTGGTACCTCGGTCACTTCTGGACGCTCGCGCTGGAGGAGCAGTTCTACTGGCTCTGGCCGCTGCTGCTCGCCGCGCTGTACCGGCGGCGCGGCCAGCGCGTGCTCGTCGCGCTGATCGTCGCGGTGCCGCTCGTGCGCGCCGTCACCTACTTCGCCGCGCCCGCGCTGCGCGGGCAGCTCGGCATGATGCTCCACACGGGCGTCGATCCGATTCTCGTCGGCTGCTGGATCGCGCTCAACGCCGAACGGCTCGATGCGTGGATCCGCGCCTGGCCGCGCCGTTCGCGCGCGCCCACGGCCATCGTGCTGGCCGCGCTGGTCGCGATGCCGATCGTCGAGACGCGGCTCGGCGGCTTCTGGTATGCGACCTACGGCGTGACCCTCGAAGCTGGGCTCGCCGGGCTGCTGATCGCGGTGCTGATCGCGCGGCCGGAGTTCTGGTTCGCGCGGCTGCTGCGCACGCGCGCATTCGGCTTCGTCGGCACGATCTCGTTCAGCCTCTATCTGTGGCAGCAGTTGTTCATGCATCCGGGCGGGCCCGCGACGCTGCCGTTTCCGCTCGGCATCGCGGCCGCGCTCGCAGCGGCGGCGCTCAGCCACGCCTGCATCGAAACGCCGTTCCTGCGCATCAAGGATCGGCTCTCGCACCCCGTCGCCGCGCGAGCCGCGACGGCGGCGACCGAGGGCCTCGGGGCGCCGCTGTCGCCGACCGAGTAGACGCGTCGCGCATGCATCCGTCGGGGCAGCGTACACGGCAATCGTGCAGCTCCAACCGCTCCAGCCGCTTGCAGGACACCGCGCCCGATGAGGCGGCAAGCGCCGCTTACGCGCGAGTTGCTCGCGCGCCGTTCGTCTGCTCCATTCCACGAATCTCCAATCCAGCAAACTAAAACGTTTCGCGCACAACGAAGCACCCTCTGCTTCACACGCAAACCGCATCGATACGTCTC
>NZ_JAAGNW010000142.1:5235-18486 GCF_010645215.1 Burkholderia multivorans | reverse complement strand
CGGTCGAGGTGGACGTGGACAGCGAGGCCACCGTGCTGTTGGTGGTGGACAAACCGGTCGACAGTGAGCCGATCGAGCTGGTTGCGCTCGACAAGCCGGTCGACGTGGACGTCGACAGGCTGTTGATCGCCGTGTTGGTCGCGAACAGTTGCGAGCCGTTGATCGCGTCCGTGCTCGTCGCCGTTACCTGACCTGCTGCCACGTTCGTGACCTGGCGTTCGGTGCCTGGCGCGCCCACGCTCACCACGCTCGCCGGCGTCGTGCCCGCGTAGTTGTACGTCACGCCGCCGATCGAGCCCGTTGCCGTCGGGTTCGACGCCGCTGTCACCGAACCGCTCCCCAGCGCCACATCTCCGGTGTTGTTGGCCACTGCGTTCGGGCCGATCGCCACGCTGTTCGTGCCCAGTGCCTGACTGTCGGGAGCGGTGGAGTTCGCGTGGAAATACTTGATGCCCTGGCTGTTGATGTTGTTGATCGCCGAACCGACGTTGTTGACCGTGCTGGTCGTGCCGTTCGCGTTGTAGGTCGTATAGGCGGGCGCGCTGATCGTTCCCGTTGCGGGGTTATAGGTTGCGCCGCCGCCCAGCGCCGCCGCCGTGCTGTTGCCCAGATTGCCCGTCACGGTGGACAGCGAGGCAACCGTGCTGTTCGTCGTGGATAAGCCGGTCGACAGCGAGGTGATGCCGGTCGAGGTCGAGGTGGACAGCGAAGCGATCGAACTATTGGCGGTCGAGAGCCCCGTCGAGGTCGAAGTCGACAGCGAGGTGACCGTGCTGTTCGTCGTGGACAAGCCGGTCGACAGCGAGGTGATGCCGGTTGACGTCGAGGTGGACAGCGAAGCGATCGAGCTATTGGCGGTCGAAAGTCCCGTCGACGTCGAAGTCGACAGCGAAGTGACTGTACTGTTCGTCGTGGACAAACCTGTCGACAGTGAGGTGATGCCGGTCGACGTCGAGGTGGACAGCGAAGCGATCGAGCTATTGGCGGTCGAGAGACCTGTCGAGGTCGAAGTCGACAGCGAAGTGACCGTGCTGTTCGTCGTGGACAAGCCGGTCGACAGCGAGGTGATGCCGGTTGACGTCGAGGTGGACAGCGAAGCGATCGAGCTATTGGCGGTCGAGAGACCTGTCGAAGTCGAAGTCGACAGCGAGGTGACCGTACTGTTCGTCGTGGACAAGCCGGTCGACAGCGAGGTGATGCCGGTTGACGTCGAGGTGGACAGCGAAGCGATCGAGCTATTGGCGGTCGAAAGTCCCGTCGAGGTCGAAGTCGACAGCGAGGTGACCGTGCTGTTCGTCGTGGACAAGCCGGTCGACAGCGAGGTGATGCCGGTCGAGGTCGAGGTGGACAGAGAAGCGATCGAGCTGTTGGCGGTCGAGAGACCCGTCGAGGTCGAAGTCGACAGCGAGGTGACCGTGCTGTTCGTCGTGGACAAGCCGGTCGACAGCGAGGTGATGCCGGTCGAGGTCGAGCTGGACAGCGAAGCGATCGAGCTATTGGCGGTCGAAAGTCCCGTCGACGTCGAAGTCGACAACGAGGTAACCGTACTGTTCGTCGTGGACAAACCAGTCGACAGCGACGAAATGCCCGTCGACGCCGACGTCGACAGGCTCGTGATGCTCGACGTAGTCGTGCTTGCGACCGAGTAGAGTTGGCTGCCGTTGATGGCATCGGTGCTGGTTGCGCTAACGAGCCCCGCCGCGACGTTCTGGAGGCGACGCTCCGAACCAGGTTGCCCGATACTGACGACACTGCCCGCCGAGGCGGAACCCGCGAAGTTGCCGAACGTTTGACCGCCGATCGTGACGCTGCTGACAGTGGTGGTGCCGCCGGTCGTCGCCGAGAGCGCGCTCGTCGTGATGGCGCCATACCCAATTGCAACCGAGTTCGCGACGTTCGCGACCGAATTCGGACCAAGCGCCGCCGCGAGGCTGCCCGATGCCGTGGCCGACGCTCCGAGGGCGGCTGCACCGCCGCCGCTAGCGGTCGAGCCGTTGCCGAGTGCCAGGGTATCGTTGTTGGAGGCTACCGCAACGCCGTTGAAGGTGCCCCCATTGCCCATTGCGATCGCACCACTGCCTGTCGTATGAGCGGAATTACCGATGGCGACCGAGCCGGTGCTACCTGAGGCGCTCGCCCCAGTGCCGATGGCTACCGCTCCTCCGACGGTCGCGGTCCCGCCCCCGGCGCTGTATTGCGCGTGCGCGACGTTGCCGATGGTCGCCCCCGCTACCAGAACGGCGGCTGCAACAGCCTTGACAACGGTCGACTTATTCGGCTTGCCCCGTGCCGAATCGTGCTCGGATGCGGCAACCCACGCCCCAAGCGCTTCATTCCAAATTGTCCGATATGACTTATTCATTTTGGTCACCTCATCAACTCGTGCGCTGTCTCACGATCCAGGCGTGGATTACTCGCGTCACAAAAAATATACGTAGCCGACTCATTTTCAGAGTCCGCATGTTTTAAAACCGCGTCATATTCCGCCCCAAGGGAAAGCCGTCAGATGCGACATGGGAGACATGAGTGCGACCTCTGTCGAGTCGAATGGAGTAAAATCAATTAAATGATTTTGAATCGAAGAAGCCAGCCCGGCAGTATTTATTTAAATGATATTTACAATCGAATCCCATAAAGAAAACTTTTCTCGCAAAATTAATAAAAAATGTCAATTTCGAGAGATGACTCGAAACTTCGCCTCGGCTTCACGTACATCCAGCTTGGATTGACAAGGGACCTTGATTCAACGAGAACCTTACTATCTCGAATGTCTGATGAAATATCGATGATCAGGATATTGACAGCCGACCCTGCCGCTCCAATCGAAAGGGGCAGTTGCATGGATAATGGAGAGCCCCGTTTCGGCACCATGGAAATGTTCATCGTGCGCGGCGTACCGGCTGCGCGTCGGTCTCATGCCGCCCATTTCGTGCGCCCATTTAGTCGATCTAGGGAATTCCGGGCGTGAGTCCGTTGACGGCAACTGCGGCCGTGCCGGTCATCGGTGAAGCGAGAATCTGGCGGTCCGCATGGAAATTTTCGACCTACCTTGGCCTTGTGCCAGGACTGAACGGCTTGGGTGGCAAAGTCCGGCCGGGCCGGCTTCGGCAAACGCGGTGACGTGTATTCCCGCGCCCTGCTGATCCACGGTACCCAAACCGTGATCTCGAATTCGAAGCCTCTGCCGGCGCACGCACGGGCACCGCGAATGTCGTCGCGGTCGTCATGGCGGTCAACTGTGTTCGGGCCGACTTAACCGGCCCGTCAACCGAAAACTGGACGAAGGTCTGGCCGTCCGGGCCCATACCATCGTCCATGAGCGTTACGCCGAGACAGATAAGCGCATCAGCTGATCAGGATGGCTTTCGACACGCTCGGCACGCCGTTCGCGTCGAGTGCGAACAGCATGTAGTAGCCCGGCGGCACGACGCCCGAATCCGCCGGAACCGCCAGCTGGTACGCCGTACCGCTCGATGCCGCGATCGCGAGCGGAATCCGGCGCTGATCGTTGTTGACCGTATGCGTGATCGACGACATTCGCATCAGCACGAACGACGAGACCGCGCCCTGCGTCGACACCGCGATCGTCGTGCCGTGCGTCGTGCTGGCGGGCGCCGACACGATCGCCGGGCGCGCGGCCGGCGTGCCGTCCGCATTGAGCAGATACGGCGGCGTCAGGATCTCCGCGTTCAGGTGATTGTTCGCGCAACCGACACCGCACAGGCCGCCGCCGCCCACGAACACGCGACCGTCCGCCATCAGGATCGCCGTGCTGTGATAGGTGCGCGGCGTCTGCATCGGCTTGAGCAGATTGAAACGCTGTGTGGTCGGATCCCAGATCTCCGGCACCATGATGGCCGTCGTGTCGGTAAACGGCACCGCCACGGTCTGGCCGCCGACGATCACGACGTTGCCGTTCGGCAGGATCACGTTGCTCGCGAATGCGCGCTGATAGCTCATGCCGTTGATGCGTTTCACGTTGACCGGCTGGTTCGGCCCGCGCGTGATGTCGATCATGTAGGCCGCGTTCGACGCATAGTTCGGCACCGTGCCATGCTGCTCATACGACTTCGCACCGCCGGCCTTCAGGATCAGACCGACGTCGTACAACGCCGCGACGCCGTTGATCGCGAACGGATCGACGCCGCGTTTGCCGGCCGACTGGATCGATCCGCTGCCGTTCGTCGAAATCCAGTTCATCTGCGAACTGGGCCCCGCATGGAACACGCTGCCGTTCGATTGCGCAAATAGCCACGGATGGTTGTCGCCGCGCGAGACGCCTGCCGGATCGGGGCCGATGATGTTGGTTTCCGGCACGCCGGACAACACCGTCCAGTTTCCGCCGTTGGTCCAGACCTCCCCGGTCTTGCCGCCGCTGCCGCCACTCCACGAGCCGCCCAGCGTCAGCACCGAGCCCGTCGACAGTACCGTGTCGCTCTCGTAACCGCGCGGAATGTTCATTCGTGCAGCCGTGCTCCAGGTATTGGTCGACCAGTCATAGAGCGAGGTTCTCGGGCTGCTGTCGCCGCCGTTTACGAGCAGCCGGCCGTCGGACAACATCGAGGTTTCGATGAATTGCGTGGCCGTATTGGTCGCGGGATCGAACACGGCCGTGTACGTCTGGGTCGCGTTGCCGCCGACATCACCCTGGAAAGTGAACGGCGAATTGGACGCCCACATCACGAGCTTGCCCGTCGGCGTATTGGCGAGGCCGACTGGAGGCACCGGCAATGGAATCACCGGACTCCACGCGGACGGCAGCATGGCCGGGAACGTCTGCGGCAACGTCAGCAGGAACTGGTCGTTCAGCGCAGTCGCGCTCTGGCAGGGCCACTGGACGATCAGCGCGCCATCGGCATTCGAACCGCCGTTCACGGCCGCACACATTCCACTGAGCGCGGACACCAGCCGGTAACGACCGTTGACGGGCAGGACTGTCCATTGCCCATTCAGCCTGGTGTCGCCGCATGCCCATGGAATCACTGTCGCGCCGGCCGTAAGACTGTTGCCGTTCACGGCGAGACACTTGCCTGAGTTCGACACGATCTGAAAGCCGCTGCCCGCCGCCACGAAGCTCCAACTCGTGCTGCCTTGGCTGTTGCATGCGCCTTGCACGGCGGTGTTGCCGCTCTCTACCATGCAGCGCCCGCTGTGGGCGGCCACCACGTTGGTTGCCGCCTGCACGGGCAGGTAGAGGTTGAACTGGTCACCCAACGAAGTCGCGCTCTGGCAGGGCCACTGGACCACCTGTGCGCCATCGGCATTCGAGGCGCCGGCCACGGCCGCACACATCCCGCTGACCGCCGACACCAGCCGGTAGCTGGAGCCGACCGCGAGGAACGTCCATTGCCCATTCGCCGCAGTGCCGCTGCACGGCCACTGAACCAGTTTCGTGCCGGCCGTCGTGCTACCGTCGCCGTACACGGCGAGGCACTGCCCCGTGCCTTGCAGTACGAGTTGATAGCGATTGCCGGCTACCGACACCAGTGCCCAGGTGGTATTGGCTCCCCCCGAACAGGAAGTCTGGACGACGGCCGCACCGGCAGTCGATGAGTTGCCCGCAGTCGACAGGCAAAGCCCGCTGTTCGCGGACACGATATCCGTATAGGACGGTCCCCCGGCCGCTCGCGCGCCCGTGGACAACAACAGCGCGCAGGTAAGCGCAACGAACCAGGTCCACACCCGGCGCCAATCGTTCTTCATGAGCCACTCCGTAGCTTATAGGGATGGCTCGAATAAATACGATAATGCAGGAATGCTAACTGTTCGCTATATGACTGAGAATCGGTTTGCTGAATGAACAACTGAATCGATTCGAATCGCGCCTCCAAACGGCGGACGAGCCCTCTTGTTCTTTCGATCAGGGAGAGCTCTACGATGAAGCACCCCACCGCAGAGCCGATCATCCGCATCCTGCGGGAAGCCGAAAGCCATGAGCGAATCTGCGCAGGCGATGTCCACACCGCGCGGGCGTTCTACCGCTGGTCGCGACGTCTCCGCGAAACAATCAAAGGCGTCGATACCTTCTCAACCGCTCTCATGGTGCCGTGCTTCGAGGCTGCGAGGATGAACGCGATGGGACGCTCGGGAAATGACATGATGGGATACCCTTTGAGGATTCGCCGAGCCTCGACACACCGCCTCTCGATCGGCATTCCTCCGCCATCCGATGGGCTTGCAGATTACGACTCCTCCGCTTCGAGTCATGAACGAAGAACACCCGGCCATAAATGGCGAAAGCCTCAGAGGGGAAGCTGAGGCTTTCTGGGCTATATCGTCTCCCGCACGAGTCGATCAGCTTGGAATCCAGTGTAGGAGATCGCTCGGGCCGGAATGTGAACCTTCGTCACATGAGCGGCTCGATTCTGCACGGCGCACCAAACGAGGTCGTGCTGTGACGCATCATTGCGTGGCCCCCCACCGGTATTGCACTTGCCGGCGCACGACCACGCAGGCGGGCGGCGAATCGACCAGCGTCACCGTCTCGCGCGGCCGGCTCGGCTCGGTATAGACCGTCACGGCTTTCACGAGCGGCGTGCCCCGATAACCGGACAGTTCCGTACGGGCATACTCCCGGCACGACTGCGCCGAACTCGAGATCCGCTCGACCAGGATTGTGCAGCTGCCGCCTGATGCCGGAACGGTGGTCAGCGACAACACCGCCGACGCATTCGGGTACTCCAGCCCGGACAACGCAAACAGCGGTTCGTTATCGGGATCGCCGCGATCCCAATCGAGCGCAACATCCGCATTCCGGGTGTTTGCGAACATGCGGCTCGACACCTGATCCACCGCCGCATAGCAGCGCCGGACCCCGACTGCCTGCGCCGCCTTCGCCAGCACCGTGGCCGTCGGCGGACTTGCCGGCGGCAGCATGGATTCGGGCTCCGCCGCGAACGACTGAACGGGTTGAGCGAAGCACGCTGCCGCCAACAAAATGTACGCGACAGCGTACCCGAACTGGCCTTTACGGAACCGTGATTCCTTGCCTTCGTGTTTCAGCATCACTGGCTGCCTCCTTGGTAAAGGGCTGGCATCAAGAAGCGATGGCCCCTGCCACGAAAATACCGTTTATCGGACAAACATGCCTAGAAAAATATTTGTCCCGTCAGGCGCAGGTGATGCTCGGCAAGGCATGGCTCATTGCTTGTCGATATCGAGCAGGACGTCGACCCGACGATTGCTGGCCCGTCCGGCCGCCGTCGCGTTCGAGGCGACCGGATCGGCCTTGCCATAGCCGCGACCGGCAAACTTGCCGGCCTGCATCCCGTGGTCCCGCAGATAAGCCAATACCGCTTGCGCCCGACGTTCGGACAGATCCAGATTGTAGGCGTCCGAGCCGACCGAATCGGTATAGCCATTGACCGTCACTGCCTTGATCGGGACGCCGTGCGCCTCGTCGATCAACTGGTCCAGCCGCGCGCGAGCGGCCGGCGTCAGGCTCGCCTGCGCCGTGTCGAAGTTGGCGTCGCCGTTCAGCGTCGTGATTGCCCGCGGCATCGGTGCAACGGCCGCCGCTGCGACCGGTGCGGGGCGCGCGGGAGGCGTCGCTCGCGGCGTGCCGCATTGGAACAGCAGGTTCCGGGCATCCGGCTGGCCGCCGGACTTGACGCCCAGCAGCGACTGCCCCTCCAGCACCGTGACGGGCTGATCCTTGCAGATCGCTTCCGCTGCCTTGCGGCATGCGCCGGGGCCTTCCAGCAAGCCGGTGCAGGTGACGCGATACGCCTGCGCCCCGTCCGGCATCGACACCGAATAGGCCGTATAAGTCGGGCCCGAGTAGGTCGTGCAGCCGACGAGCGCCACTGCGCTGAGCAGTACGGCCTGTTTTACGTTGAACATGATGTCCCCTCTTCCTGTGTTGACGATCCGATCCCTATCCGGATGACGTTGAAGTGCGGTGCGTCCGGACCGAACCGCATCCGGACGCGCCGCGCATTACCACTCGTAACCCGCTCCGATGCCGTACGTGTAACCGGCAGCGCCGCCGCTCACCCCGCCCTTCAGCTTGAGGTTGTCCGTCAGCCGCGCCGTAAAGCCGAGCGCCACCGCGCTGTAGCCTTGGTAACTGCCGCCGCCGATCCCCACGGCGATCGTCTTGCCGGGGCTCACGTCGGGAATCATCGTCAGCGCGGTTGCTGCCGCGACGCCCGCGTACGCCGTGCGCGCGACGTTGTTGACGCTCGACTGCACCGCGTTCAACTGGGACATGTTCACAGCGTCGGTCGGGTTCACGCCCGCCGCGACATTGGTGATGCGACGCTCGCTGCCCGGCGCGCCGACCGAGACCGTATTGGCCTGGTTCGCCACCGAGTTCGCGCCGAGCGCCACCGCGCCGGCCGCCGAGGCGGTCGCGCCCTGGCCGATCGCCGTACCGCTCGCGGCCGACACCACCGCACTCGCGCCGATCACCGTGCCGCCGTCCGCGCCCGCGTTCGCTCCGTTGCCGAGCGCGACGCTGTTCGCGCCGGAAGCCAGTGCGTTCGGACCGAGCGCCATCGCGTTCACGCCGGTCGCGCCGCTGTTGTTGTAGTTGCCCTGCTGTGCCCCCCCGTCGTTGACGCTGTAGTAGGTGCTGCTGGGGCCCGCCACGGTCGAGGTCTCCAGTTTGGTGAGCGACGTGATCTGCGCGCTGCTGGTGCTCTGGCTGGTCGACAGCGATGCGATGTCCGACATCGTCGAGGTCGACAGGGTGTTGATCGCCTGGATCGCCGTATAAAGCTGCGAGCCGTTGATCGCATCCGTGCTCGACGAACTCACCTGGCCTGCCGCGACGTTCGTGATCTGGCGTTCCGCACCCGGCGAGCCCACGCTCACCACGCCGACCGGCGTTGCGCCTGCGTAGTTGTACGTCACGCCGCCGACCGTGCCCGTTGCCGTCGGATTGGCCGCCGCCGTCACCGAGTTGGAGCCCAGCGCCACGCTGTTCGCGATGCTGGCCACGGCGTTCTGACCCAGCGCGACCGAACCCGCCGCGCTGGCGGTCGACCCATCGCCCACCGCCACTGCGCTTGCGCCCGCTGCCGTGGCGTTCGTGCCGGCTGCCAGCGCGTTGATGCCCGTTGCGCCGTCGTTGGCGTAGTTGCCTTGCTGCGTGCCGTTGTCGTTCACGCTGTAATAGTGCGTTTTCGCTGCGTTCACGGCGGTCGACACCGAGGTCGACAGCGAAGAAATCGAACTGGTGGCCGTCGACAAGCCGGTCGACAGCGAACCGATCGAGCTCGTGGCCGACGACAAACCGGTCGACAGCGAACCGATCGAGCTGGTGGCCGACGACAGGCCGGTCGACAACGAACCGATCGAACTGTTTGCCGACGACAGACCGGTCGACGTCGAGGTGGACAGACTGTTGATCGCCGTGTTTGCCGCAAACAGCTGCGAGCCGTTGATCGCATCCGTGCTCGTCGCCGTCACCTGGCCTGCCGCGACGTTCGTGATCTGGCGCTCCGCGCCCGGCGCGCCTACGCTTACGACGCCTGCCGGGGTCGTGCCTGCGTAGTTGTACGTCACTCCGCCGATCGTACCCGTGGCCGTCGGATTGGCTGCTGCCGTCACCGAGTTGGAGCCCAGCGCCACGCTGTTCGCGATGCTGGCCACTGCGTTCTGACCCAGGGCGACCGAACCGGCCGCGCTGGCATTCGAACCATCACCCACTGCCACCGCACTTGCACCTGCAGCCGTCGCGTTCGTGCCCGCAGCCAGCGCGTTGATGCCCGTCGCGCCGTCGTTGTTGTAGTTGCCCTGCTGCGTGCCGTTGTCGTTGACACTGTAGTAGTGCGTCTTCGCCGCGTTCACGGCGGTCGACAACGACGAGATGCCGGTCGAGGTCGACGTGGACAGCGACGAGATCGAGCTGGTTGCGGTCGACAGACCCGTCGAGGTCGAGGTCGACAACGAGGCAACCGTGCTGTCCGTCGTGGACAAGCCCGTCGACAGCGACGAGATGCCAGTGGACGTCGAGGTCGACAGTGAGGCGATCGAACTCGTCGCCGACGACAAGCCCGTCGAGGTAGAGGTCGACAGCGATGTAATCGAGCTGGTCGCCGTCGACAGACCCGTCGAGGTCGACGTCGACAACGATGTAATCGAGCTGGTCGCCGTCGACAGGCCCGTCGAGGTCGACGTCGACAACGAGGCGACGGTGCTGTCCGTCGTGGACAAGCCCGTCGACAACGACGAGATGCCGGTTGAGGTCGACGTCGACAATGACACGATCGAGCTGGTTGCCGACGACAGGCCGGTCGACGTCGAAGTCGACAGGCTGTTGATCGCCGTATTCGTCGCGAAGAGTTGCGAGCCGTTGATCGCATCCGTGCTCGTCGCCGTCACCTGACCTGCCGCAACGTTCGTGATCTGGCGTTCCGCGCCCGGCGCGCCCACGCTCACCACGCCCACCGGGGTCGTGCCTGCGTAGTTGTACGTCACTCCGCCGACCGTACCCGTGGCCGTCGGATTGGCTGCCGCCGTCACCGAGTTGGAGCCCAGCGCCACGCTGTTTGCGACGCTGGCGACTGCGTTTTGACCCAGAGCAACCGAACCGGCCGCGCTGGCGTTCGAACCATCACCCACTGCCACCGCGCTTGCGCCCGCTGCCGTCGCGTTCGTGCCTGCCGCCAGCGCGTTGATGCCCGTCGCGCCGTCGTTGTTGTAGTTGCCCTGTTGCGTGCCGTTGTCGTTGACACTGTAGTAGTGCGTCTTCGACGCATTCACAGCGGTCGACAACGACGAGATGCCGGTCGAGGTCGACGTCGACAGCGACGTGATCGAGCTGGTTGCGGTCGACAGACCCGTCGAGGTCGAGGTCGACAGCGAAGCAACGGTGCTGTCTGTCGTGGACAAGCCCGTCGACAACGACGAGATGCCGGTCGACGTCGAGGTCGACAGCGAGGCGATCGAACTGGTTGCGGTCGACAGACCCGTCGAGGTCGAGGTCGACAGCGAAGCAACGGTGCTGTCTGTCGTGGACAAGCCCGTCGACAACGACGAGATGCCGGTCGAGGTAGAGGTCGACAGCGATGCGATCGAACTGGTTGCCGTCGAAAGACCCGTCGAGGTCGAAGTCGACAACGAGGCGACGGTGCTGTCCGTCGTGGACAAGCCCGTCGACAGCGACGAGATGCCGGTCGACGTCGACGTGGACAATGACACGATCGAGCTGTTTGCGGACGACAGACCCGTCGACGTCGAGGTCGACAGGCTGTTGACCGCCGTGTTCGTCGCGAAGAGTTGCGAGCCGTTGATCGCGTCCGTGCTCGTTGCCGTCACCTGACCCGCTGCAACGTTCGTGATCTGGCGTTCCGCACCCGGCGCGCCCACGCTCACCACACCCACCGGGGTCGTGCCTGCGTAGTTGTACGTCACTCCACCGACCGTGCCCGTGGCCGTCGGGTTGGCTGCCGCCGTGACCGAGTTCGAGCCCAGCGCCACGCTGTTTGCGACGCTGGCGACTGCGTTTTGACCCAGGGCGACCGAACCGGCCGCGCTGGCGTTCGAGCCGTCACCCACTGCCACCGCGCTTGCGCCCGCTGCCGTCGCGTTCGTGCCTGCTGCCAGCGCGTTGATGCCCGTCGCGCCGTCGTTGTTGTAGTTGCCCTGCTGCGTGCCGTTGTCGTTCACGCTGTAGTAGTGCGTCTTCGACGCATTCACAGCGGTCGACAGCGACGATATCGAGCTGTTTGCGGTCGACAGGCCCGTCGAGGTCGAAGTCGACAACGACGTAACGGTGCTGTTGGTCGTAGACAAGCCCGTCGACAGCGACGAAATGCCGGTGGACGTAGAGGTCGACAGCGATGCGATCGAGCTATCCGCCGTCGACAGACCGGTCGAGGTCGAGGTCGACAACGAGGCAACCGTGCTATTCGTCGTGGACAAGCCCGTCGACAGCGACGAGATGCCGGTGGACGTAGAGGTCGACAGCGATGCGATCGAGCTGGTCGCCGACGACAGGCCGGTCGACGTCGAAGTCGACAAGCTGTTGATCGCCGTATTCGTCGCGAAGAGTTGCGAACCGTTGATCGCATCCGTGCTCGTTGCCGTCACCTGACCTGCCGCAACGTTCGTGATCTGGCGTTCCGCACCCGGCGCGCCCACGCTCACCACGCCTGCCGGCGTCGTACCGGCGTAGTTGTAGGTCACCCCGCCGATCGTGCCCGTCGCCGTCGGATTGGCTGCCGCCGTGACCGAGTTCGAGCCCAGCGCCACGCTGTTCGCGATGCTGGCCACTGCGTTCTGACCCAGGGCGACCGAACCGGCCGCGCTGGCATTCGAACCATCACCCACTGCCACCGCACTTGCGCCCGCTGCCGTCGCGTTTGTGCCTGCCGCCAGCGCGTTGATGCCCGTCGCGCCGTCGTTGTTGTAGTTGCCCTGTTGCGTGCCGTTGTCGTTCACGCTGTAGTAGTGCGTCTTCGATGCGTTGACGGCAGTCGACGTCGAGGTCGACAACGAGGCAATTGAACTGTCCG
Organism: Burkholderia multivorans; assembly: GCF_010645215.1. Lineage (GTDB taxonomy): Bacteria > Pseudomonadota > Gammaproteobacteria > Burkholderiales > Burkholderiaceae > Burkholderia > Burkholderia multivorans_A. The sequence continues at coordinate 6,022 of NZ_JAAGNW010000142.1, read as the reverse complement.
CCGTCGACAAGCCGGTCGACAGCGAACCAATGGAGCTGGTAGCCGATGACAGGCCCGTCGACAGTGAGCCGATCGAGCTGTTCGCCGACGACAGGCCGGTCGACGTCGAGGTCGACAGGCTATTGATCGCGGTGTTAGCCGCGAACAGCTGCGAACCGTTGATCGCATCCGTGCTCGTCGCCGTCACCTGGCCTGCTGCCACGTTCGTGATCTGGCGTTCCGCATCCGGCGCGCCCACGCTCACCACACCCACCGGGGTCGTGCCTGCGTAGTTGTACGTCACCCCGCCGACCGTGCCCGTGGCCGTCGGATTGGCTGCCGCCGTCACCGAGTTCGAGCCCAGCGCCACGCTGTTTGCAATGCTGGCCACCGCGTTCTGGCCCAGGGCGACCGAACCGGCTGCGCTGGCGTTCGAGCCGTCACCCACTGCCACCGCGCTTGCGCCCGCTGCCGTCGCGTTCGTGCCTGCTGCCAGCGCGTTGATGCCCGTCGCGCCGTTATTGGCGTAGTTTCCCTGCTGCGTGCCGTTGTCGTTCACGCTGTAGTAGTGCGTCTTCGACGCATTGATGGCGGTCGACAGCGACGAAACGCTAGTCGACGTCGACGTCGACAATGACGTAATCGAGCTGGTCGCCGACGACAAACCCGTCGACGCCGAGGTGGACAGCGACGTGATCGAGCTGTTTGCGGTCGACAGGCCCGTCGAGGTCGAAGTCGACAACGAGGTAACGGTGCTGTTCGTCGTGGACAAGCCCGTCGACAGCGACGAAATGCCGGTCGACGTCGA
>NZ_JAAGNW010000142.1:0-5101 GCF_010645215.1 Burkholderia multivorans | reverse complement strand
GACAAACCCGTCGACGCCGAGGTGGACAGCGACGTGATCGAGCTGTTTGCGGTCGACAGGCCCGTCGAGGTCGAAGTCGACAACGAGGTAACGGTGCTGTTCGTCGTGGACAAGCCCGTCGACAGCGACGAAATGCCGGTCGACGTCGAGGTGGACAACGACGTAATCGAACTGTTCGCCGACGACAAACCTGTCGACGTCGAGGTCGACAGGCTGTTGATCGCGGTATTCGTCGCGAACAGCTGCGAGCCGTTGATCGCGTCCGTGCTCGTCGCCGTCACCTGACCCGCCGCAACGTTCGTCACCTGACGTTCCGCGCCCGGCGCGCCCACGCTCACTACGCTCGCGGGCGTCGTGCCCGCGTAGTTGTACGTCGTCCCCCCGATCGTGCCCGTCGCCGTCGGATTCGATGCGGTCGTCACCGAACCGGAGCCCAGCGCGACGTCGCCTGCATTGGTCGCCACCGCGTTCGGGCCGATCGCGACACTATTCGCTCCCAATGCCTGGCTATCCGGCGCCGTCGAATTCGCGTGGAAATACTTGATGCCCTGGCTGTTGATGTTGTTGATCGCCGAGCCGACATTGTTCGCCGTGCTGGTCGTGCCATTGGCGTTGTACGTCGTGTATGCGGGCGCGCTGATCGTTCCGGTCGCCGGGTTGTAGGTCGCCCCACCGCCCAATGCCGCAGCCGTGCTGCTGCCCACGTTGCCGGTCACGGTCGACAGTGATGCGATCGAACTGATGGCCGTCGACACGCCCGTCGACAGCGACGAGATACCGGTCGACGTTGACGTGGACAGCGACGTGATCGAACTATTCGCCGATGACAACCCAGTCGACGTCGAGGTCGACAACGAGGTAACCGTGCTGTTCGTCGTGGACAAGCCCGTCGACAGCGACGAGATGCCGGTCGACGTCGAGGTGGACAGCGACGTGATCGCGCTGTTCGCCGACGACAGACCCGTGGACGTCGAGGTCGACAGCGAAGTAACCGTGCTGTTCGTCGTGGACAAACCCGTCGACAGCGACGAAATGCCGGTCGACGTCGAGGTGGACAGCGACGTGATCGCGCTATTTGCCGACGACAACCCCGTCGACGTCGAAGTCGACAACGAGGTAACCGTGCTGTTCGTCGTAGACAAACCCGTCGACAACGACGAGATGCCGGTCGACGTCGAGGTGGACAGCGACGTGATCGCGCTATTTGCCGACGACAGGCCCGTGGACGTCGAGGTCGACAACGAGGTAACCGTGCTGTTCGTCGTGGACAAACCCGTCGACAGCGACGAAATACCGGTCGACGTCGAGGTGGACAGCGACGTGATCGCACTATTCGCAGACGACAGGCCCGTGGACGTCGAGGTCGACAACGAGGTAACCGTGCTGTTCGTCGTGGACAAACCCGTCGACAGCGACGAGATGCCGGTCGACGTCGAGGTGGACAGCGACGTGATCGCGCTATTTGCCGACGACAGGCCCGTGGACGTCGAAGTCGACAACGACGTAACCGTGCTGTTCGTCGTGGACAAACCCGTCGACAGCGACGAGATGCCGGTCGACGTCGAGGTGGACAGCGACGTGATCGAACTATTCGCAGACGACAGGCCCGTGGACGTCGAAGTCGACAACGAGGTAACCGTACTGTTCGTCGTGGACAAACCCGTCGACAGCGACGAAATGCCGGTCGACGTCGAGGTGGACAGCGAAGCGATCGAACTATTGGCGGTCGAGAGACCTGTCGAGGTGGAGGTCGACAGCGAGGTGACCGTACTGTTCGTCGTGGACAAACCTGTCGATAGCGACGAAATGCCGGTTGACGTTGATGTCGACAGCGAAGCGATTGAACTATTGGCTGTTGACAAACCCGTCGAGGTTGAGGTTGACAACGAGGCTATCGAGCTGTTCGCCGACGACAAGCCGGTAGAAGTTGAAGTCGAGAGGCTGTTGATTGCTGTATTGGTTGCGAACAATTGCGAACCGTTGATCGCGTCCGTGCTCGTTGCCGTCACCCGGCCGGCCGCCACGTTCGTGACCTGACGCTCGGATCCCACTGCACCCACGCTCACCACACTGCCGGGGCTCGTGCCTGCGTAGTTATAGGTGACGCCTCCAACGGTTCCCGTCGCGGTTGGATTTGCAGCTGCCGTCACCGAATTGAAACCCAAAGCAACCGCATTAGCATTAGCAGCCGTCGCGGTTTGGCCAATGGCCGTGGCCGAAGCAGCTGTAACACTTGCCCCTGAGCCAAGGGCCGTACCATTGGTTCCGGCCGAAGAAACAACGGAGGCCTGGCCAAGCGCGGTTGCATTGGTTGCGGCCGCATTTGCTCCAGAACCGACCGCTGTTGCGGAGGATCCCGATGCATTTGCCGATGTACCTAACGCTGTTGCACTGCTTCCCGATGCATAGGAGAGCGTTCCAACGGCGAGAGAATATGTGTTAGTTGCAGTTGCTTGATCCCCAAGCGCTGCCGACGCGAAACCACTTGCCGTATTACTGTATCCAAGTGCTATTGCAAGTTGGGCGTTGGCAGTGGCACTGAAGCCAATAGCGACTGCTTGGGTCTGGTTTGCCAACGTACCCTGCCCGACCGCGACACTGTTCCCGCCCGATGAAGTCGCAGAATTCGTTCCGCCTCCACCGATCGCTATCGAACCTGAGAGACTGGCCACACCTCCACCTGCGGAGTATTGCGCGATCGCGTTGCCTTGAAGGCCGGCAAACAGCGCGACAGCAGCAATTGCGGCAACCGCCGACTTGTTCGGTTTCCCTCGCGCTGCATCCAGCTCCGACGCCGCCACCCACGCCCCAAGCGCTTCATTCCAAATAGTTCTGTACGACTTATTCATCTCAATCACCTTATCGGCTCATGCGTTGTCTCACGACATGGGCGTGGGTTTCTCGCATCGCGCAAATATTGCGAGCGGTTATTTATTAAAAATATTCAAATAAAGCAATTCCCCATTAACAATCTCATGGAGAAATGCTTGCTGCGCTGCGAATCCCATACCGCTGTTATCGCCTGATATGGGGCTCTTTCTGAAGGCGCGACGACGCAATTCAATTTTGTAATATTTTTATTCGTAAGGATTTAGAAAGATTAAGATTAAAAAATCAAAACCTCATTCCAATTTGAATTGAATCGGATGATATTTGTCGGCGAACCCGACAAAGAAAACTTTTGTCACAAAAATTTATAATAAACGTTAATTGTGGCAATTAGTTCAGATTCCCGCCTCGACCCTACATCCAGTGCTTCTCGCCAACGGTAGGCTCGCCGTAAAGCTCCATCAACACAACAAGGGGCAGATCCTTCCCGCCAAAGCAAGCCAGGCCTGGAACTCTTATCTAGACGGTGTGCCGCAAGATGGATATTGTCGAGACGACATCGCACTGAATGGAGGACATATGGTGGACCGGGTGCATCCAGGCGACGTCATCCACTTAAGAATTCTTTGCGCAAGAGACACGGGTGACCGAAGACCACACAGAACCACGGTCGTGGTCATATCGTCGGGTGATAACATGCCTCCAAGGCCAATCTGACAGCAGCGCAAGCTGCCTCGACCAAGTCCAAATCACAGCCTGGGACTGCGCACGCTGCGCTTTCAGGGTCAAGTTGTGGCAGCGCGACAGCCCATCCCTTACTTATTGGATCAAGCGATTTTGTCTGAGCAAAATCGAGCCCTACGGCAATGCCCATGATCCAACCAGAAAGCTGTAAAGCGAGCTGCATTGAAAAAGGCGCGCAATGACCCATGATCAACATCGAAATATTGCCTTCGTAAAGGAACGCTATCTCTGCGGGCAATTTTCCGAAGCCCTACGCGCGGCGCAGGCGGCTCTCGAGATTGATCCCGACGATGCGGATCTGCTTAATCTGGCGAGCGCCTGCCACTTGGCTTTGCACAACCACGCCGACGCCTTGGCCTATCTGACCCGAGCGATCCGATTGAAACCGTGGTTCGCGGACGCTCACAACAATCTCGGCGTGCTCCATCGCGCCCAGGCGCGGCACGATGCCGCCGAGTCCTCATTCCGGCGCGCGCTTGCCGCCCAGCCGGATCATCCGGACGCGTTGTTGAATCTGGGGAGCCTGCTGCGATCGATGCGACGTTTGAAAGAAGCCGAATCGATGATTGCGCAACTGATCGAGGCGGCACCGGATCACCATGAGGCGCTGAATTTGCTCGGCCTTATTCTGACGGACCAGGGCCTCCTCGATCACGCCACGTCTGCTTATCGACGCGCGTTGGCGCTTCAGCCGGATCACGCGCCCTATCAGCTCAATCTGGCCAACACATTGCTCGCCGAGGGAAACTGGACCGAGGGGCTGCTGCTGTTCGAATCACGCCACGCGCCTTTTTTCCAGGGCGCCCATTCCAGCCCGCCGACGGTGCCCTTCCCTCAATGGCGCGGAGAGCCCATCGCGGGCGCGTCGCTTCTGATCTGGCCCGAGCAAGGGCATGGCGATCTGATCCAGCTGGTGCGCTATATCCGCAGACTCAAGGCACTCGGTGGCGCGCGAATTACCCTGGTTTGCAGCTACGCGACGCTGCCGTTGTTTGCCGCGCTACCCGGCGCGGATGCAGTCGTCCCGCGCGAAACGTTTCATGCATCGGCATGCCCGATGCACGATTTCTGGACCTATGCCTGGAGTATTCCCTATCATCTGCAGGAGCAGCCATCCACCATCCCGGCCGAACTGCCCTATCTGCGCGCACCGGCGAATGCGGCATCGAAATGGGAACGCTTCCTCCCAAAGGGGCGTCTTCGCGTCGGTCTGGTGTGGCGGGGTAACCCGCTCAATCCGAACGACTCGGTCAGGTCGCTGCCGGCGCTGAAGGTGCTGAAGCCTCTATGGGAGAGTGGGAGCGTCACCTTCGTCAGCCTCCAAAAGGACGCGACTGCCGTCGAGCTGCAAGCGGAAACCGACCAACGCTTCATCGTCAATCTGGGTAGCCGGGCCGCCAACTTTGCCGACATCGCGGGCATGATCTCTCGGCTCGACCTCGTGATCGGCGTCGATACCGCTACGATGCATCTTGCCGCGGCGCTCGGCAAACCCACCTGGATACTGATTTCAAATGTCGCCGCGGAT
>NZ_JAAGNW010000141.1:15626-18498 GCF_010645215.1 Burkholderia multivorans | reverse complement strand
CCATCCCGAACAGGACCGTGAAACGACTCTACGCCGATGATAGTGCGGATTGCCCGTGTGAAAGTAGGTAATCGTCAGGCTCCCTTTGCCAGAACCCCCGCCCATCCGGCGGGGGTTTTGCTTTTGGTGCACAGGAAAATCTCCATCCTCCCATAGCGGCCGCCCGAGCGAGTGTCGGACAGGTTTGTCAGTCGAGCGTAAAATCCGTCGAACCCACACCTACGCCGACAACACGACACAATGAACGCTTCCATCCGGACCGCGCGCGCGGTCTGTCCGCATGATTGTCCCGATACCTGCGCGATGCGCGTTTCTGTCGAAGATGGCAGGGCGATCAAGGTGACCGGAGACCCGGATCATCCGCCGACACAAGGCGTGCTTTGCACCAAGGTGACGCGATATGCGGAGCGCGTCCATCATCCCGAGCGCCTGACTACACCGCTCAAGCGCGTCGGACGCAAGGGCGAAGGACGTTTTGAACCGATCAGCTGGGACGAAGCGAATCGACTCGTGGCGGAGCGGCTCGGTGAAATCGCGGCGCGTGCGCCGGAAGCCATCGTTCCCTACAGCTACGCCGGAACGATGGGCCTGATCCAGGGCGAAAGCATTGCCCAGCGTTTCTTCAATGTGCTCGGCGCGTCGCGACTCGAACGAACCATTTGCTCTGCGGCCGGTGCGGCCGGGTTGCGTTATACCTACGGCGCGAGCATCGGGATGCATGTCGAGTTCTTCGAGGAGAGCGAACTGATCCTGATCTGGGGCGGCAACCCGATCGCCTCGAATCTGCATTTCTGGACCCGTGCTCAGGAAGCGAAGCGGCGTGGCGCGAAACTGATCGCAATTGATCCCTATCGGTCGCTAACTGCCGAGAAGTGTCATCAACATATCGCGCTGAAACCTGGCACGGACGGCGCGTTGGCGTTGGGAATGATGCACGTGCTGATCGAGGAAGGCCTGCTCGATCACGGCTATATCGATGCCTACACGCTCGGCTTCGAGGGCTTGAAGGCGCGTGCCCTGAGCTATCCGCCGTCGCGCGCCGCGCAGATTTGCGGCATTCCTGCCGAGCAGATCATCGCATTGGCGCGGCTGTACGGCAGTACCCGCAAGGCCGCGATCCGTCTCAACTACGGCATGCAGCGTGTGCGCGGCGGCGGCAACGCGGTGCGGGCGATCGCGAGCCTGCCGTCGCTGACGGGCGCCTGGCGGGATCGCGCCGGTGGCCTGCTGATGTCGTCGTCCGAGTGGGCGCCGACCAATCCGGCGGGGCTCGGCCGTCCGGACCTGCTTCCCGGCTGGCCGGAACGCTTGCCGCGGCTCATCAACATGAATGCGATCGGCGACGCGCTCGTTCATCCGGGCGATGCCGCGTTCGGCCCGAAGGTCGAGGCGATCATCGTCTACAACTCGAACCCCGTTGCCGTCGCGCCGGATTCGGCGAAGGTCGCGGCGGGATTCGCGAGAGAAGATCTGTTCACGGTCGTACTCGAGCATTTCAAGACCGACACCGCGGACTATGCCGACATCCTGTTGCCGGCCACCTCGCAGCTCGAACACCTGGACGTGCACAAGTCGTACGGGCATACGCACGTGATGGCGAACCTGCCTGCGATCGCGCCGCTCGCCGACGCGCGTCCCAATACCGAAATCTTCCGCGGCTTCGCGAAAAGCATGGGACTCGATCACCCCGCGCTCTATGACGACGACGAGGCGCTCGCGCGCATTGCGTTGCGCTGGGACGATCCGATGCTGCAAAGCGACTGGGAAACGCTCAAGCAGGCGGGCTGGCTCAAGCTGAAGATCGCCGATGCGCCCTTCGCCGAAGGCGCTTTCCGCACTCCGTCCGGCAAGTGCGAGTTCCACAGCGCACGCCTCGAGGAAATGGGCCTGGATCCGCTGCCGGATTACCTGCCGCCGTACGAGTCCGCGGATGGCGCGCCCGAGCTTGCGGCCCGCTACCCGCTGGCAATGATTTCGCCGCCGGCGCGCAACTTCCTGAACAGCACCTTCGTCAACGTGGCCAGCCTGCGCGCGACGGAAGGCGAGCCGCATCTCGACATGCATCCGGACGATGCCGCCGAGCGCGGGATTGCCGATGGCGATATCGTGCGGATCTTCAACGATCGCGGCGAGTTGAATGCAAAAGCGCGCGTGACGGACCGCGCGCGCGAAGGCCTCGTGGTGGGGCTGTCGATCTGGTGGAAGAAATTCGCGCCGGACGGGCGCAACGCGAACGAGGTGACGAGCCAGGCGCTGACCGATCTCGGCCGGGCTGCGACGTTCTATGACTGCCTGGTCGAAGTCGAGCGCGGATGACCGCTGGAAGGGCGGTTCCCGGGGCTGATGCAAGTTGGAAAGGAGTGTCTAACCCGGTTGTCTCGGAAGAGGTGACCGGCTAGGATGCGTTTTAGCACGACCATTCGAAAATCGCCGAGGAGACGCGTTGCATGGACAAGATTTGGCTGAAGTCGTACCCGCCCGGCGTTCCAGCCGAAATTGACGCGTCCCGCTACCCCTCCTTCACTGACCTGCTCGAGGAAAGCTTCCGCGATTATCGCGATCGTGCTGCCTTCATCTGCATGGGCAAGTCGATCACCTACGGCGAGCTCGATGCGATGTCGCGCAAGCTGGGCGCGTGGTTCCAGTTGCGCGGCCTCGCGCCCGGCGCGCGCGTCGCAATCATGATGCCGAACGTGCTGCAGTACCCGGTGGTGATCGCCGCCGTGCTGCGCGCGGGCTATGTGGTGGTCAACGTCAATCCGCTCTACACGCCGCGCGAACTCGAGCATCAGCTGAAGGACAGCGGCGCCGAGGCGATCGTGATCCTCGAGAATTTCGCGTCCACGCTGCAGGCGGTCATCGCGAAGTCGTC
>NZ_JAAGNW010000141.1:0-15616 GCF_010645215.1 Burkholderia multivorans | reverse complement strand
GATCGTTGCGTCGATGGGCGACCTGATGGGCCTGAAAGGGCTGCTCGTCAATTTCGTCGTGCGCCGCGTGAAGAAGATGGTGCCGGCCTGGAGCCTGCCGTCCTACACCCGCTTCAATGCGGCGGTCGCCGAAGGTGGGCGGCAGGCGCTGAAGCCCGTCAAGCAAGGCCCCGGCGACGTCGCCTTCCTGCAATACACGGGCGGCACGACCGGTGTGGCGAAGGGGGCGACGCTGACCCATCGGAACATCGTCGCGAACGTGCTGCAGTCGGCCGCGTGGAACGAGCCGGCGCGCACCTTGCATCCGGAGGTCAAGGCGTTCATCACGGTGGTGGCGCTGCCGCTTTATCACGTGTTCGCGCTGACGGTCTGCGGGTTCCTGACGATGCGCACAGGCGGGACCGGGATCCTGATTCCGAACCCGCGCGACATCGGCGGCATGATCAAGGAATTGCAGGGCTACCAGATCTCGACGATTCCCGCCGTCAATACGCTGTACAACGCGATGCTGAATCACCCCGATTTCGACAAGCTGGACTTGTCGAAACTGGCGATCGCCAATGCGGGCGGGATGGCGATCCAGGAAAGCATCGCGAAGCGCTGGGCCGAACGGACCAAGGTGCCGATCGTCGAAGGCTACGGCCTGTCGGAGACGTCGCCGTGCGCGACCTGCAATCCGGTGCTCTCGTCCGAATACAACGGCACGATCGGTCTGCCGCTGCCGTCGACCGAGGTGTCGATCCGCGACGACGCGGGCAACGAGGTGCCGCTCGGCGAGCCGGGCGAAATCTGCATCCGCGGGCCGCAGGTGATGGCCGGCTACTGGAACCGACCGGACGAGACCGCCAAGGTCATGTTCCCGGACGGGTTCTTCAAGTCCGGCGACGTCGGCGTGATGGACGAGCGCGGCTATGTGAAGATCGTCGACCGCAAGAAGGACATGATCCTCGTGTCCGGCTTCAACGTGTATCCGAACGAGATCGAGGACGTCGTCGCGTCGCACCCGGGGGTCTACGAGGTGGCGGCGGTCGGCGTGCCCGACGAACATTCGGGCGAGGCGGTGAAGCTGTTCGTCGTGAGGAAGGATCCGGCCTTGACGGACAAGGACCTGATTGCGTTCTGCAAGGAGCGCCTCACCGGTTACAAGCGGCCGAAGCTCATCGAATTCCGTACCGAACTGCCGAAGACCAACGTCGGCAAGATCCTGCGCCGCGAGTTGCGCGACGGCAAGGCCTGAGGCGCGCCGCACCGCGCGCCGGCCGCGCGGGAGAGAGCAGGCGGTAAAACAAGAAAGGCGCCCGAGGGCGCCTTTTGAGTATGCAGCGGTCTTGTTGTTTGAACTGAAATCAGAACTTGTGGCGGATGCCGACCGTTGCGGCCAACTGGTTCGGCGACTTCGAGGCCGTCAGGTTGTTGATGGCCGCCACCGCCGCCTGGCCGGTCGAGTCGTAGCCCAGCGCGTGCTGGTAGACGCCGATCACGTAGATGTCGGTGCGCTTCGACAGGAAGTAGTCGAGGCCGAGGTTGACCTGGTGGTATTGCGCCGCGGTCAGGCCGTTGACCTTCGAGCCGCGCGTGTAGTCGTACGCCACGCCTGCGAGCAGCGCCGGGGTCAGCTGATACTTGAAGTTCGCCTCGACGTTGTGGAAGGTCGCGGTGCCCTGCAGGTTCAGCGGGTTCAAGCCTGCGCCGGCCGTCGCGCCGACATCGCCGAAGCGCGTGTAGCTGTAGGTCAGGCCGAGCGTGGCCGCGCCGATCGTGTAGGCGCCGCCCGCCGCCGCGATCTGCAGCGTGTTCGCCGACGCATAGCCCTTGTACACCGGGCTCGACATGTTGAGCCCCGAGGTCGTGGAGGTCGACGCGTTCGAGTTCGGGTTGTTGCCGAAGAACGAGTAGTTCGGGTTGCGCGCGTTCACGTAACCGACGCCGAGCACCAGCGGGCCGTTCGCGTAACCGGCGCCGAGCGACCAGATCTGGTTGCGGCTGAAGTTGCCGGCAACGCCGCCCAGGCTGTACAGGCCGCCGAACGTGAAGCCGCCGTAGGTCGCGCTCGTGTACTTGATCGCGTTGTTGACGCGATTGGCGTTGTTCATGTTGTCGAGGTCGCCCGGGTGCGCGCCGATGTAGCCCGCCCACTGGCTGCCGCTTTCCAGCGCGCCCGTGTAGTCGACGACGGAGTCATACTGGCGACCCAGCGTGACCGTGCCGTACTGGCCGCTCGACAGGCCGACGAACGCTTGCCGGCCGAACATGTCGCCGCCCTGGCCGAGCGAACCGTTCGACACGCTGAAGCCGTTCTCGAGCACGAAGATCGCCTTCAGACCGCCACCGAGGTCTTCCGAGCCCTTCATGCCGAAGCGGCTGCCCTGGAGCACGCCGCTCGACTGCTGGTACTGTTGGTGACCGCCGGCGTTGTTGTTGAACAGGATGCCCGCATCGATGATGCCATACAGCGTCACGCTGCTTTGCGCGTGAGCCGCGCCAGCAAACGCGCTCAGCGCGACCAGCGCGAGAAGCGACTTTTTCATTAATGGATCTCCAAGGATTACGAAATTATTTTGGCAGGGCAAATAGTTATGTTTTGGTGAGGCGCCCTGCTTGAACTTCCAAAGAAGTCGCTCGTAATGTAGCAAAAGGAATTTTCGGGACAAAGAGAAAGGAGCCCGGTCAACTCCGGCATGTTTCCTTTATGCAACAATGCTTAGAATCACGGGTTAACCGCAATTTCCGCGTTGTGAACGGGTAGGTAACGCAATGATTTTCTTACCAAATCCTTTCGTTCGGCGCGGTGCATGGAGAAATGGAATGGTGTTTGACGAACTGATCAGCGAATTTGACCGCGGCCTGCGCTCGATGACGGGCATCAGCCGCATGAGCCGCCCGGTGCCGGCACCGGCGGCGTCGCCGCCCGCCGAACTGAGCGCGGAGGAGCGCAAGCACGCGGCCGGCCTGATGCGCGTGAACCATGTCGGCGAAGTCTGCGCGCAGGCGCTTTACCAGGCGCAGAAGCTGACCACGCGCTCGCCCACGCTGCAGGCGATGTTCGAGGACGCCGCGCGCGAAGAGGAGGACCATCTCGCGTGGACCGCGCACCGGCTCAAGCAACTGGACTCGCGCCCGAGCCTCCTGAACCCGCTGTGGTACGCAGGCGCGCTGGCGATCGGCGTGGTCGCAGGCCGGCTCGGCGACAAGGTCAGCCTCGGCTTCATGGCCGAGACCGAGCGCCAGGTCGAGAGCCACCTGGAAGGCCATCTGTCGACCTTGCCGGCGGCGGACGTCGAGTCGCGCGCGATCGTCGAGCAGATGCGCGTCGACGAGGTCAAGCACGGCAAGTCGGCCAGCGACGCGGGCGGCATCGAGCTGCCGATGCCGGCGCGCATGCTGATGCGCGCGGCCTCGAAGGTGATGACCAGCACTGCGTACTATCTCTGAGCGATACCCCCGGGCGGCGCACGAGCGCCCGCCCGGTTCCCCGCGCCGAAATCCCGCCTTTCCTCTGCCTTTTTCCCCGCCAAAATGCCTGCCGCCACGCCCGTCTGGGCCGGACTTTTCACGTACCACCTTCACAACCTGCGGTAGCTCATTCATTTATAACGCTTTTTAGTTTGAGGGCCAGCGTGAGGAGGTGAGCGTAAGTCCTTGTTCTAACTAACAAAATTCGTTAAAAAAACGCGCGACTCCCTTGACCGTCCCTGACCCTTCCTCTAAAGTGGGAGACAGTGTGAGAAAGTGTATTTTTGTGTGATCCGCGGGGCTTTTCCGGCTAGATTCGCAGCACCAGCCGGGCGCTTCGGTGCCGAGAACAGGAGAGCGGAAAAGTGTTTCAAGGGGCGTCGGCGCTGACGCTCGAGGCGAAAGGGCGGATGTCGGTGCCGGCTCGCTATCGCGAAGCGCTTCAAGGACAGGCAGAAGGACGGGTGACTGTGACCAAGCACCCGGACGGCTGCCTGTTGCTGTTTCCGCGCCCCGAATGGGAAGTGTTCCGCGCGAAGATCGCCGCGCTGCCCATGGATGCGCACTGGTGGCGTCGGATTTTTCTCGGTAACGCGATGGATGTCGATCTCGACAGCGCGGGCCGAATTCTCGTGTCGCCCGAGTTGCGGATGGCAGCCGGGCTGGAAAAGGAAGTCATGTTGCTGGGAATGGGAAGTCACTTCGAGCTGTGGGACGCACAGACCTACACCGCGAAGGAGCAGGCGGCGATGGCGCAGGGCATGCCCGATGCGCTGAAGAATTTCACGTTCTGATTGCGGTGACGGAGACGCCCGCGATGGGAAACGAATTGCAGCATCGGACGGTGCTGTTGGATGAAGCGGTCGACGCGCTCGTGACGCGCCCCGACGGGATCTACGTCGACGGCACGTTCGGGCGCGGCGGACACAGCCGCGCGGTGCTCGCGCGGCTCGGCGAGGCCGGCCGGCTGATTGCGTTCGACAAGGATCCGCTCGCGATCGCGACGGCGGAGCAGATCGGGGATGCGCGTTTCGCGATCGTCCACGACAGCTTCGCCGCGCTGCGCGGCGAGCTGGATGCGCGCGGGGCAGGGCGCGTGTCGGGCGTGTTGCTGGATCTCGGCGTGTCGTCGCCGCAGGTGGACGATCCGGCGCGGGGCTTCAGCTTCCGCGCGGACGGCCCGCTCGACATGCGGATGGACCCGACCCGCGGCGAATCGGCCGCGGCGTGGCTGGCCCGGGCTTCGGTGCAGGAACTGACGGAGGTGATACGAAATTATGGGGAAGAACGGTTTGCTTTTCAGATTGCAAAGGCGCTTGTTGCTCGCCGGGCAGAGTCCGACCGTCTTGGGCCTCTCGACACCACGGGCGAGCTTGCCCAAATCGTGGGTCACGTCGTCAAAACCCGTGAGAAGGGCAAGGATCCGGCAACCCGCACCTTTCAGGCTATACGGATTCACGTCAATCAAGAGCTTGCGGAGCTGCAAGTCGTTTTAGAGGCAGCACTGTCGGTGTTGGAGCAAGGGGGGCGGCTGGTGGTCATCAGCTTTCATTCGCTCGAGGATCGGATCGTCAAGCGATTCATGCAGGCGCACGCAAGTGCGCCTGCGGTCGATCGTCGCCTGCCGATCCGCGCGGCCGACCTGCCGAGCCCGCCGCTCAAGGTGCTCGGCCGCGTGTTCCCGAGCGACGCCGAAGTCGCAGCCAATCCGCGCGCGCGTTCGGCGGTGATGCGGATCGCGGAGCGCATCGCGCCATGAGCCGCCTCAATATCTTCCTGCTGATCGTGGTGATGGGATGCGCGCTGTCGGTCGTCAATTCGACCAATCAGCAGCGCCAGATCTTCATCCAGCTGCAGCGCGCGCAGTCGCAGGAGCATCAGCTCCAGCAGGACTACGCGCAACTGCAATATCAGCAGAGCGCGCTGTCGAAGACCTCGCGCATCGAGCAGCTCGCGCACAGCGCGCTCAAGATGCAGTCGATCACGACGGGGCGCACCCAGTACCTGACGCTGCCCGCCGGCGCCGCGAAGGCGGTCGACGCGCCGGTGCCGACCTCCGGCGCGACGCAGGGGAGCGCGCGATGAAGCAGTCGTCGAAACGCCAGAGCGTGAAATTTTCGTCGAGCCCGGTGCTGTCGGTGCATTTGCCGATGTGGCGCTCGAAGCTCGTCGTGTTCATGCTGTTCATGGCGTTCGTCGCACTGGCCGCCCGCGCGTTCTGGATCCAGGGCCCGGGCAACGCGTTCTACCAGAAGCAGGGCGAAAGCCGTTACCAGCGCACCCTCGAATTGCCCGCGACGCGCGGCAAGATCCTCGATCGCAACGGCCTCGTGCTCGCGACGAGCCTGCCCGTGCGCGCGATCTGGGCGATCCCTGAGGCGGTGCCGGACGATCTCGGCGCCGACAAGCTCGCCCAGCTCGGCACGCTGCTCGGCATGTCGCCGAAGGAGCTGCGCACCAAGCTGTCCGAGGACAAGAGCTTCGTCTACGTGAAGCGCCAGGTGCCGACCGAGATCGCGGACAAGGTCGCCGCGCTCGGCATTCCCGGCGTTTACCAACGCGCGGAGTACAAGCGTTTCTACCCGGAAGGGGAGATCACCGCGCACCTGATCGGCTTCACCAACGTCGAGGACGAGGGGCAGGAAGGCGTCGAGCTGGCCGACCAGAAGCTGCTGGAGGGCCTGTCGGGCAGCCGGCACGTGATCAAGGACCGGATGGGGCACATCGTCGAGGACGTCGACGAGCAGATGCCGCCGCACAACGGCACCGACGTCGATCTGTCGATCGACAGCAAGATCCAGTACATCACCTACGCGAACCTGAAGGCGGCGGTCGAGAAGTTCCACGCCAAGGCCGGCGCGGCCATGGTGATCGACGTGCGCTCGGGCGAGGTGCTGTCGCTCGTCAATTACCCGACCTACAACCCGAACGACCGTTCGCACCTGACCGGCGAGCAGTTGCGCAACCGCGTGCTGACCGACGTGTTCGAGCCGGGCTCGATCATGAAGCCGTTCACCGTGTCGCTCGCGCTCGACCTGCACCGGGTCACGCCGTCGACGCTCGTCGATACGGGCAACGGCCATTTCGTGCTGGACGGCGCGCCGATCACCGACGATTCCGGGTTCGGCACCTTGACGGTGGGCGGCGTGATCCAGAAATCGAGCAACATCGGCGCGACCAAGATCGCGATGACGATGAAGCCCGAGGAAATGTGGAATATGTATACCAGCATCGGCCTCGGGCAGGCGCCGAAGGTCGGCTTCCCCGGCGCGGTTGCCGGCCGCCTGCGGCCGTGGAAGAGCTGGCGCCGGATCGAGCAGGCGACGATGTCGTACGGCTATGGCCTGTCGGTGTCGCTGTTCCAGCTTGCGCGCGCTTACACGGCGATCGCGCACGACGGCGAACTGATGCCCGTCACGATCTTCAAGACCGACAACGCGCAAGCGGCGTCCGGCCCGCAGATCTTCGCGCCGAACACGGCCCGCGAGGTGCGCGCGATGCTCGAGACCGTGGTGGCGCCGGGCGGCACCTCGCCCGACGCGGCCGTGCCCGGCTACCGCGTCGGCGGCAAGAGCGGCACCGCGTACAAGCAGGCCGGTCACGGCTACGATCACAAAAAGTATCGGGCGTCGTTCGTCGGGATGGCGCCGATGCCGAATCCGCGCATCGTCGTCGCGGTCTCGGTCGACGAGCCGACCACGGGCAGCCACTTCGGCGGGCAGGTGTCCGGCCCGGTGTTCTCCGCGATCGCCGGCGACACGCTGCGCGCGCTGAACGTGCCGCCGAACATGCCGGTCAAGCAGCTCGTCGTGTCGGACGATACGACGTCCGCCAAGCCGGCCGCCGCGACCGTGGCCGCCGTCAAGCACATGACCGTATCGAGTTCGACACACCATCCACCCGGAGTAGTTCGATGAGCGCCGCACGCAGTTCTCATCCGGCGCACCACCACATCGCAGCCGCGCTCGCGTGGCTGCACGCGCATGTTGCCCCCGGCGCGCAGCTGCACGCGGACACCCGCAGCCTGAAGGCGGGCGATGTGTTCGTGGCCTATGCGGTCGACGGGGCGGACAACCGCCCGTTCATCGCCAATGCGCCCGAGCGCGGCGCGGCGGCGGTGCTGTATCAGCCGGAAGGCTATGCGGCCGACGCGCTCGATCCGGCCGTCACGCTCGCGGTGCCGGCGCTCGACGCGCTCGCGGGCGAGATCGCGAGCGGCTGGTACGGCGACCCGAGCGATCGCATGCTGGCGATCGGCGTGACCGGCACGAACGGCAAGACCTCGTGCACGCAATGGATTGCGACCGCGCTGAGCGCGCTGCACCAGCCGTGCGCGGTGATCGGCACGCTCGGCAGCGGCATGCCGGGGCAGCTCGTGCACAGCGGCTTCACCACGCCCGACGCGCCGCAGCTGCAGCGCTCGCTCGCGCAGCTGCAGGCGGCAGGCGCCCAGGCGGTGGCGATGGAAGTGTCGTCGCACGCGCTGCACCAGGGGCGGGCCAATGGCACCGGGTTCGATATCGCGGTATTCACCAACCTCACCCAGGATCACCTCGACTATCACCAGACCTTCGACGCCTACGAGGCGGCGAAGGCGAAGCTGTTCTCGTGGCGCGGCCTGCGGTTCGCGATCGTCAACCGCGACGACCCGGCCGGCCGGCGTCTGCTCGCGCGGCTCGCCGGGCGGGTGCGGACCATCGCGTACGGGATCGGGGCGAGCGCCGAGGACGTCGAAGCCGATCGCGAGCTGGTCGCGACGAACGTGCACGCGACCGCGACCGGCACGGCTTTCCACCTGGCGTCGCCGTGGGGCGACGCGGAAGTCGAGGTCGCGACGCTCGGCCTGTTCAACGTGAGCAACCTGCTCGCGGTGCTCGGCACGCTGCTGGCGGCCGACGTGCCGTTCGACGCGGCGCTTGCCGAACTGACCGGGCTCGAATCGGTGAACGGCCGCATGCAGCGGCTCGGCGGCCGCCTGCAGAACGATGAACCGCTCGTCGTGGTCGACTATGCGCATACCCCGGACGCGCTCGAGAAGACGCTCGATGCGTTGCGGCCGATCGCGCAGGCGCGCGGCGGCGAGCTGGTGTGCATGTTCGGCTGCGGCGGCGATCGCGATCCGATCAAGCGGCCGCTGATGGGCGAGATCGCCGAGCGGCTGGCCGACAAGGTCGTGGTCACGAGCGACAACCCGCGCAGCGAGGATCCGCACGCGATCATCGGCCAGATCGCGGCCGGCATGCGCGAACCCGCGCACGCGCGCCAGATCGAGGATCGCGCCAGCGCGATCCTGCAGGCGGTGCGCGGCGCCGCGCGCGAGGACGTGGTGCTGCTGGCCGGCAAGGGCCATGAGGCCACGCAGGAAATCATGGGCAGGAAACGGAGCTTCTCCGACCAGGACCATGCGCGTCTCGCGCTGGCCGCGCGGGCGACGCATGCGCGCGGAGGCGGCGAATGACGATGCTGACCCTGCGCGAAGCCGCCCAGCTGATTCCCGGCGCGACCGTGCTCGGCGACGCCGACGCCGGCTTCGCGCGCGTCTCGACCGACAGCCGCACGGCGGGCCCGGGCGACCTGTTCGTCGCGCTCAAGGGCGAGCGCTTCGACGCCCACGATTTTCTCGGCGAGGTCGCCGCGCGCGGCGTGAGCGGCGTGCTCGCCGCGCGCACGCCGGCGGACTGGCAGGTGCCCACGCTGCAGGTCGCCGATCCGCGCACCGCGCTCGGCGCGCTCGCGCACGGCTGGCGCCGGCGCTTCGCGCTGCCGGTCGTCGCGGTGACCGGCAGCAACGGCAAGACGACGGTGAAGGAAATGATCGCCGCGATCTTCGCGGCGGCGGTCGGCGAGCCGGCGCGGCTCGCGACCGCGGGCAACTTCAACAACGATGTCGGCCTGCCGCTGACGCTGTTGCGCCTGACGGCCGCGCACCGGCTCGCGGTGATCGAGGTCGGGATGAATCATCCCGGCGAGACCGCGATGCTCGCGCGCCTGACCGCGCCGACGGTCGCGCTCGTCAACAACGCGCAGCGCGAGCACCAGGAATTCATGGCGACCGTCGAGGCGGTCGCGCTCGAGCACGCGTCGGTGATCCATGCGCTCGGCCCGGACGGCGTCGCGGTGTTCCCGGCCGACGACGCGTATGCGGGCATCTGGCGCGTCGCTGCGACCGGCAACCGGATCATCGATTTCGCGCTGGCGAGCCATGGCCAGGATCCCGCCGCGGCGGTAACGGGCGCGCTCGAAGGCAATCGTTTGGCGATCCGCACGCCGGCAGGCGCGCTCGACGTGCAGCTGCGCGCGCTGGGCGAGCACAACGCGCGCAACGCGCTGGCCGCGACCGCGGCGGCGCTGGCCGCCGACGTGCCGCTCGACGCGATCCGCCGCGGCCTCGAGGCGTTCGAGCCGGTCAAGGGCCGGCTGCAGGTGAAGCGCGCGACGGTCGGCGCGCTCGCGGGCGCGACGGTGATCGACGACACCTACAACGCGAACCCCGACTCGATGCGCGCCGCGATCGACGTGCTGGCCGCGCAGTCCGCGCCGCGCGTGCTCGTGATCGGCGAGATGGGCGAGGTCGGCGACGACGGCCCGGCGTTCCATCGGGAAATCGGCGGGTATGCGCGCGAGCGCGGCATCGACGCGCTGTTCGCGCTCGGCGCCGCGACGCTCGACGCGTGCGCCGGATACGGCGCGGCGGCGCGCCATTTCGACGCGCTGGAGCCGCTCGTCGACGCGCTGCAGGCCGCCCGGTTCGGCCCGCGCGCGACGCTGCTCGTGAAGGGCTCGCGCTTCATGCGGATGGAGCGCGTGGTCGACGCATTGACGAATCAACCCGCACCGGGCGCGACGCCCGGCGCACACTGAGAGAAGGAAAGAAGCATGTTGCTGGCGCTGGCGCAATGGCTGCAAAATGACGCAAGCTTTTTGCGCTTGTTCACGTACCTCACGTTCCGGGCGGTGATGGCCACCATCACCGCGCTGGTGATCGGTCTCGTCTGCGGGCCGTGGGTGATCCGCAAGCTGACCCAGATGAAGGTCGGCCAGGCCGTCCGCAAGGATGGTCCGCAGACGCACCTCGTGAAGTCCGGCACGCCGACGATGGGCGGCGTGCTGATCCTGATCGGCATCGCAGTCGCCACCCTGCTGTGGGGCGACCTCACGAACCGCTTCATCTGGATCGTGATGCTCGTGACCTTCGGCTTCGGCGTGATCGGCTGGGTCGACGACTATCGCAAGGTCGTCCACAAGGATCCGCGCGGGATGTCGTCCCGCGAAAAGTATTTCTGGCAGTCGGTGATCGGCCTGTTCGCGGCCGTGTATCTCGCGTTCAGCGTGTCGGAAGCGAGCACCGGCCGGGTCTTCGACCTG
Organism: Burkholderia multivorans; assembly: GCF_010645215.1. GTDB lineage: Bacteria > Pseudomonadota > Gammaproteobacteria > Burkholderiales > Burkholderiaceae > Burkholderia > Burkholderia multivorans_A. Next base: position 4,798 of record NZ_JAAGNW010000141.1, on the reverse strand, counting down.
TTCATGGCCTGGGTGCGCAGCGGCATGTCGACGGGCCTGCCCGCGCGCGCCGACCTGCTGCTGCCGTTCCTGAAATCGATCAGCTACCCGCTCGGCGTGTGGGGCTTCATCGCCCTCACCTATTTCGTGATCGTCGGCGCGAGCAACGCGGTCAACCTCACCGACGGCCTCGACGGCCTCGTGATCATGCCGGTCGTGCTGGTCGGCGCGTCGCTCGGCGTGTTCGCCTACGTGATGGGCAGCGCGGTCTACTCGAAATACCTGCTGTTTCCGCACATCCCCGGCGCGGGCGAGCTGCTGATCTTCTGCTCGGCAATGGGCGGCGCGGGGCTCGCGTTCCTCTGGTACAACACGCACCCGGCGCAGGTGTTCATGGGCGACGTCGGCGCGCTCGCGCTCGGCGGCGCGCTCGGTACGGTCGCGGTGATCGTGCGCCAGGAAATCGTGCTGTTCATCATGGGCGGCATCTTCGTCGCGGAAACGCTGTCGGTGATGCTGCAGGTCACCTGGTTCAAGTACACGAAGCGCCGTTACGGCGAAGGGCGCCGCATCTTCAAGATGGCGCCGCTGCATCACCACTTCGAATTGTCGGGCTGGAAGGAAACGCAGGTGGTGGTGCGTTTCTGGATCATCACTTTGATGCTGTGCCTGTTCGGTTTGTCCACCCTCAAGCTGCGGTAAAGGGAAGGTAAGGATGTTTGGCGAGAAGTTTGCAGATCGGCAACGGCCGATGGTGCTCGTGCTGGGGCTCGGCGAATCGGGTCTCGCGATCGCGCGGTGGTGCGCGAGGCACGCGTGCCGGTTGCGCATTGCCGATACGCGCGAGACGCCGCCCAACCTCGCCGCGCTCGAGGCCGCCGGCATCGAGGCCGACTTCGTCGGCGGGCCGTTCTCGCCCGCGCTGCTCGACGGCGGCATCGAACTGGTCGCGCTGAGCCCCGGGCTGTCGCCGCTCGCGGACGACCTGGCGCCGCTGCTGGCCGCCGCGCGCGAGCGCGGCGTGCCCGTGTGGGGCGAACTCGAATTCTTCGCGCAGGCGCTCGCCACCCTGCGCGACAGCGGCTACGCGCCCAAGGTGCTGGCGATCACCGGCACCAACGGCAAGACCACGACGACGAGCCTCGCCGGCCTGTTGTGCGAGCGCGCGGGCCGCAAGGTCGCGGTCGCGGGCAACATCAGCCCGGCCATGCTCGACAAGCTGGCCGAGGCGATCGACGCGACCGCGCTGCCGGACGTCTGGGTGCTCGAACTGTCGAGCTTCCAGCTGGAAACCGCGCAGAGCTTCGCGCCGGACGCCGCGACCATTCTCAACCTGACCCAGGATCATCTCGACTGGCATGGCGGCTTCGAGGCCTATGCGGCGGCGAAGGGCCGGGTCTTCGGCGCGCGCACCGTGCGCGTGTTGAACCGCGACGACGCCGAGGTGATGAAGTTCACGCCGCCCGCGGCGGCGGCCGACGCGCCGCGCTTCGTCACGTTCGGCCTGAACGAGCCGACCCGCGACGGCGATTACGGGCTGCTGCGCGACGGCGGCATCAACTGGCTCGTGCAGGCGCACGACCGCGACGCGAGCGACGAGCCGGTGTCGCCGCGCCGCCGCAAGCAGGAAGCCGCGACGCCGCCCGATCTCGCGCTCAAGCGCCTGATGCCGTCGGACGCGCTGCGGATCCGCGGGCTGCACAACGCGGCGAATGCGCTGGCCGCGCTCGCGCTCGCGCGTGCGATCGGCCTGCCTGCCGCGCCGCTGCTGCACGGCCTGCGCGAGTATCGCGGCGAGGCGCATCGCGTCGAGCTGATCGCGTCGCTGGACGGCGTCGATTACGTCGACGACAGCAAGGGCACCAATGTCGGCGCGACGGTTGCCGCGCTCGACGGTCTCGCGCAGCGCGCGGTGCTGATTGCCGGCGGCGACGGCAAGGGCCAGGATTTCGCGCCGCTCGCGGCGCCCGTCGCGCGCTGGTGCCGCGCGGTGCTGCAGGTCGGCCGCGATGCGCCCGCACTGCGCGCGGCGCTGGCCGAGGCCGGCGTGCCGCTCGTCGACCACGCGACGCTCGAAGCGGCGGTGCGCGCGGCGAGCGCGCTCGCGGAGCCGGGCGACGCGGTGCTGCTGTCGCCCGCCTGCGCGAGCTTCGACATGTTCACCGGTTATGCGCAGCGCGCCGCGGTGTTCCGCAGCGCGGTCGAGGACATCGCACTGGAAAGGGGCACGACGATATGAGCTGGTCCGATCGTCTCGTTTCGCGTTTCAACGGCTCGCGCGACGCCGCCGGCTCGGCCGCGACGGGCGCCGGCGCGCGCATGAGCTCGGGCGCGCGCGCCGCGGCGGGCGGCCTCGCGAGCGTCGTGAACGGCGCGCGTCCCACCCGTTCGCGCATGCTCGATTTCGATTACTCGCTGCTGTGGGTGTCGATCGCGCTGCTCGGGCTGGGCGTGGTGATGGTGTACTCGGCGTCGATCGCGATGCCGGATTCGCCGAAGTACGCGTCGTACCACGACTACGCGTTCCTGCTGCGCCACGTCATCTCGCTCTGCGTCGCGTTCGTCGCGGCGGTGATCGCGTTCCGGGTGCCGGTGTCGACTTGGGACAAATACGCGCCGCACCTGTTCCTGATCGCGCTCGTCAGCCTCGTGATCGTGCTGGTTCCGCACGTCGGCAAGGGCGTGAACGGCGCGCGGCGCTGGATTCCGCTCGGCATCACCAACATGCAGCCGTCCGAGATCATGAAGCTCGCCGTGACGATCTATGCGGCGAACTACACGGTGCGCAAGCAGGAATACATGCACAGCTTCGCGAAAGGCTTCCTGCCGATGGCGTTCGCGGTCGGCATGGTCGGCGCGCTGCTGCTGCTCGAGCCCGACATGGGCGCATTCATGGTGGTCGCCGCGATCGCGATGGGCGTGCTGTTCCTCGGCGGCGTCAACGGCAAGCTGTTCGGCGGGCTGGTCGCGACGGCGGTCGGCACCTTCACGATGCTGGTGTGGCTGTCGCCGTGGCGGCGCGAGCGGATCTTCGCCTACCTCGATCCGTGGGACGAGCGCTACGCGCAGGGCAAGGCTTATCAGCTGACCCACTCGCTGATCGCGTTCGGGCGCGGCGAATGGTTCGGCGTCGGGCTCGGCGGCAGCGTCGAGAAGCTCAACTACCTGCCGGAAGCGCATACCGACTTCATCCTCGCCGTGATCGGCGAGGAACTCGGCTTCGTCGGCGTGCTGGTCGTGATCCTGCTGTTCTACTGGATCGTGCGTCGCGCGTTCGAGATCGGCCGCCAGGCGCTCGCGCTCGACCGCACCTTCGCCGGCCTGACCGCGAAGGGCATCGGCATCTGGTTCGGCGCGCAGGCCTTCATCAACATGGGCGTGAATCTCGGCCTGCTGCCGACCAAGGGCCTGACGCTGCCGCTCGTCAGCTACGGCGGCTCGGGGATCCTGCTGAACTGCGTCGCGATCGCGGTGCTGCTGCGGGTCGATTACGAAAACCGGGTGCTGATGCGCGGAGGCAAGGTATGAGCGCATCGCAACCGACCCTGCTGGTGATGGCGGGCGGCACCGGGGGGCACGTGTTCCCGGGCCTGGCCGTCGCGCCTCGCTTGACGGAGCAGGGCTGGCGGGTCGTATGGCTCGGCAACCCGGCCGGCATGGAGGCGACGCTCGTGCCGAAGCACGGGATTCCGATGGAGTACGTGCGCTTCGGCGGGCTGCGCGGCAAGGGCCTGAAGACCAAGCTGATGCTGCCGTTCAACCTGTTGCGCGCGTGCGCGCAGAGCCTCTCGGTGCTGCGTCGCGTGAAGCCCGACGTGGTGCTCGGCATGGGCGGCTACATCACCTTCCCGGCGGGCGTGATGACGGCGCTGACCGGCCGGCCGCTCGTGCTGCACGAACAGAACTCGATCGGCGGGCTCGCGAACAAGGTGCTCGCGAAGCTCGCGAAGCGCGTACTCGTCGCGTTTCCGGATGCGTTGCCGCATGCCGAGTGGACCGGCAACCCGATCCGCGCGGAGCTGGCGCGCACCGCGCCGCCGCAGCAGCGCTACGCGGCGCGCGACGGACGGCTGAACCTGCTGGTGGTGGGCGGCAGCCTTGGCGCCGCCGCGCTCAACGAAGTGGTGCCGCGCGCGCTCGCGCTGCTGGCGCCCGGCGAGCGGCCGCACGTCGTGCACCAGGCGGGCGCGAAGCATATCGACACGCTGAAGGCGAACTACGAAGCCGCGGGCCTCGCGCTCGGCAGCGACGTGCAGCTCGCGCCGTTCATCGACGACATGGCGGCGGCCTACGCCGCCGCGGACCTGGTGATCTGCCGTTCCGGCGCGACGGCCGTCGCCGAGATCGCGGCGGTGGGCGTCGCGGCGCTGTTCGTGCCGTTCCCGTATGCGGTCGACGATCATCAGACGACCAATGCCGCCTTCCTCGCCGATGTCGGCGCGGCGGTGCTGGTGCAACAACGCGACCTGTCGGCCGACCTGCTGGCCGACTGGTTGCGCAGCCAGTCGCGGACATCGCTCGCGACCATGGCGGAGCGTTCGCGCTCGCTGGCCAAGCCCGATGCCACCGATGAAGTCGCGCGCGTGTGCGCGGCGGTGGCGGGCGCGAACCTGAAAGGAATGCAATGAAACACATCGTCAAACATATTCACTTCGTCGGCATCGGCGGCGCGGGCATGAGCGGGATCGCGGAAGTGCTCGTCAATCTCGGCTACGAGGTCAGCGGGTCCGACCTGTCGCGCAATGCGGTGACCGAACGGCTCCAGGCGCTCGGCGCACGGGTCGCGATCGGCCACGACGCAGCCAACATCGAAGGCGCG
>NZ_JAAGNW010000140.1:3505-18715 GCF_010645215.1 Burkholderia multivorans | reverse complement strand
GTGACGCGATGGTGAAGCGGATTGTCGTCGAATCGGATAAAGTTGGGTGATCCAGACAACATACTCTTGTTTATAGATAGCGGATCATGCAGCGATATCGAATGACAGTAAAACGGACTTCGCTTGACGTTTGAATGCGTCACCCCTCCATGTCCCGCTGCATCCGCTTCCTTGGACGCGTAGCAGCTTCCCGCTGCCGGATCCGCGTCAATGGATAGTGCCCTGTCCCGATCCTTCAGAGTTGCGAACCTTCAACTCCTGCCTCTCCTCTGGCCCGCCGCCGGGCTGGCGTGCGCGCTGTTCTGCGTGAGCCTGCTCGGCATCGCGCTCACGCCCGCGGTGCGCGAGGCGCTCGCGAGCGGCGGACGCGCGCCGTGCGGAACCGGCAGCGCGGGCAGCTTCGCCTGCGCGTGCACGCTCACGCGCGTCTGCGCCCGGCGCGCCGGCCCGCCGCGTGCGGCGGGCGAGATCCGGCACGGTCTCGACAGCGTATCGGCAGCGCCGCACAGCGACGCCGCCGATGCGCCCTATGCCGCGCCGCTGGTGCTCGACTGGGCATCGCGCGACACGCTGGGCCCGTCGCTGCGCGAGGTCCAGTGGCGCGCGCCGCGCGCGGGCGATGCGGATCTCGCGCAGGTGGACGCGGATGAAGGGCCGCTGGCCGCTACGCGCGACGGCGCATTCGTCACGCTGTCGATCGGCATCGTCGCGTTGGGCGCGCTGCTGCTGTTGCCCGCACTGCAGTTGCGCCGTCTCCTGATTCGCGTCGGCCGGATGGAGCGCGCGCTCGGGCTCGGCGAGCGCGGCGCACGGGCGGGGCGCGACGGCCGCGAGCCGGGCCGGCCCGCGCGCGCGGCGTGGGCCGGCGCGGGCGGGCGGCCGCTGCGCACGACCTTGCAGATCCTGGATGTGCCGAAGGCGCGACCGGACGATCCGGCGTACGACGTCACCCTGGCGCACGAGCCCGGCGCCGTACTGCGGCACCGCGTACGCGAACGCGAGCTGGCGCGGCAGCGCGCATGGCAGACCGCGCACGACGCGCTGACGGGGCTCGCCAACCGCAGCGAGTTCGAGCGGCATTTCCAGCTGAGCGGCGTCACGCGCGCCGATGCGCTGCTGTTTCTCGCTGTCGACCGCTTCCGGCTCGTCAACGATACCTGCGGCTATGCGGCGGGCGACGCGCTGCTGCGCGAGATCGCGGCGCGCTTCGCCGCGAGCATCGGCCCGGACGACGTGCTCGCGCGGCTCGGCGGCGACCAGTTCTGCGTGCTGCTGCACGCGGGCGGCGAGGCGGCGGTGGAGCAGGGCGCCGAGCGCCTGCGCGCGAGCCTCGACGGCTTCGTGTTCGACTGGGAGGGCCACCCGTTCACGCTCAGCGTGAGCGTCGGCATCGCGCGCCTGCGCGGCGCCGGGTGCGACGCACGCCTCGAGGAGACGATGCGGCTCGCGGATCTCGCCTGCGGCGTCGCCAAGCAGCGCGGCCGCAACCGCCTGCAGTTCGCCGATCCGCTCGACCGCGCGCTCGCGGATCACATCAACGACGTATCGTGGAGCGCACGGGTGCGGCATGCGCTGGCCTTCGACGATTTCCGCCTGTACGCGCAGCCGATCGTCGGCGCGCGCGCGCAGGACGATGCGGGCGGGCCGCGGCGCTGCGAGCTGCTGCTGCGGATGGCCACGTCGGACGGCGACGACAATGGCGTCGCGCCGCCCGCGCGCTTCATTCCGGCCGCCGAGCGCTACGGGCTGATGACCGAGATCGACCGCTGGGTGGTGCGCACCGTGCTCGACGCGCTGGCGCGGATCCGGCAGCGGCGCTTCGTGGAGTACGCGATCAATCTGTCCGGCGCATCGGTGGGCGACGAGCGCTTCCTTGCCTTCGTGCGTGCGCAGTTCGAGCGTACCGGCGTGCCGCCTTCGCTGATCTGTTTCGAGATCACCGAGACCGCCGCGATCATCAATCTCGACGGCGCGGCGCGCTTCATCCGCGAGCTGCAGGCGCTCGGCTGCCGCTTCGCGCTCGACGACTTCGGCGCAGGCATGGCGTCGTTCGGTTATCTGAAGCACCTGCCCGTCGAGTATCTGAAGATCGACGGCAGTTTCGTCGCGGACCTCGCGCGCAATCCGGCGAGCCTCGACATCGTCGCGTCGCTGAACGACATCGGCCACGCGATGAACTGCAAGACCGTCGCGGAGTATGTCGACAATGCCGCGACGCTGCGCAAGCTGCGCGCGCTCGGCGTCGACTATGTGCAGGGTTATTTCCTCGGCCGGCCGGCGCCGTGGTGCGAGGCGGGCCCGGGCTGAGCGTGCGGCCGGCCGTGCGGCGGCGTCCGCGGCGCTAGCGGCGCGGCGCGGGGCGCGGCGCGAACATCGCGACGCGCTGGCGGTACAGCACCCACGCGAGCGCGGCCGCCACCGAGGTTTCGGCGATCAGCACGGCGGCCGCCGCGCCCTGTTCCGCGAAGAATTTGGCGAGCAGCGGCAGCAGCGCGACGTTGAGAATGCCGGACGAGATCAGGATCCGGCTGAACGCGGTCTTCATGCCGAGCGGCAGCATGGTCTGCACGCCGAACAGATCGGTCATGCCGGCCATGAACGGGATGAAGGCCATGCAGCGCAGCACGCCGACGGTCGGCGCATAGCTCGGGCCGTACAGGATCCGCACCGCGAGCGGCGCGAGGAAGAAGATCGCGAGCGAGATCGTCAGCACCAGCGCGCCCTGCACCACGAGCAGCTTGCGCAGGAACGCCATTGCGTCGTCGCGCGCGTGGTGCATCAGGTAGCTCACGTGCGGATAGGCGGCAGCCTTGAGCGGCTGCAGCAGGCTGATCGCTGCGCGGATCAGCTTGTCGCCGGCCGCGAAATAGCCGGCCGCGACGTTGCCGGACACGAAGCCGAGCAGCACCGTGTTGGTCGAGGCGTAGAACGCGACCGAGGTCGACGCGAGGAACACCTGCCAGCCGCCCTTGAGCGCGGCCGTGATGTCGGCCAGGCCGACCCGCACGAAGCCGACCTCGCGCTGCACGATCAGATAGCCGAACACCAGCGCGCCGCAGGCGAGCGGCACGGCCGCGTTGATCGCGACGGCCGCGCCGAGGTCGGCGGGCGAGTGTACGAAGAGGAACAGCGCGGGCACGCTGAGCGCGCGGCACGCGAACAGCGTGATGCTGTAGATGCGCAGCTTCTGGATGCCCTGGAAATACCAGCCCGGGGTGAACAGCGCGCCGACCGTCATGCCGAAGCCCATCATCAGCAGCGGCCGTTCCAGCCCGAAGCGCGGGATCGCGAAGGTCAGCGCGAGCAGGATCGCGAAGCCCGCCAGCGTGATCGCGGCCTGCGCGAGGAAGGTCGCCCAGAAGATCCGCGAACGCGCGTCGCGGTCGTCGCGCGCGAGCGTGACGCGCGGCGTCGCGGTGAGGTCGAAGCTGTAGTTGGTGAAGTTGATGAAGTAGGTGACCACCGCGAGCACGAACGACAGCTGCCCATAGCCGTCCGGGCCGAGCACCCGGGTCAGTAGCGGCAGCGTGACGAGCGGCACCACGTAGGTGGAGATCTGCAGCGTCATCAGCAGCATGAAGTTGTTGCGTACCGTCGTCATGCGCGGCCTTCGCGCCGCGCGGCGGATCGGAGTGGAACGGTCAGGTGCATGACGGAATCGGCGCGCGCGCGTCGGCGGCGCTCAGCTGCAGCGCGGCGCCGAGCCGCGCTGCGTAGTGGGGCAGAGTATAGCGCGACCAGTCGTAGCGTCGCCGCGGGTCGGCGAGATGCGCGCCGAGCGCGTCGAACGCCCGGGCCAGGCCGGCCGGCGTATGGGTGTAGCGGATCTTGTTGCCGATCTCGTCGCCGAAGCTCGACAGGCTGCCGACGTCGTGCGCGAGCACGGGCAGCCCCGACAGCGCCGCCTCGACGATCACGAGCGGCGCGTTCTCGGCCCAGATCGACGGCAGCACGAGCGCATCGTGGGCGCGCAGCGCGATGAACAGCGCGGCATGGTCGAGCCGGCCCGCGAAACGCAGCCGGCCCGCCGCGATGTGCGCCGCGTATCGGCGTTCGAGCGCGGCGCGCTCGTCGCCGTCGCCGTAGACCGTGACGCCCGCGATCCGCGCGAACCCGGTCTGCTCCGCGAGTGCGAGGAATTCGTCGAGGCCCTTCTCGCGATCGAGGCGGCCGACGAAGGCGAGATCGAAACGGTCGCGCTGCCGGCTCACCGGCGCGACGGGCGTGAGCGCGGTGCTGACCGGATTCTCCAGCAGCAGCGTGCGGGTCAGCCCGCGTTGGGCGAGCGCGTCGCGCATGTACGGGCTCGGACACAGCAGCAGGTCGAAGCCGCGCGCCGGATGCAGCAGTGCGTCGACCGCGTGCCAGTGCAGCTTCTTCGCTGCGTCGTGCAGCGCGCCGCGCGGGCTCGCGCGCATGAACAGGCGCGCGCCGCGCCGCAGCGCGTCGAGCGGCAGCGGCGTCGGCCGCCCGCCCGGGTAGGTCAGCAGGTTCGGGTTGTAGAACACCAGGTGGTAGTCGTGGCAGGTCAGCAGCGCGCGACAGCCGCTGCGGCGGCGGTAGCGTGCGAGCACCGGCAGGATCGCGGGCGACAGCAGGTTGTGGTAGTTGTGCACGAGCACGCGTGCGGGCTGCTCGCGCGCGAGCAGCGCCGCGAGCGCGCGCGCCGCGCCCGTGTTCCAGGCGCGCGCCGCGCCCTCCGCGGCGACGCCCGGCGTGCGTTCGTCGAACGTCAGCACGTCGACGCCGGGCTGCGCGCGCAGGACCTCGACCGAGGTGCGATAGACCTCCTCGGCGCCGCCCTTGCGCGCGTAGTCGTTGATGACCAGGATTTTCATGTGGGGAAAGGGCGCGGCGCGCACCGCTGCGCGCCGCGTCGCGACGGTCCGCGTCAATGCGTGCGGAGCGCGCGCGGGGTGGAGCCGGTCGCTTCGGCGGCGGCCGCAGGAGCGTCTGCCTCAGTAGCGCCTGCCGCTTCCGCGCGACCGTACTGATCCTCGAAGCGCACGATGTCGTCCTCGCCCAGATAGTCGCCCGACTGCACCTCGATCAGCTCGAGCGGGATCCGGCCCGGGTTCTCGAGCCGGTGCACGGTGCCGACGGCAATGTAGGTCGATTCGTTCTCGCTCAGCAGGAAGCTGCGCTCGCCGCAGGTGACGCGCGCGGTGCCGCGCACGACGATCCAGTGTTCGGCGCGGTGGTAGTGCATCTGCAGCGACAGCTGCTTGCCCGGCTCGACCACGATCCGCTTCACCTGGAAGCGTTCGCCGAGATCGATCGAATCGTAGTAGCCCCAGGGCCGCCGGACCTTGCGATGGTCGCGCACCTCGGCGTGCTGCTCGGACTTGAGCCGCGCGACCACGTGCTTGACGTCCTGCACGCGGTGCTTGTCGGCGACCAGCACCGCGTCGGCCGTTTCGATCACCACCACGTCCTTGAGGCCGACGCAGGCGATCAGGCGGCCCTCGGAGCGCACCAGGCTGTCGGCGGTGCCTTCGAACACGACCGGCCCGCGCGCGACGTTGCCGGCCTCGTCCTTCGGCATGATTTCCCAGACCGCGTCCCAGGAGCCGACGTCGGACCAGCCGGCCGTCAGCGGCACGATCAGGCCGCGGATGCCGAGCTCGTGCGCGTCCGCGAGCCGCTCCATCACCGCGTAGTCGATCGAATCGGACGGGCAGGCGGCGAAGGTCGCGGCGTCGACCTTGAAGAAGGCGTCGTCCTGTACGCCGGTGCGCCATGCGGTTTCGCAGGCGGCGAAGATTTTCGGCTGCAGCGCTTCGATCGCCTTGAGCCAGGTCGATGCGCGCACCACGAAAATCCCGCTGTTCCACCAGTACTCGCCCGATTGCAGATATTGCTGGGCGAGTTCCTGGTGCGGCTTCTCGACGAAGCGCTCGACGGCGTGGCCGCCCGTCGCGCCGTGCGCGTCGGGGACGCCCGCGCCGAGCTTGATGTAGCCGTAGCCGGTTTCCGCACGGCGCGGCAGCACGCCGAGCGTCACGATGGCGTCGTCCTGCGCGTAGCGCGCAGCCTGCGCGATGGCTTCCTGGAACGCGCGGATGTCCGCCACCGCGTGGTCGGCGGGCATCACCGCGAGCACCGGGTCGCCGTGCCGCGCGCGCGCTTCGAGCGCGGCGAGCGTGAGCGCGGGCGCCGTGTTGCGCGCGGCCGGCTCGATCAGGATCCGCGCGGGCAGGCCGCGCGCGTTGACCTGCGCGGCGCTGGTGAAGCGGTGCTGCTCGCCGCACACGAGCAGCAGCGTGTCTGCGAGCGCGGCGTGCTCGATGCCGTTCAGGCGTCGCGCCGTGGCGGCCAGCGGCGATTCGTCGGCGATCAGGTCGATCAGCTGCTTCGGATGGTGTTCGCGCGACAGCGGCCAGAGCCGCGTGCCGGAGCCGCCCGCGAGAATCACGGGCAGCAGGGTGGGGGCGGCGGCGCGCGCCGTGGTGTTCAAGGTGGTGTCGGTCATCGGTTCGCCCCGGAGTCGGCGGAAAGTCGGTTCGAAAAGGCATAGCGCTCGGTATCGGCGTGCGCGTCGGCGCCCGCTGCGCGGCTCGCGCGCCGGATCAGCGTGCGCACGCTGCGCGCCGCGCCGCCGACCGGACGCACCATGCCGATGTAGGGCGCGCCGTGTTCGAGAAACGGGCCGTCCGCCTTGCGAAAGCCAAAGCCGACGAAGAACGCTTCGCGATGCGCGGGCGCCTGGGTGCGCACCGGCGCTTCCGGCCAGCGGGCCTGCGCGGCGGCAAGCGCGTGCTCGACCAGCGCGGCTGCCGTGCCGTCGTCGCGGTGCGCGGCGTTCGTCAGCCATTTGTCGATCGTCGTTTCCGGATCGATCTCGTCGCCCGGCAACAGCCGCGCATAGGCCGCGATCGCGGGCTTGCCGTTGCTGCGGTCGGTGGCGAACACGTGGACGGCCGATTCATCCTTGCCGTCGATGTCCAGAAACGTGTGCGCGTCCTCGACCACCAGGACCGCGTTGCGCACGCGCAGGATCAGGTAAAGCTCGTTCGAACTCAGGTGCCTGAATTCACAGCAGGTCCAGTCCATGATGACAATTCCTCATCTGATGGCCGCATCCGGCGCCCGCCGGCGGCGCGGTGGCGCGGCCGAATGAAGGGCGCGACGCAGCCTCGTCGCATTGGACCCACGATACGGACAGGCCTCCTGTTGTTCTGTTCGTAAGCGTACTGTTTAGTGATTGGTGCGCGCGCCGCACGGATCGTGATGCGATGCGGCGATAGTGTGCGGTTCCGTACATAGACGTCGCGGGCTTGTTCGGATAATGCAGACCATGCGACGACGGCCGTGCGCCGTCGCTCGCGACGCAGGCTTCATCCGATTCAGCGCAGCATCTCCATAGGATTCCGTGTTTGAAGGTTGCAATCGTTCACGACTGGCTGGTAGTTCATGGTGGCGCCGAACGCGTGCTCGCGCAGATGATCGACTGCTTCCCGCAGGCCGATCTCTTCAGTCTCGTCGACTTCCTGGACGATCGTTCGTGCTTGCGCGGCCGGCCCGTGCGCACGTCGTTCATCCAGAAGCTGCCGTTCGCGCGCACCCGCTATCGCGGCTACCTGCCGCTGTTTCCGCTCGCGATCGAGCAGTTCGACCTGTCCGGCTACGATCTCGTGCTGTCGAGTTCGTACGCGGTCGCCAAGGGCGTGCTGACGGGTCCCGACCAGCTGCACGTCAGCTACGTGCATTCACCGGTGCGTTACGCGTGGGATCTGCAACATCAGTATCTGAATGAGGCAGGACTCGCGCGCGGCCCGAAATCGGTGCTCGCACGCACGCTGCTGCACTACATCCGCAACTGGGATGCCCGCTCCGCGAACGGCGTCGACCTGCTCCTCGCGAATTCGCAGTTCGTCAGCCGCCGCATCCGCAAGGCCTATCGGCGCGATCGTCGAGGCGTTTTCGCGCACGCCGTCGCGCCGGCTGGTCGTGATCGGCGACGGTCCCGAGCACGCCAAGATCCGCGCGCTCGCCGGACCGAACGTCACGCTGCTCGGCTATCAGCCGTTCGAGGTGCTGCACGACCATCTGCAGCGCGCGCGGGCCTTCGTGTTCGCGGCGGAAGAGGACTTCGGCATCTCGCCCGTCGAGGCGCAGGCCTGCGGCACGCCGGTGATCGCGTACGGCAAGGGCGGCGTGTGCGAGTCGGTGCGCGCGACCGGCGATCATCCGACCGGCCTGTTCTACGGGGCCCAGACGAGCGATGCGCTGCTCGACGCGCTCGCGCGCTTCGAGGCCCTGCCGGCGGGCAGCTTCGATCCGCGCGCGTGCCGTGCGAACGCGGAGCGCTTCAGTGCCGCGCGGTTCCGCTCGGCCTTCGCGCGGCTCGTGCTCGAAGCGTATGCGGGCCTGCGCGCGGAACTGGCGGCGCCCATGCTGGGCGCGCCGTTCGACGGCGATGCGGGCGAGGCGTCGGCGGACGGCGGGCCGGCGGCGCGTGGTGCGGCCGGCCAGGATGCGGCCGGCACGGGCCTCGCCGGACAAGACGCGACCCGCGATGGCGCGTTCGCGCGCGCGTAGCGCGACGCGCAGCGACGGCCGACGATGCCATTCCTATTTTTCCTGACCAATTTCGGCGATCCGTACATGACGGCGCCGCTCGCCGTCGCGGCTTCTGGCTGGCTGGTCGCGACCGGGCGTCGGCGCGCCGCGCTCGAATGGGGCGCGGCGCTTGCGTGCGCAATCGGGCTGGTCGCGCTGAGCAAGTTCGTCTACGCGGGCTGGGGGATCGGCATCGAGGCGCTGCATTTCACCGGCGTGAGCGGCCACACGATGCTGGGCGCGGCGGTCTATCCGCTCGTCGCGGCGATCGCGGCGCGCGACGGACGGCGCGCGCGCGCGGCGCTCGGCGGCCTGCTGTTCGCGTTCGCGATCGGCTGGTCGCGCGTCGCGCTCGGTTTCCATGCGTGGTCGGAAGTCGTGTCGGGCTGGGCGCTCGGCGCGGCGGCGGCGGCGTTGACGTTGCGGCGGATGCGCGTCGCGCCGGCCGAGGCGCCGCGCACCGGCCGCATGCCCGGCCGCGCAGCCGGCGTACGCGCGGCGGGGGCGCGCGCCAGCGTCGCTTTCGTCGCGGCGGCGTGCGCGATCGTCGTGCTGAGCTACGGGCGCACGGCGCCCGTCAGTGCGTGGATCTCGATTCAGGCGCCGAAGATGGCCGAATGGAGTCGAACGTGGTTCGACGATACGCGCTGAGCGCGTGTCGCGCGGCCTGCCGATTTGTTCTGATTAATCCCTGTGTGCAACTTGTTTCACACCTTCACAGTTATTACGTGAAAGCCGTACCACAATCGAGGGACGCAAAAGGAATTGCATCACGGTATTCATCACAATCGAATGGGCAATGGTCAATGATAGTCAAATCAGGGTTGTGAATTGAATGGCATGTGAAGGCCAATGTTAGAGTAACTTCCGCAGTCGACATCATAAGCATGACGCAATAAGAAGCCACCCTGAATACGAGGCGCAACGGGTCGGCGAGGCGGTCCGCTTCATCGCGGCCGCGCGGCCGCTCGTCCCCGGCGCGCCGGATCCCGGCACGGGCAAGGTGGCTTGATTGCCTGTCGGCTGAGATAGTCCCGGATTCTCCGCATGGCTGACTGCAAATCCTGTGGCGCAACGCGGCTCTTCACTATCGAAGCCGCGCGCTTTGCAAAATCAAATAACTCTCAGAGAGACCAACGAGGCATCTGATGCGCGCTCCCGAGCAATCCGGACGGGCGCAGCCCGGATCGTGTCCCGGCTTCGAGTACCAACGGGGACGGACAGCCGGAAATTGCGCGACGCGTTGCGCGTGTCCGGCGAGCGCTGAGCGCCGGGCGTCGCTTCGCATCCAATGGCTGTGCCCGGTCGGGCCGGTCGCCCTTCTTCCGAGGTTTTCGTGTCGGCGCGCCTGCGCGCGCGTGCGGCGTAGCCCGGTTCCCTCGTCGGTCGAATTCTTGGAGTAGACAGGTCAGTTCATTATGGAGGCACCAATGACGACGAGCGCGATCATCGGGGGTCTCACTCGGAGATCTCCCCGACAGCGCCCGCTGATTTACTGGACGCATACCCCGTCGACGCTGCTGCGCAAGGAACTTGCGCGCCGCGACTGGCGAGTGTCGATCGTGTCGGGCACGCATCAGGTCCGCAATACGACGAGTGAGGTCACGGGCGGCATCCTCGACTTGAGCGGCGTGCCGCCCGACGAGCTGGGCAGTGTCGCGGCCGTGTGCGCGGCGCTGCGCCAGGTCGCGTGGGTCGCGCTCATCCAGGCGCCGCAGGCGGGCATGCCCGAAGTGCGCGCGCTGCTGCGCGACCACTGCTTCGACTACATCACGATGCCGGCGTCGCACCAGCGGATCGCCGACGCGGTCGGCCATGCGTACGGGATGGAATGCCTGTTCGCGCCGAACGCGACGCCGCTCGCGACCGACGAGCAGGGCATGATCGGCACCTGCGAGGCGATGCTGCAACTGTTCGAGACGGTGCGGCGCATCGCGCGCACCGACGCGCCCGTGCTGGTATCGGGCGAGACCGGCACCGGCAAGGAGCTGACGGCCGCCGCGATCCATCGCAACTCCGCGCGGCGCGCGGGGCCGTTCGTCGCGGTCAACTGCGGCGCGATCCCGACGCATCTGCTGCAATCCGAGCTGTTCGGCTATGAACGCGGCGCGTTCACGGGCGCGAGCGGGCGCAAGATCGGCCATGTCGAGGCGGCCAACGGCGGCACCCTGCTGCTCGACGAGATCGGCGACCTGCCGCTCGAAAGCCAGGCGAGCCTGCTGCGCTTTCTGCAGGAGCGCACGATCCATCGCCTGGGCGGCAGCGATCCCGTGCCGGTCGACGTGCGCATCGTGTCGGCGACCCACGTGGACCTGCGCGGCGCGATGAACGAAGGGCGCTTCCGCGCCGACCTGTTCCATCGGTTGTGCGTGCTGCGTGTCGACCAGCCGCCGCTGCGCGCGCGCGGCAAGGATATCGAGCTGCTCGCGCGGCACATGCTCGAACGCTTCAAGACGGATGCGCGGCATCGCGTGCGCGGCTTTTCGACCGATGCGATTTCCGCGCTGTACAAGCACGACTGGCCGGGCAACGTGCGCGAGCTGATCAACCGCGTGCGGCGCGCGCTCGTGATGGCCGAGGGCCGTCTGGTCACCGCGCACGACCTGGAGCTGGACCATTGCGCCGAGACTGCGCCGCTGTCGGTTGCGGAGATCCGCAAGTCGATCGAGCGCGAGGTGATCGAGCTGGCGCTGCTGCGCAATCGCGGCCGCCTCGCCGGCACCGCGCGCGAGCTGGGCATCTCGCGCGCGACCCTGTACCGCTGGATGGACGCCTACGGCATCGAGCGGCCGCGCAGCGCCGCTTCCGCTTCCGCCTCGTCGAACTGACCTAGGCCGACGCCGGGCGCGACGCGCGGCGCTGCTCGCCCACGGCCGGCTGTGCCGGTGCGGCGGAGCCCGCCGCGAGGCGCGACCAGCCGGTCAGCGTCTCCATGCAAAGCTCGATTACCCGATCCGCTGCGGCCGAGCCGTACACCGAGTGATCGAGTTCGCGAATCAGCTGCACGTCCGCGAGCGGCGCGCGCCGGAACGCGGTGGCGGGCGCGCCGAAATGGCGGCGCAGCTCGTCGACGCCCGGATCATATTCCCCGTACACGAACCAGGTGCGCACGCCGCGTCGCGCGAGCGCGCGCAGCAGGCCGCGCGGCGTGTCGCGCGACGGCTCGACGCCGATCCGCTCCGCGAGGCGCGCGGCCGGCACGCGCACGCGCGCGAGCGCGAGCCGGCGCAACGCGCCGACGATCGGCCGCAGGTCGCGGCGCTCGCGCAGCAGCTGGCGCCACTTGCGCCAGTCGCGCACCGATGCGAGATAGCCGCGCGCCGAGTTGGTCTGCTGGCGCAGCGCGTCCGCGAGCGTCATGCCGCGCGGCCAGATGAAGCGCGGCAGGTTGATCGCGATCACGCCGGCGAGCGAGGTCGACTGCGCGGCCGCATGCAGCGCCGCGTAGGCGCCCGAGCACACCGCAAAGGCGACCACCGGCCGGCAGCCGCGCGCGGCGAGCCAGTCGGCCGCGGTCGCGACGTCGGCGATCGCGCGTTCGGAATACAGCACCACCGATTGATCGTCGGGCGCGCGCGCGCCGCTGTCGCCGACCCCGTCGATATCGCTGCGCAGCGATGCGATGCCCTGGCGCGCGAGCGCGCGGGCCAGCCGCACCGCGATCCGGCCGTCGCCGCTGCGCGGATTCGCGGCGGTATTCGGGATCAGCAGCAGCGGCACGTCGGTGCGCACGGCGGTCGGCTCCGCCGGTTCGCAGAGCATGCCCACGAGCTGCGCGGGGCCGATCCGCACGAGCTGTTCCACGACGCCGTCGGCCGTGCAGGCGAGCGGCGCTTCCGTGGGAATGGAGGGTGCGGAACGGGCGGGCGAGGCGTCGAGATCGCGTGCGATCCAGCCGGCCAGCGCATCGAGCGCGCGCAGCGGCAGCCGCGAACGCGCGCCTTCCTGCAGCGCGCTCGCCCAGCCGTCGAAGCCCTGCTCGTCGACCGGCACGCCGCGCGCGCGCAACGCGTCGCGCAGCGCGGGACTTGCGCCGTATTCGGTATCGACGAGCAGCGCCGCATGCGGCAGCGCGGACGCATGGGCGACCGCGTCGACGAGATCGATGCCCTTGAGCGCATCGACGAGATCGCCGCGATAGCGGTGGCCAAGGATATTGAGCCCGTGTTCTTTGCGCTGACCGGCGCGCACCGTGGGCGGCGCGCTGTCCAGCCAGCGTTGCTGGACCATTGCGAGTTCGCGCAGATAGGCGCGGCCCCGCACCACGGGCGCGAGCGCGACGAACGCGTCGAGGGGCGGTGCATCCGGCTCGGGCGAGGTCGCCGCGAGCAGCGCGAACGCGGCGCCCGCGCGCGCGCCGGCGAGCGTCACGTGATCGACGCCGCCGTGCAGGCGCAGCGCGCGCACCGCGGCGCGCACGCTCGCGAGGCTGCGCGCGAAGCGCCCCGGCGCGAGGTCGTCGCCCGCCGAATCCCCGCTCGACGGATAGTGGAAGCGCAGCACCCACAGGCCGCGCGCCGCGAGCCGTTCGGCGAGCGCGCGCATCAGCTTGTGGGTCCACAGCGCCTCGTGTCCCAGCGGCTCGCACAGCACGACGCCGTGCGTCGTGCGTCCCGCGTGCAGCCATCCCAGACAGGCATCGAACTGGATCGGTCTCATGGTTGTGTCCTCGGGCGAATGGTCTTGTTCGAATTGAGGGCGCGCACGTCGACCACGGGCGGGTCGGGCGGCCATCGGTCTGCCGTCGGGGCAGCCTGGTGAGCGTAGGGGGAGCGGTCGACCGGTTCTGCGACCGGTTCTGCGACCAGTTCGACGCGTTGCGCGGCGCCGGGCGCGAGATGGAAGCTGTCGTCGCGCGCGCGCCAGCCGGGCGCGCTGATCCGCACGTGGCGCGCGAGCTGGCGGGTCTGCAACTCGACCCACCAGCGTTCGTCTTCGCGCAACAGCGTGGCTTCGAGGCCGAGGTCGCGCGGTTCGAGCACGCTCGCGGCAGCAGGCTCGGGGAAGTGGAACGCGCGCGACAGCAGCGCGCCGTCGGCGTGATGGAGCGAGGCGACCACGCAGTCGTGTTCGCGCGGGCCGAAGCGGTAAGCGTAGGTGAAATCGAAGAAGCGCCCGAGCAGGTCCGCCGACGACAGGCAGATGCCGCCGTGCGGCGCGATCCGCACGATCCGCTCCGCGCGCGCGACCGGGGTGCGCCCGTCGCGCAGCGCGACCAGTTCGAGCCGTGCGTCGAGCGGTTCCGGCGTGTCGTTGAGCAGGTGCGCGTCGAGCCCGTTCAGCCCTTCGTCGGTCAGCAGCACCTGGCGCGGCTGCGACACCTGGCGCAGCGCGTGGAACGCCGATTTCGGGCGGCCGAACGCATCGACGAGGCGCGCGCCCGCGCCCGGCGTCACGTCCTGGTATTGCCAGACGAGCGCGCCCGCGCAGCGCGAGCCGACGCGCCGCCATTCGGACAGCGTCGCGACCATCAGGTCGGCGACCACCGCGCGCGACAGCGCGAGGTAGCGGTCCGGATCGCGCGCGCGCAGCAGGGCGGGCGCGACGCCGTACAGCGTGTGCAGGTAGTGGTCGCGCACGTCGTCGAAATCCCACGACGCGCCCCGGTCGCGCGGCACCGCGCGCTTCCATTCGGGGCCGTGCGGGATCGGGTTGCCCAACGCCGCGAGCGTGGCGTCGCCCGGCACGTTCGCGAATGCCAGGCATTCGCTCGCGAAACGCACGTCGGCGCGCCGCGCGTCCTCGGGCGGCCGCAGGTAGGCGCCGACGCCGTAGTAGTGCGACACGCCTTCGCGCGGCAGGAACGGCAGCACGCCGCCGTGCGGCGAATCGTCGATATACGCCGCGTCCGGGCGGCCGGCGGCGGCCAGTTCGGCGAGCAGCCCGCTCGTGAGCGGCGTGACGCGCTGCGCGCTCGCGAGCCCGACCATCGCGGCCTGCTGCGCGATCTCGCTGCCGCCGCACAGCACGGCGAGGCACGGATTGGCGGCGTGGCGCGCGAGAAACTGACGGGCTTCCTCGCCGAGCGCGTCGACGAAGCGCGGGTTGGCCGCGGGGTAGTCGAAGTTCGCGAGCATGAAGTCCTGCCAGACCAGCAGGCCGAGTTCGTCGCAGGCGGCGTAGAACGCCTCGGCCTCGTAGGTCATGGTGCCGCCGATGCGCAGCAGGTTGCAGCCGGCTTCGCGCGCAAGACCGAGCGCGTGCCGGTAGGCGTGCGGCGTCGCGTGCAGCGCGAGCGGGTCGGCGCTCGACCAGCATGCGCCGCGCGCGAACAGCGGCACGCCGTTGACCGACAGCGCGAAGCCCCGGCCGTCGTCGCCGCGCGACAGCGCGATCGTGCGGAAGCCGGTGCGGCCGAGCGGCCGCCGTGCCCCGTTCAGTTCGAGTTCGACCGTGTGGAGCGTGGGTTCGCCGTGCGTATGCGGCCACCACAGCGCGACCTCGGGCAGCGTCAGGCCGGCGCGCGCGGTGCGCGGGCCGGTGCGTTCGAGCGGCACCGCATGCGTGCCGCACACGAGCCGCGCGTCGTCGCCGGGCGCGAGCGGCGCGCTGAATTCGAGCGTGGCGTCGAGCCGGCCGTCGCGGCCGTCGACGCGCGCATGCAGCGTATGGCGCAGCACCGTGAGGCCGGCGGCCGGATCGAGCAGC
>NZ_JAAGNW010000140.1:0-3495 GCF_010645215.1 Burkholderia multivorans | reverse complement strand
CCGATCGGCTCGATGGCCGGGAACCAGCCGGGCATGTGGCCGAGCAGGGTGGTGCGCACCGCGCGCAGACCGGCGGGTTCGGCGAGCCGGGTGCGCCAGCGCGCGCGGCCGGGCGACGGCTCGGTATCGAGATGCCGCTTGAGCGAGCGAAAGCACAGATGCAGCACGCTCGTGTCGTTTAGCATGAGGTCCAGGTCGTGCGCGCTGAACATGCTGGTCGAGCACAGCAGCCGTTCGCCGTCGAGCCAGACCTCGGCGAGGGTCGCGAGGCCGTTCAGGCGCAGGCGGCGCGCGCCGCGCCCCGGCAGCGCGAGGCGATACCAGTAGTCGGATTCGCCGAGCGGATACGGTGCGGCCGGATCGAAACGGCCCGCGGCGGCGAGCGCCTGCGCGACCGTGCCGGGCACGCGCGCCTCGCACCAGCCGGCGTCGGGCAGGTGCTCAGGCCGATCGATCGCGCCCGCGGGAGTCGCACAGAGGGTCCACCCGGCGTCGAGTCGCGCCAGGCTGTCCGGCGCCGCGGTCATTGCGTCGCCGTGATGATCCTGGGCGGCGACGCGGCGTCGAGTCGCGACGGCGGCGTGAGCGCGCCGAACTGGTCGACGAGCGTCGCGTAGGCGCGCTCGAGGATGTCGAGGCTGCTGTCGCCGCGTTCCACCTTGCCGCGCGCGCTGGCGCGGGCGAGCCGGAATTCGAGGACCATCGATTCCGGGGCGATCGTGTCGCAGGTCGCGACCAGCGACTCGAACGGCCCGCCGCAACCGCTCGCCTCCAGCCAGCGCAGGTAGCGGCCCAGCAGCTCGAAGTTCGCGCCGAGCTGGCGCACGGTGTTGAACGAGTACGCGTGGAAATAGCCGAGCGGCCGCGTGGCGATCGCATGCGCATCGATCGCGAACTGGCGGCGGAACGCGGTGATCGGATTGTGCGCGGGACGCCGCTTCAGGTGCCACGCGAGCAGCTCGAGCGACGCGTCGCACAGTGCGCGTTCCGGCAGCGGGTCGAAGCGCCGCACCGCGCGTTCGACGTAGGGCGACAGACGGGCGGGCGACGAGGCGTCGAACAGGCCGTCGTAATCCGCGCCCTCGGCGAGGTAGTAGCCGCTGTTGTGGAAGTAGCCGATCCGGCGCTGCGCGCGCTCGATCGCGTCGATGCCGATCGTGGTCTTGGCGTGCTCGGCCTGGTAGGTCGCGCCGCGCGTGTCCGGCAGATACCATGCGTCGACCTCGACCAGCATCAGGTTGCCGCGCGCGACCTGCCGCTCGACGTGGACGTCGACCGGCTCGAAGATCGCATGCTCCTGCACGACGATGCCGTACAGCGTCTCCAGGTCCTCCAGCGGAAACTTGAAGAACGTGAACTGGTCGCCCTCGAAGTCGAGCCCGACCGTGAACGGCAGCGCCGCGTACGGATTCAGCCCCCACCAGCCCAGCACTTCGATCCACAGGTCGACATAGCAGTTGCTCTGTTTCCAGACCATCTGCGGACCGTGCAGCGGATGCGGGCGATAGTGGCGCGCGCGGTGCCGGATGTCGGCGAACGCGTCGCCGGGCGGCGCGCCCGGCAGCGCATCGAGCGCGCCGCGATTCATTGCGCGCCCCACAGCGTGTCGCGCACGGATTGCGGCCATTGGTCGAGATCGAAGCCGTGATGGCGGAACAGGCCGAGCGTCAGGCGCTCCAGGCCGAAGCCGACGCAACCGGTGTGGGCGACCGCCTTCGTGTCGGTCTTGATGCCCCACAGCAGGCCGAAGTGGTCCATGTGGTAGTTGAAGCTCAGGCAGGCGGTCAGGCGGCCGTCGTGTTCGATCGGGATCAGCAGCTCGAACTTGAGGTTCTGCTCGCGCTGGCTGTCCGCGACGATCTTGCCGCCGCGCCCGAAGAACGGATCGTTCGCGAGGTCGATGCTGTTCGGCAGCTGCAGCGCGTCGATCATGCGCGTGCCGCGCGCGATCCAGTCCTCGCGGAACGCGAGGATCTGCTCGGGCGTGCCGATGCGGATGTACTCGCGCATCCGGAACAGCTGCATGCGGGTCGGGTCGAGCGACGGCTCGTGGCGGAAGCAGTACGAGAACACGTCGACGATGCGGCCGTCGGCCGGCAGCGCGCCGCGCTGCGCGACCACCGGATAGACCGGATAGCAGGCGGCCGGCGTCATCACGACATAGGTCGGCTTCTGGTCGGCCGTCCAGTCCTCGCCGCGATCGAGGCATTGCAGCACGCGCTGCTGCGCGCGCTCGTCGCCGCAGAAGCTGTGCACGGTGCCGGCGAGCTGCGGAAAGCTCTTCAGGTATTCGCTGCGCTCGAACTCGGGGCGGCTCATCGCGGGCGGGAAGCGCATCACTTCGGCGTGCTGGTCCGCGCCGAGGCGCGTGATATAGGCGTCGAGCCCCTCGACCACGCGTTCGAAGCGTTCGCTGCGGCCGAACAGGCCCTGCACGCCGGTGGGAATCAGCAGGCCGGCGGCGACGAGTTCGTCGCGCAGCGGGTTGACGCCGTCGCGGTCGATGGGAGCGTCGGCGGCGGCCGGCGCGGCGGGAATGGTCATGTCGTTCACGAATCTGTCTCCAGCGAAGCGGGGCGCAGCGCGAGCAAAAGGTTGGCCGTGTTGGCCTCGATACGGTCGTTGCTGATCATCAGCGGCGCGGAGTGCAGGTCGCGGATATGGCGGCCCAGCGTGTATGGCGTGCCGTTCTTGTAGGACGCCATGCCGCAGATCATGGCCGCGTGCGAGACGATCTCGAGCGCGGTCGACGACGTATAGGTCTTGAGCGTATTCAGCTCGGCCGCGTGCGCCGTCGACGCCGACCAGCTGCGCGTGGCGCCGCGCCCGTTCAGGCGCAGCGCGCCGTCGATGCGGGCGTCGATCGCCTGCAGCAGCGCGAGCGCTTCCGCGAGGCGGCGCGCGGACGGCGGCAGCGTGCTGCCCTGCTTCTGCATCTGCGCGCGGAAGAACTGATGCGCGCGCCGGAATGCGTCGCCCGCGATGCCCGCCCAGACGGCCGCCCACAGGATGTGCGAGGTCGGCACCATGGTCTGCTCGGCGATCTCCGCGAACAGGGCCGGGAAGATCTGCTCGGCGTGGCCGCGCGCGTCGAGCGCGAAGCCCTCGCTGCAGGTGCCGCGCATGCCGAACGTGTCCCAGCCGCTGCGCGGCGTGAGCGTGGTGTCTTCCTTGAGCAGCGTGACGAGCACCTGCTCGGACGAGGGCGCATTGGCGTCGCGCCGCGCGGTCGCGAGGATCGCATCGGCGTGTGCGCCGTAGGAGATGGTCGGCGCGAGCTTGTGCAGCGTGAAGCTGCCCTCGCGCATCTCGATCGCGCAACGGCTGTTGCGCAGGTTGCCGCCGACCTGTTCCTCCGAGGTCGCCGATGCGAGCAGCCATTCGCGCTGCGTGAGCTGCTTGAGGAACTGGCGATACCAGCCGTCCGACAGCGCATGCCCGACGATGCACGCGACCTGGATCTGGTGCATCGCGAAGATCAGCGCAGCCGAGGAG
>NZ_JAAGNW010000014.1:44040-60271 GCF_010645215.1 Burkholderia multivorans | reverse complement strand
ACGGCGTCTACAACGTCGACGATGCGCGCGCGGAGCTGAAGGAGGCGCAGCAGCGCGCGAAGTTCGAGGACATGTCGGAAAAGCAGATCGCGAAGGAGATCAAGCGGCTCGAAAAGCAGATGGCCGATTTCGCGAAGAACCTCGAATTCGAGAAGGCCGCCCAGACGCGCGACCAGCTCGCGCTGTTGCGCGAACGCGTGTTCGGTGCGAATGTCGGCGATCATGTGAGTGGCGCCTGACCCCGCACCCATACGTCGGGATCCTGATCCAGCAAGGGTTTGATGTGCGGGCCGGTTTGTTCCGGTTCAGGATCGGTGCTAAACTCCGCAATTATTGAGAATAGTTCGCATTAACGTTCTTTCTCGCATCAGGGACCGCCGACGGGCCGCGCTTGGGGCCCTCGGGTGTGGTCGGACGATAAAAACAAGGAGTGTCAATGTTGAGTTCTTCCTTCATCCGCAACGGGATTGCGGTAGCGGCGGCACTGGCCGCGATGTCGGCGACGGCTGCCGAGTATCCGATCGGCAAGCATCAGATCCAGGGCGGCATGGAGATCGGCGCGGTGTATCTGCAGCCGATCACGATGGAGCCGGAAGGAATGATGCGCAAGGCATCGGATTCGGACGTCCACCTCGAAGCCGACATCCACGCGGTGAAGAACAATCCGACCGGGTTCGCCGAAGGCGACTGGATGCCGTACCTGCAAGTGACGTACAAGCTCACGAAGCAGGGCGACGCGAAGTGGAAATCGGAAGGCGACCTGATGGGCATGGTCGCGAGCGACGGCCCGCACTACGGCGACAACGTGAAGCTGAACGGCCCGGGCAAGTACCACCTGACGCTCGTCGTGAAGCCGCCGATGCAGACGGGCCATATGGCGTTCGGCCGCCACGTCGACAAGGAAACCGGCGTGGGTCCGTGGTTCAAGCCGATTACGCTCGACTACGATTTCCCGTTCGCGGGCATCGGCAAGAAAGGCGGATATTGATCCGCGGGATCTGCAGCAGTCGGACAGCGCGCGTACAGCGCGCTTGTCTTTTTTGAGAAACACAATGACATTCCCCAGAATATTCGCGTTCGCCGCCGCCGTGCTCGTCGCGTGCGCCGCGCATGCGGTCGACCTGCCGACCTTCAAGCTCGAGATGGCCGACGGCAAGCTCAATCCGGCCCGCATCGAAGTGCCGGCCGGCCAGCGCATCAAGATCGAAATCCGCAACACGGGCAAGGGCGCGGTCGAATTCGAGAGCGTGCAGCTGCGCAAGGAGAAGGTGCTCGCGCCGGGCTCCGAGTCGTTCGTCGTGATCGCCCCGCTGTCGCCGGGCGAGTACAAGTTCTTTGACGATTTCCACCAGCAGGCGCAGGGCGTCATCGTCGCGAAGTAAGGGATGTCGCACCGGCGGCGCTTGCCGCGCGAGCGGTGCCAGGAGGGATAGATGGGTCAGATCTTGTTCATAGTCTGGCGGGAGAGCGTCGAGGCGCTGCTCGTCGTCGGCATTCTTTATGCGTGGCTCAATAACGGCGACGCCGATGCGCGGCGCGGCCTGCCGTATCTGTGGGCCGGCGTGGGCGCGGGCCTGCTGATGGCGGTCGCGCTCGGCGCCGCGCTGGTCGGCTTCACCGAGGTGTTGTCCGGCGACGCGCAGGATTATTTCCAGACGGCGATGGTGCTGATCGCCTGCGTGCTGATCGTGCAGATGGTGCTGTGGATGCGTCAGCACGGCCGCACGCTCAAGCGCGACATGGAGCAATCGCTGCAGAAGAGCACGCAGGATTCGAACTGGTGGGGCGTCGCGGTGCTGGTCGCGCTTGCGATCGCGCGCGAGGGCAGCGAAACCGTGATCTTCCTGTACGGGCTCGGCTTCGGCCAGTCCGGGCATGTCGACGGCGCGCAGATGCTCGCGGTGCTGCTCGGCCTCGGCCTCGCGTTCTTCACGTTCTATCTGCTGCAGCTCGGCGGCAAGTATTTCTCGTGGCGGCATTTCTTCCGCGTGACCGAGATCATGCTGCTGTTCCTCGGCGCCGGCCTGTTCCAGACCGGGATCGACAAGCTGATCGACAAGGAGATCCTGCCGCTCGGCATCGCGCAGCTGTGGGACAGCTCGGCGCTGCTCGATGATTCGAGCACCTTCGGCTCGCTCGTCGCGACGCTGACCGGCTATCGCGCGCATCCGGCGCTGATGAACCTGGTTGCGTATGCAGCGTATTGGCTCGTCATCTATCTGCTGCTGAAGCGTGCGACACGGCGTCCGGCCGCAACGGCGGGGCGCGCGGCATGAGCGCGGTCGCCGGCGGCCGCGTCGGCCGCATCGCGGCCGCCGGCCAATGGATGCAGCGCCACGGCGCGTTGATCCGCGGCATCCAGTGGGTGGTGGTCGCGGTCTACGCGTTCCTGATCCTCGTGCCCGCGGTCATGCCGCTGCCCGACGATACCGCGCATCTGTGGAGCAATTTCACGCTGGCCGCGCAGTTCCTGTTCTGGGGGATCTGGTGGCCGTTCGTGCTGCTGTCGATGGTGATGCTCGGGCGTGTGTGGTGCGGCGTGCTGTGTCCCGAGGGTGCGCTCGCGGAGTTCGCGAGCCGCTTCGGTCGCGGCCGCGCGATTCCGCGCTGGATGCGCTGGGGCGGCTGGCCGTTCGTCGCGTTCGGGATCACGACGATCTACGGCCAGATGGTGAGCGTCTACCAGTACCCGCGCGCCGTGCTGCTGGTGCTCGGCGGCTCGACCGCGGCGGCCATGGTGATCGGGCTGCTGTACGGGCGCGAGAAGCGGGTCTGGTGCAAGTACCTGTGTCCCGTCAACGGGGTCTTCTCGCTGCTCGCGCGACTCGCGCCGCTGCGCTACAAGGTCGACGAGGAAGCGTGGCGACGTTCGTACCGGCAGGGCGAGCATGGGCACCGCGTGATTCCGATCAACTGCGCGCCGCTCGTGCCCTT
Organism: Burkholderia multivorans; assembly: GCF_010645215.1. Taxonomy (GTDB): domain Bacteria; phylum Pseudomonadota; class Gammaproteobacteria; order Burkholderiales; family Burkholderiaceae; genus Burkholderia; species Burkholderia multivorans_A. Next base: position 57,337 of record NZ_JAAGNW010000014.1, on the reverse strand, counting down.
GCGCAACATGAAGGGCGCGGCGGACTGTCATATGTGCGGCCGCTGCAGCGGCCATCGCGATGCGCGCGCGCTGACGGCGCGTTCGCCGTCGGAAGAGGTCGTCGCGCTCGGCGACAAGCACGCGAGCGGCTGGGATACCGCGCTGATCCTGTACGGCCTGCTCGGCGTTGCGATCGGCGCGTTCCACTGGACCGTGAGCCCGTGGTTCGTGCAGATCAAGCAGGCGCTCGCCGGCTGGCTGATCGACCATGACATCCTCTGGCCGCTCGAGACCAATGCGCCGTGGTTCCTGCTCACGCATTATCCCGAGCGCAACGACGTGTTCTCGTGGCTCGATGGCGCGCTCGTCGTCAGCTATATCGTCGGCACCGGGCTGATTTACGGGAGCGTGCTGATGGTGCTGCTCAGCGGTGCGGTCATAATGCTCGGTCGCTTCGAGCGCGTGCGGCTCCATCACCTCGCGCAGGGGCTGATTCCGATCGCGGGCGCGGGCGTGTTCCTCGGCTTGTCCGCGACGACGCTGTCGCTGCTGCGCGCGGAGCACGTGCCGCTCGGCTGGGCGACCGACGTGCGGTTGGCGATCCTGATCGGCGCGAATCTGTGGAGCGCGTGGCTCGCGTTCAAGGTCACCGGGCGCTATGCGCGCTGGCCGCGCCGCGTGCTCGCGATGGGCTGGGTGGTCGCGGCGCTCGCCGTGATCGACAGTGCGTGGTGGCTGATGTTCTGGGGTTTCTGAGCCGGACAGGCGGGTGCGCTGGCGCTGGACGGAAGGAAGTTTCGGCGCCAGGAAGCCGGCAAAAAAAGCGGCGCGTTCATCGAACGCGCCGCTTTTGCTTTCACGGGTGAGAACCAAAAAAAGTGGCTTGGCTTGCTGTAACGGCTGCTTGAATGTGTTTGCACGAAGGGGTCTAGATCTCGCGTGCAAGCCGCTACGGCTGGCTAATGCCCAACACCTCTCTAGGAGGTGGTCCCCACAATACTCGGTACGGCTACTTCGTCAAAATCAGTTTGCCCAGGCGGGTGGCGCGGAGCTGGTAAGTCTCGCCGTTGTGCGCGATGCTCACGTGCGTCTGGCCCTGGAGCAGCGCCTCGCTCTTGACGACGCGCTGGCCGGCATCCGCGCCGGCGGGTTTCGCGGCATTCGCTGGCGTGGTAACCGCCGCCACTTTCGTCCGGCCACCGGGTGCGGTGCCGCCAGTGCGGCGCAGGGTGAGCGTGGAAGAGCGCATAAGTTCGGTCATTCGGTCAGTGATGTTTAGCGATACGATGGAATGAAGTCTAAATGATAACCATTCCCATTTACAACATCTCATTATTGATCGAACAGCCGAAGTCGATAGTCAGTATCGAAATCGCAGCCGGGGCGCCGCGCCGGGCGCCCCGTGTGACGGCTCAGTGCAGCGGATCGGGATCCTTGCGTCCCTGCGCGTATTCGCGGATCAGCCTGACCGTGTCGATGTCGGACGCGCGATAGGCCTCCTTGACGATCTCCTGGGTCTGGCGCGCGTCCTCGCTGTCGTCGCTGACGGGCAGCGTGGTCCGGTATTCGAAGCGCAGGAACAGTTGCGCTGCTTCCGGCTCTTCGATCGTCATCGTCAGCGAGCCGCCGATTTCGCCCTGCGCCGCGTGGATGTCGTAGCGGACCTGCTCGTCCGTCGTGAAGGTCACGCGATCGAGGATCGTCGCGTTGCCGAAGTGCAGTTCGCGCTCGAGCGTGGTGTCCGTGCGCTCGCGCATGACGCAGCGATCGAGGCCGATCACGAAGAGTTGCGGCTGCTCGGCGCGCAACACGAGGCCTTCCCACAGCTGGGCGCGGGTGAGGGTGGGCAGGGTCGGGTTGCTGGGGTCGTTGATCTGGATCAGGTGTTCGAAATTCAAGGCGGCAGGTTCCTTCTGTCGTACGGCGCCACAGGCGCGAGCGGATATTGTGACGCAATTCGGACGCGCGGGCGGCGCGTCCCGATGAGCGCGTGCATCAGGCGGGAATGTGCCCCATGCGGCCGCTCTGGAAGTCGACGACCGCCTGGCGGATCTCTTCCTCGGTATTCATCACGAACGGGCCGTAGCGGACGATCGGTTCGTTGAGCGGCTGGCCGCCGATCAGCAGCAGGTCGAGCGGCGTGTCGCCTGCCGCGAAGGCGACGGTGTCGCCTTCGTCGCCATAGACGACCATGTGGCGCGCATCGATCGCGTGGCGTTGCGCACCGTAGAACCCGTCGCCGTCGAACGGGTAGGCGAACACGCGAAAGCCGGCCGGCACGGGATGCTCGACCTCGGCGCCCGGTTGCAGCGTGAAGTGCTGATACAGGATCGGCGTGCGCGTCTCGATATGGGCGCGTACGCCGAACGCCTCGCCCGCGATCACTTTCACGCGCGCCCGGCCGTCAGGCGACGTGGTGCTCGGCAGACGCGCCGCGCCGATCTCCTGGTAGCGCGGCGCGATCATCTTGTCGCGTCGCGGCAGGTTCACCCACAGCTGGAAGCCGTGCGAGCGGCCGCCCGTGTGTGCGAAACCGGGATCGGGCATCTCGCTGTGGACGACGCCCGCGCCGGCCGTCATCCATTGCACGTCGCCGGGCCCGAGCGTGCCCGCGTGGCCCGCCGAGTCGCGCTGGCGGAACTGGCCGTCGAGCACGTAGGTGACGGTTTCGAACCCGCGATGAGGATGATCGGGCGCGCCTTTGGCCTCGCCGGGCGCGTAGTTGACGGGACCCATTTCATCGAGCAGCAGGAATGGATCGAAGTCCATCAACAGGCGGGTCGGGAACGGGCGGTGGACGACGAAACCACCGCCTTCGGTCGTGCGCAGCGATGGGTAAGTGCGTGCAATGGAACGGCTGGATGACATGGGCAGGCCCTCCGGAATGGGGGAAATCGCTTTATTTTCGACACATGAAGCTATTATATGGAGCGATTTGCAGAGAAAAGCCGGGCGATCCGCAATGGATCGTTCTGGAATTGGAACGATGAGATGAATATCGACGCACACAACCTGAACGACCTGATGTACTTCTCGCAGGTCGTCGAGCATGGTGGCTTTTCCGCCGCGGAACGCGTGCTCGGTATCTCGAAGTCGCGCCTGTCGCGTCGCCTGACCGAACTGGAGGCGGCGCTCGGTGTGCGTCTGCTGCAGCGCTCGACGCGCAAGCTCGCGCTGACGGAGGCCGGGCAACTGTTCTATCAGCATTGTCAGGCCATGCTCGCCGAGGCGCAGGCTGCAATGAATGCGGTGCAGCAGTTGCGTACGTCGCCGCGCGGCACCGTTCGCGTGAGCGTGCCGGTGACGGTGTCGCAGACCATGCTGTCGAATCTGCTGCCGGAATTCCTCCACCGTTATCCGGAAGTGCGGATGCAGATCCGCGTCACGAACCGCGTGATCGATCTGTTCGAGGATTCGATCGACGTCGCCTTGCGCGTGCGCTCCGAGCCGCCCTCCAGTGCGAACATCGTCGTGCGTCCGCTGTTTCGCACCGAGCAGATGCTGGTCGGCGCGCCGAGCCTGTTGAGCCAGCATGCGCCGCCGTTGACGCCCGACGATCTGGCCGGTTTCGCGACGCTCGATACGCCGTCGGGTGACGGCCGTCACGTGTTCTCGCTGATCGCGCCCGATGGGACGCGGCATACGCACGAGCATGAGCCGCGCCTCGTCACGGCGGATCTGATGACGATACGCGAGGCGGTGCTCGACGGGGTCGGAATCGCCGCGCTGCCGGAAATGATGTACGGCAGTGCGCTGCGTGCGGGGCAACTGTCGCCGGTGATGCCGGGCTGGACCTTGCCTGCGCCGCAGTTGTCCGCGGTATTCGTGTCGCGGCAGGGGATGCCGCCCGCGGTGCGCGCCTTCGTGGACTTCCTGGTCGAGAAGCTCGACAACGAGCACTACGCGCAGCCGGAGTGCCCGGAGCGCGGCGCGAAGGACGGCATGCCGAAGATGCTTCCCACCTGACGGCGATTCTTGTGTGTGCGAAGCATCGGTTTTTTCATTCAAGCGTCGTGCGCGATCGGTAGTTTCAATCGGGGTTTGCTTGAATGCGTGCGCGTGTCGACCTATATTGGAATCCCACTTCGCGAAGGATGCTCTGAGCGAAAACCGGTGGCCGCATATATTGCGAGCCAGATAGGGCAGAACGCGCAGTCCGTGAGATCACGGCGAGTCGCATTGCGTTGCTCCAGGCGCCAATTGATGCCGCCGAAGAGCCCGCCGCCCGAAGGCGCCCGCGTGCGCATCAAAAAAGGCCTTCATCTGGCGATGAAGGCCTTTTACTTTGTCGAGTGCGCGTGACGCGTTACTTCGACTTCGACTTCGGCTCGGTGACGAAGCCCAGCTTCGTGAGGCCGCCGGCCTGCGCGGCCGACATCACTTCCGCTACGCGTTCGTAGGCGACCTTGCGATCCGCGCGCAGATGCAGCTCCGGCTGCGGCGTGGCTTGCGCAGCCTGTGCGCTGCGCGTCTGCAGATCTTCCGCGGTGACCGGATGGTCGTCCCACAGCACGGTGCCGTCGCCTTCGATCGCGACGTCGATGGTCTGCGGCTTCACTTCGACCGGCTGGCTGCTCGCGCGCGGCAGGTCGATCTTCACCGCGTGGTGCATCGCCGGGATCGTGACCAGGAAGATGATCAGGAGAACCAACATCACGTCGACGAGCGGCGTCATGTTGATCTCGTTCATCAGGCCTTCTTCTTCGTCGTCGAAGGTGGAATTCATAGCCATGACGGATCCTCGATCAGTGTGCGCGGGTGGCGAGGCGCAGGCCGTCGCGCTGGGACGACGACGCGAGGCGTGCGCCCGTCACGAAGTACGCGTGCAGACCGTGCGCGAAGCGGCGCAGCTTGCTCACGATGTCCTTGTTCGCGCGCGTGAGCGCGTTGTAGCCGAGCACGGCGGGGATCGCGACGAACAGGCCGAACGCGGTCATGATCAGCGATTCGCCGACCGGGCCGGCGACCTGGTCGATCGAGGTCTGGCCGGTCGCGCCGATCACGAGCAGCGCGTGATAGATGCCCCACACGGTGCCGAACAGGCCGACGAACGGTGCGGTGCTGCCGATCGACGCGAGAATCGCGAGGCCGCTTTGCATGCGCGAGACGCCGTCGTCCATCGTGTCCTTCAGGCAGCGCGTGACCCAGTCGGACACGTCCATGCGGTCGTGCAGGTGCGGCTGGGTCTGGTGGTGGTGATCCGCAGCTTCCTTGCCCGACAGCGCGAGCGCGAGGAACGGGTTGTCCTGCGCCGTCGACGACGAGACGCCGAGTTTCTGCACGCCGTCATCGAAGTCGTCCGAATGCCAGAAGGCTTGTTCGGCGTTGCGGGTCAGGCGCTTCAGGCGGAAGACGTTCCAGCCCTTGATGACGATCACCAACCACGACAGGATTGACATCACGAGCAGCGCGATCGCGATGAAGCGCGTCACGAAGTCACCTTGCGCCCAGACGTGCGCGATACCGTAGCTTTGCATGTGTGTTCCTTTTCTTGAATCTTTTTGGGTGTGGCTTTTCGGGTGTAGCGGAAATCAGTCGGTCAGGCTGAAGTCGTAGGGCTGCGTGTACGCGGCGCGCATCGGCTGCCCGTTCTGCAGGTACGGCTGGCACTGCGACGCGCGCACGGCTTCGAGCGCCGCGTCGTCGAGGCGCGGGAAGCCGCTGCTCTGGGCGATCTGCGCGCTCTCGATCTGGCCGCTGACGCCGACCACGAAGCGCACCTTCGCGACGCCGGTTTCGCCGCGGCGCTTCGACAGCGCAGGGTAGTTCGCCTTGACGATCTGGCACGACAGCGACGCGCCGCCCTTGGGCGCGGCGATTTCCATCGTCGGTCGCGCGGGCGCCGGCGCGGCCGCAGCAGGCGGTGCGGTAGGCGCGGGCGCCGGGGACGGCGCCGGTTCCGGCGCGGTGACCACATTGGGCGACGGCTCGTGCGTGACCGGCAGCGGCGTGGGCGTTTGCTTGAGCACCGGCTTGGGCGTGGGCTTCGGCCGCGGCGTGGGGACGGGCTTCGGTTGCGGCGTCGGCGCGGACTGCACGCCGACCGGTTGTGCAACCGGCGTCGAGCTCAGCAGCTGCGCGGTGATCGCTTTCGACTCGATCTGCCGCTCCGGCACGTCGTTGCGCATCAGCAGCGCGCCGGCCAGCAGCAGCGCGTGTCCGGCAAGGACAGCGGCGGTGGCGGTAACGACACGGGGATTCATACGGGAAGCAACCGGCCAGTAGCCGGTCGGTACGGAAGTCGAGGCCTGCATGTTAGCTTGGTAGGGCGGTGGTGCGCGGCCGGCGCACCCGGGATGGTGATCTCATTTGCGGAAAATCAACAGCGAGATACACACAGTCGTCACGAATCCGATCAGCAACTCCATCACAGGCTCCTTTGCAGGTAAGCCGCTGGCTCGCGGGAAAGGCTTGCTGACGGGCGGGTGGAAACAACAAACAACACGCGCGGCTCGCGCCGCGCAACGCGCAATCGTGCCTTCAGGCTGCCTTGCGTTCGTAGAACGTCACGGGGATCGGGTGGGCGTGGTGCTCGACGCCGCAACGGCTCGCGCAGACGCCGTGCTCCGCCATGAGGTCGCGCACGGACTCCTCGCACTTCCCGCAACAGGAGGCGACGCCCAGTTCGAACTGAAGCTCGTCAAAGCTGGCGGCACCCTCGGCGAGGGAGGCGCGAATCTTCCGGTCGGATACCGATTTGCACACGCAGACGATCATGATGGACGCGATAGCTAACGTTAATGCGAATTATTATCATTCTATTCACGAGGCTTGGCAAGGGTGGTCAGGGCTTTTTTGTAACAAAACCAGGTGCTTAGCAGGGTTTCTGCGTCGGGGCGGCGCGCATGGCCGCCCGGTGGCCCGCTCAGGCAGGCTGGGCGGGGCGGTCGGCCACGCTCGGCGAGGCGATCGACACGGTTTCGACCCCGGTTTCCAACCCGAGCAGGGCGGCGGCGAGCGCGCGCAGATGGGCGCCGTCGCTGGTCGAGCACAGGCGGGTCGGGCGTGCGACGGCGTCGGCCGGCGCGCGCAGGCCGTGCGTGTCGAGTACGCGGCCCGGCTGGCGCGCGATGGCGTCGCTGGTGTCGACGAGGGCGAGGCGATTCTCCGCGAGCGTGCGGATCGTGTCGTCGAGGAACGGGTAGTGCGTGCAGCCGAGCACGAGCGTATCGGCGCCGGCGGCGAGCATCGGTTCGAGATAGGACGCCAGGAGCGCGCGCAGCTCGGGCGAGCCGGTGTCGCCGCGCTCGACCGCCTGCACGAGCCCGTGGCCGGGCTGGCACATGAAGCGGCAGTCGGCCGCGTGCCGTTCCAGCAGCGCGCGGAACCGCTCGCTGCGCAGCGTGGCCTGGGTGGCGAGCACGCCCGCCACGCGCGAGCGCGACACCAGCGTGGCCGGCTTGATGCCGGGCTCGACGCCGACGAGCGGGATCGGCAGTTGCGTGCGCACCGCGGCGATCGATTGCGCGGTGGCGGTGTTGCAGGCGACCACGAGCGCCTTCGCACCCTGGCCGATCAGCCATTCGCCGATGGCCAGCGTGCGCTCGGTGATGAACGCGTCGTCGCGTTCGCCGTAGGGCGCGTGGCGGGAATCGGCAACGTAGACGAAGGTTTCGGCGGGCAGCAGCGTGCGCGCGGCGCGCAGGACCGACAGGCCGCCCAGCCCGGAATCGAAGATGCCGATCGGCGCGTGCGCGCCCGCTGCCGGCGCGGCGGCGCGCGGCGTATCGGGCAGCGTGGTCGGGCGGGGCATGCGGGTGCGGCGGGAGAGGGGGGGAATTACTCCGGCGAACCCATCATCGTCTGCTGGTAGTTCTGCAGGCCGACCTTGCCGATCAGGTCGATCTGCGTTTCCAGCCAGTCGATATGTTCTTCGGTGTCGTCGAGGATCTTTTCGAAGATCTCGCGCGAGACGTAGTCACGCACCGTTTCGCAATAGGCGATCGCTTCCTTGCAGGTGGCCTGGGAGATTTGTTCGAGCTTCAGGTCGCACTTCAGGATTTCTTCGGTTTCTTCGCCGACGAGCAGCTTGTGCAGGTCTTGAAGATTCGGCAGGCCGTCGAGCATGAACACGCGCTCGATCAGCCAGTCGGCGTGCTTCATCTCGCCGATCGATTCGTCGTATTCATGCTTGCCGAGCTTCTCGAGGCCCCAGTGCTTGTACATGCGCGCATGCAGGAAATACTGGTTGATCGCAGTCAGCTCGTTCTTCAACTGGGCGTTGAGATATTCGATGACTTTCTTATCGCCTTGCATGATGGTTCCTTTTAAATCGTGTGGGGCTCAGACTTCGAAAGATAAACGCTCGCACCCGAAAAGCCAAGCGTAAATCGATTCGATATCCGAAAGGCCATACGTAATGAGAATCAAAAAGGCCGGATTGAAATCCGGCCTGAAAATCATTCTTGTTTACACGCTCGCGACCGGGATTTTGCCGATCTTCGCCTGCCATTCCTTCGGTCCCGTCTGATGTACCGAAGTGCCCGACGAATCGACCGCGACCGTCACCGGCATGTCCTGCACGTCGAACTCGTAGATCGCTTCCATGCCGAGATCTTCGAACGCGAGCACCTTCGCGTGGCGGATCGCCTTCGACACGAGATAGGCGGCGCCGCCCACGGCCATCAGATAAGCAGCCTGATGCTTCTTGATCGCCTCGATCGCGACCGGGCCGCGCTCGGCCTTGCCGATCATCGAGATCAGCCCGGTCTGCGCGAGCATCATTTCGGTGAACTTGTCCATCCGCGTCGCGGTGGTCGGGCCTGCCGGGCCCACGGCCTCGTCACGCACCGGATCGACCGGGCCGACGTAGTAGATCACGCGGTTCGTGAAGTCGACGGGCAGCGGCTCGCCCTTCGCGAGCATGTCGGCGATGCGCTTGTGCGCGGCGTCGCGGCCCGTGAGCATCTTGCCCGACAGCAGCAGCGTCTGGCCCGGCTTCCAGCTTGCGACCTCGGCGGGCGTCAGCGTGTCGAGGTTCACGCGCTGGCTGGTTTCGGTGTTCGGCTCCCACTGGACCTGCGGCCATGCGTCGAGCGGCGGCGGGTCGAGGCGCGCGACGCCCGAGCCGTCGAGCGTGAAATGCGCGTGACGGGTCGCCGCGCAGTTCGGGATCAGCGCGACGGGCTTCGACGCCGCATGCGTCGGCGCCGCCATGATCTTCACGTCGAGCACGGTCGCGAGACCGCCGAGACCCTGCGCGCCGATGCCGAGCGCATTGACCTTCTCGTACAGCTCGACGCGCAGTTCCTCGGCCCAGTCCTTCGGGCCGCGCGCGATCACGTCCTGGATGTCGATCGGATCCATCAGCGATTCCTTCGCCATCACCCTCGCCTTCTCGGCGGTGCCGCCGATGCCGATCCCGAGCATGCCCGGCGGGCACCAGCCCGCGCCCATCGTCGGCACGGTCTTCAGCACCCAGTCGACGATCGAGTCGGACGGATTCAGCATCACGAACTTCGACTTGTTCTCCGAACCGCCGCCCTTCGCCGCGACCTGCACGTCGACCTTGTCGCCCGGCACGATCTCGTAGTGGATCACGGCCGGCGTATTGTCCTTCGTGTTCTTGCGGCCGCCTTCGGGCGGGTTCACGATCGACGCGCGCAGCACGTTGTCCGGGTTCAGGTAACCGCGGCGCACGCCCTCGTTGATCATGTCGGTGACGCCCATCGTCGCGCCGTCCCAGCGCACGTCCATGCCGACCTTCACGAAGATCGTCACGATGCCGGTGTCCTGGCAGATCGGGCGACGGCCTTCGGCGCACATGCGGCTGTTGGTGAGGATCTGCGCGATCGCGTCCTTCGCGGCCGGGCTCTCCTCGCGCTCGTACGCGCGGCCGAGCGCCTGGATGTAGTCGAGCGGATGGTAGTAGCTGATGTACTGCAGCGAATCCGCGATGCTCTGGATCAGGTCTTCCTGTTTGATGACGGTCATGGCTGAGACTCTGTGGGGACAGTGGGAATCGGTTGGGCAGCGCCGGTCGTTATGCCGGCTCGCGATGCGCGCCGGGCTGGGCGGGCGCATCGGTATGGAAATGCTCGGTATGGGTGCGCGTCGTCAGGCGGTCGACCCACGCCATCACGAGCGCCGACAACAGGAACGACACATGGATCAGCACCTGCCACATGATCGCGTGGTTCGTGTGCTGGTCCGGGTTGATGAAGATCTTGAGCAGGTGGATCGACGAGATGCTGATCAGCGCCATCGACAGCTTCACCTTCAGCAGGCCCGCGTTCACGTGATCGAGCCATTCGGGCTCGTCGGGATGCCCCTCGATGCCGAGGCGCGATACGAAGGTTTCGTAGCCGCCGACGATGACCATGATCAGCAGGTTCGAGATCATCACCACGTCGATCAGGCTCAGCACCACGAGCATCACGCTGGTTTCGTCGAGCGAGGTCGCGTGCGAGATCAGGTGCCAGACTTCCGTGAGGAACAGGAAGACATAGACTGCCTGCCCGAGGATCAGGCCCAGGTAGAGCGGTACCTGCAGCCAGCGGCTCATGAAGATGAGCGCGGGCAGCGGGCGCATCCGGTGACGGGAGGAACGGGCGGGCGTGGGCGACGGGGCGGACATGGCGCGGGTATCGGGGGTATTTTTGAAAGCGCGTTATTGTAACGCGTCGCCCGGCCGGGCTGCAGCGGCGCCCGCCCGGGACGGCCCGTGCCGCGAACCGGCTACGACGACACGGGCGGTGTGCGCCGCACCCGCACGCTCGCGAGCGCGATGCCCGTGACCACGCAGGCGAGTGCGAAGCCGTGCGCGAGCGTCGGGCGCTCGCCGAGGACCAGGATGCCGTAGAGCGCCGCGGCGATCGGCAGCACCGCGCTGAACACGCCCGCGAGGCTGCCCGGCACGTGGCGGATCCCTTTCATCCACAGCCAGAACGAGAAGATGCTCGCGGACAGCCCGTACCAGACGACCAGCGCCCAGATGCCCGCCGGCACGCTCGCGTAGTCGAAGCGCCAGAGCGCGCCCGCGCCGAGCGGCAGCATCAGCAGCAGGCCGAACAGGTGGGTGTAGGCGCAGATGTCGATCGGCGCGAGCGTCTGCGTGAGGCGGCGCGACAGGATCACGTACAGCGATTCGCAGCACACCGCGCCCAGCATCAGCAGGTTGCCGGTGAGCGAGCCCGCCTGCGCGCCGTCGTCGGCCTGGCCGCCGGCGAGATTGATGGTCACGACGCCGACGATCGCGAGCGCGATCGACACCAGCGCGCGGCCGCTCGGCTTCTCGCGCAGGAACAGCCACGCGAACAGCGCGACCACGGCGGGGATCGTGCTCGTGATCACGCCCGCCGCGACCGCGCTCGTGCGCTGCACGCCGTTCAGCATCAGCAGCGTGAACATGAAGGTGCCGAAGAACGCCTGCAGGAACAGGTTCAGCCATTCGCCGCGCTTGACCGTGCGCATCTTGACCGGGCTGAACAGCGGCCACAGCACGGCGATCGCGACCACGAAGCGCAGCGTGGCGAGCAGGGCGACGGGAACGAAGACGACGATGGACTTGCCGATGCCGACGTTGCTGCCGACCAGCAGCATCGACAGGATGAGAAAGAGAGCGTAGCGATTCAAGCTGGAATCCGGACGACGAGTTCAGTTAGCATTGTAGAGTCGCCCGAAAGCCGGCGTAAAGCTTGGGCCGGGCGCCGCCCGCGTAAGTGACGGGTAAGTTGCGGCGCTTATCGTGGCAATTGCCGCGTCGCGCAGCGCGGCCGCGTGACGTGGTGCATTGCAGCATCGCGAGACGCGCGGGTCCGGCCGTCGCGCGAGGGTGGGAGACAGGCGCGTCACGCGCCAACGAGATGCGGCGCGCACGATCGCGCCGCCATGCAGTCGGTTTCACGTTCACCAAGGGGTTGTCGATGTCTGCGATTGAATCGGTTCTGCACGAACGCCGCCAGTTTGCACCGCCCGCCGCCGTCGAGCAGGCGGCGACCATTGCTGGAATGGCGGCCTACCAGGCGCTCGTCGAGGAGGCGGCGCGTGACTACGAAGGATTCTGGGCGCGCCTCGCGCGCGAGGCGCTCGCGTGGCGCAAGCCGTTCAGCAAGGTGCTCGACGAGACGCGCGCGCCGTTCTACAGCTGGTTCGAGGACGGCGAGCTGAACGCGTCGTACAACTGCCTCGACCGCCATGTCGCGGCCGGCAACGGCGAGCGGGTCGCGGTGATCTTCGAGGCGGATGACGGCGCCGTGACACGCGTCACGTACGCCGACCTGCTCGCGCGCGTGAGCCGCTTCGCGAACGCGCTGAAGAAGCGCGGGATCGGCAAGGGCGACCGGGTCGTGATCTACATGCCGATGTCGATCGAGGGGATCGTCGCGATGCAGGCCTGCGCGCGCATCGGCGCGACGCATTCGGTCGTGTTCGGCGGCTTCTCGTCGAAGTCGCTCAACGAACGGCTCGTCGACGTGGGCGCGAGCGCGCTCATCACCGCCGACGAGCAGATGCGCGGCGGCAAGACGCTGCCGCTCAAGAGCATCGCCGACGAGGCGATCGCGATGGGCGGCTGCGAGAAGGTGAAGAGCGTGATCGTGTACCGCCGCACGGGCGGCAAGGTCGACTGGCACGCCGAGCGCGACCTGTGGATGCACGAACTGGCGGCGGCCGAGGCCGATGCCTGCGAGCCGGAATGGGTCGGCGCCGAGCATCCGCTCTTCATCCTGTATACGTCCGGTTCGACCGGCAAGCCGAAGGGCGTGCAGCACAGCACGGGCGGCTACCTGCTGTGGGCGGCCCAGACGATGAAGTGGACCTTCGACTGGAAGCCCGACGACGTCTTCTGGTGCACGGCCGACATCGGCTGGATCACCGGTCACACCTACATCACCTACGGGCCGCTCGCCACCGGCGCGACCCAGGTCGTGTTCGAGGGCGTGCCGACCTATCCGAACGCGGGGCGTTTCTGGAAGATGATCGCCGACCACAAGGTCACGGTGTTCTATACCGCGCCGACCGCGATCCGCTCGCTGATCAAGGCGGCCGAGGCCGACCCGGTCGTGCATCCGAAGAGCTACGACCTGTCGAGCCTGCGCATCATCGGCACGGTGGGCGAGCCGATCAATCCGGAAGCGTGGATGTGGTATCACAAGCACGTGGGCGGCGAGCGCTGCCCGATCGTCGATACCTGGTGGCAGACCGAGACGGGCGGCCACATGATCACGCCGCTGCCGGGCGCGACGCCGACGGTGCCGGGCTCGTGCACGCTGCCGCTGCCGGGCATCATGGCCGCCGTGGTCGACGAGACCGGCCAGGACGTGCCGAACGGGCAGGGCGGGATCCTCGTCGTCAAGCGGCCGTGGCCGTCGCGCGCGC
>NZ_JAAGNW010000014.1:40405-44030 GCF_010645215.1 Burkholderia multivorans | reverse complement strand
TCGACGATGTGCTGAACGTCTCGGGTCACCGGCTCGGCACGATGGAGATCGAATCGGCGCTGGTGTCGCATCCGCTCGTCGCGGAGGCGGCCGTGGTCGGCCGCCCGGACGATACGACGGGCGAGGCGGTGGTCGCGTTCGTGGTGCTCAAGCGCTCGCGCCCCGAGGGCGAGGAAGGCGTCGCGCTCGCGAAGGAACTGCGCGACTGGGTCGGCAAGGAAATCGGGCCGATCGCGAAGCCGAAGGACATCCGGTTCGGCGACAACCTGCCCAAGACCCGCTCGGGCAAGATCATGCGCCGGCTGCTGCGCTCGCTCGCGAAGGGCGAGGCGATCACGCAGGACACCTCGACGCTCGAGAATCCGGCCATCCTGGAGCAGCTCGCCGAAGTGCGCTGAGCGTTCGCGCGGCTGCGTGCGACCGGCCCCTGCGCGGCAATCCCGATTGCCCGCGCAGGGGCTTTTTGTTACACAAGCGCATGGCCGCCTCATCCTCCTCCCCCCCGCATCCCGCCGAGCCGCCCGACGTGCCCGCCGCGCTCGCGCGCGCGCATGCGCGCTACTGGCGCTTCAACGTCGGTTTGATCGCGATCCTGATGGCGATCGGCTTCGCCGTGTCGTTCGTGGTTCCGAGCTTCGCGCCCGCGCTCGCGTCGCTGCGCTTCGCCGGTTTCAGCCTGCCGTTCTACCTGGGGGCGCAGGGCGCGATCCTGATCTACCTGGCGCTGATCTTCGTGTACATCGTGCTGATGCAGCGCGCGGACCGCGTGCTGCGCCGCGCCTACGACCAGCAGGCGGACCCTGCCGCGCTGCCCGGCGGCGGCCGCTGAGCGGCGCTGACGAACCGCCTGATCCACGCGTACGCACTCTATACGGTCGGCTTTCTCGCATTCGTGCTGCTGCTCGCGCGCGTCGCGCGCGTGACCGGGCCCGGCGTGTGGATCGGCTATGTGTTCCTGTTCGTACCGATCGCGGTGTATGCGGTGATCGGGCTGCTGTCGCGGACCTCGGATCTCGTCGAGTACTACGTGGCGGGGCGACGCGTGCCGTCCGCGTTCAACGGCATGGCCACCGCGGCGGACTGGCTGTCGGCCGCGTCGTTCATCGGCCTCGCGGGCTCGCTGTACGCAACCGGCTATGACGCGCTCGCCTATCTGATGGGCTGGACGGGCGGTTTCTGCCTCGTCGCGTTCCTGCTCGCGCCCTACGTGCGCAAGCTCGCGCGCTACACGATTCCCGATTTCCTCGGCACGCGGTTTTCGAGCACGGCGGTGCGCGGGCTGGCGGCGGGGGCGGCGATCCTGTGCTCGTTCGTGTATCTGGTCGCGCAGATCCAGGGCATCGGCCTGATCGCGACACGCTTCATCGGCGTCGATTTCTCGATCGGGATCTTTTGCGGGCTGGCCGGGATCCTGGTCTGTTCGTTTCTCGGCGGGATGCGCGCGGTGACCTGGACCCAGGTCGCGCAATACATCATCCTGATCAGCGCGATCCTGATCCCGGTCGCGCTGATCGCGATGAAGCAGGGGCTCGGGCCGGCGCCGCAGTTCGATTACGGCCGGCTCATGACGCGCGTCGAGCAACTCGAGGCGCGCGTGCGCACCTCGCCCGACGAGCGTCGTGCGCGCGAGACCTATCGCACCCGGGCCGCGCAGATCCAGGGCATGCTCGACCGGCTGCCGGCGTCGTACGGCGAGGAAAAGGCGCGGCTGGCCGACGAACTGGCGGCGTTGCGCCGCCGTAACGGGCCGCTGCGCGAGATCAGCCTGCAGGAACGCCGGCTGGCGGAGTTCCCGCGCGACCCCGACGCGGCGCGGGTGGGGTGGGAGCAGGCGCGCGACGATCTGCTCGCGCGCGCGGCCGACCCGGAGCCGATGGCCGAGCCGTTCCCCGCCTCGAACGACGGCGAGCGCCGCCCGCGCGAGCGCAATTTCCTCGCGCTGCTGCTGTGCCTGTCGCTCGGCACGGCGAGCCTCCCGCATATCCTCACGCGCTACAACACGACGACCTCGGTGGCCTCGGCGCGGCGCTCGGTGGGCTGGACGCTGTTCTTCAGCGCGCTGTTCTATCTGACGGTGCCGGTGCTCGCGGTGCTCATCAAGTACGAGATCCTCGCGAACCTGGTCGGGCGGCCGTTCGCGGAACTGCCGGCCTGGGTGACGCAGTGGCATCACCTCGAACCCGATCTGGTCGGCGTGTTCGATCTGCTCCACGACGGCGTCGTGCATTGGGCGGGCATCCAGATGCAGCCCGACATCGTCGTGCTCGCGGCGCCCGAGATCGCGGGGCTGCCGTATGTCGTGTCCGGGCTGATCGCGGCGGGGGCGCTCGCGGCGGCGCTGTCGACGGCGGACGGGCTGTTGCTCACGATCGCCAATGCGTTGTCGCACGACGTCTATTACCACATGGTCGCGCCGGATGCGTCGAGCCAGCGGCGCGTGACCATCTCCAAGGTGCTGCTGCTCGGGGTGGCGCTGTTCGCGTCGTATGTCGCGTCGCTCAACACGGGGAAGATCCTGTTCCTGGTGGGCGCGGCGTTTTCGCTGGCGGCGTCGAGTTTTTTCCCGGTGCTCGTGCTCGGGGTGTTCTGGAAGCGCACGACCACGCGCGGCGCGATCGCCGGAATGGTGACGGGGCTCGCGGTGTGCGTGTATTACATCGTATCGACCTATCCGTTCTTTACTCAGATGACGGGATTCGCCGGGCCCAGCTGGTTCGGGATCGAGCCGATCAGCTCGGGCGTGTTCGGCGTGCCGGCGGGGTTCGCGGTCGCGATCGTCGTGAGTCTGTGCGACCGGCCGCCGGATGCGTATACGAATGCGCTCGTGGACTACATCCGGCATCCGTGAGGGGGGCTGGTGAAAGGGGCCGGGAGTTTGCTATACTCTCGCTCTTGCTGGAGAGATGGATGAGTGGTTTAAGTCGCACGCCTGGAAAGCGTGTATAGGTTAATCGCCTATCGGGGGTTCGAATCCCCCTCTCTCCGCCAGAATATCGAAAACCCCGCAAATCGCCGATTTGCGGGGTTTTGTCTTTTGGGGCAGGCGACGCGTACCGCCCGCCTAACCCCGACTCGCCGCCACCTGCGCCAGCACCTTCTCCCGAATCGACGGCTTGATATTCGACTGCGCGAATCGATCCCCGTAATGCGCGACTACCCGCGGGTTCATCACCCGAAACCACAGCGGCGGCACATATGCGAGCAGGATCATCGCCGCGTAGCCGACGGGCAGCTGCGGCGCATCGTCGAAGTGGCGCAGCGCCTGATACGAGCGGGTAGGGTTGGCATGGTGATCCGCATGTCGCTGCAACTGATAGAGAAACAGGTTCGTCACGATATGGTTGCTGTTCCACGAGTGCTGCGGCGCGCAGCGCTCGTAGCGTCCGTTCGGCAACTGTTTGCGGCCGAGCCCATAGTGCTCGACATAGTTGACCACCTCGAGCAGCGAGGCGCCGTACACCGCCTGGATCAGCAGGAACGGGACGACGATCGCGCCGCACCACGCGATCGCGATGCCCCACAGCACGACCGTCAGCGCCCACGCCTGCAATACCTCGTTGCGCCATGACCAGACGCTGTGTCCGCCGCGCGCGAGGCGCTGGCGTTCGAGCCGCCATGCAGATGC
>NZ_JAAGNW010000014.1:26469-40395 GCF_010645215.1 Burkholderia multivorans | reverse complement strand
ATGCGATGCTGCCTGTCACGGTGCGCGGCAGGAATGCCCAGAACGATTCGCCGTAGCGCGCGCTGGCCGGATCGGCGGGCGTCGCGACGCGCACATGATGGCCGCGATTGTGCTCGACATAGAAATGACCATAGGCGACGGGCGCCAGCGTGAGCCTGGCCAGCCAGCGCTCGAAGCGACTGGTCTTGTGGCCAAGCTCGTGGGCGGTGTTGATCGAGGCGCCGGTCGCCACGCCCAGCGACAGCGCGAAGCCGAGGTAGTCATACCAGGTCAGCGTCTGCGTGGCGACCACCCACATCGCGCCCGCGAACACGACATATTCGACGAAGGTCGCGAGATACACCACGTAGCGGTAGTAACGCTGCCGCTCGAGCGCAGGCACGATGGCCTCGGGCGGATTGTCCCGGTCGTCGCCGATCAGGATGTCGAGGAGCGGGATCACGCCGAACGCGAACAGCGGTCCGAACCACCAGAAGATGTGCCAGCCGGTCGCGAGCGCGAGTTGCGCGGAGGCGATCGGCAGCGTGATGGTCAAGGCGCCGAGAAGCCACCAGTAGCGCTTGCCGTCGGTCCATGGCACGGATGCCGGTGCGGGTGTCGACATGGTCTCCCTCCTTGTTGTGTGGTTCGGCGGCCTCGCGCGCGCCCCGATGGCCTGATTTATATGTGCTGTACCGGGGCTTCGCCAAATCCTCGGTTAGGTGCGCGACTCCAAACGGGGCGCTGTCCGGCGCGACGCGATGCGGCAGGTTCGGCGCGGTGATTGAAACGCGGTGCGGCGGCCGGCAACTGATAGCCGAAGCGAGAGAGGGAGTCGGGTGCCCGCGCAACGATCGCGGAGCCCGCGGGCCCTTTGCATCGACAACGCGATCTCCCCACGCGACAATGAGCGCCCTTGTCAGAACGTCCGCTTCGAGGTTTCCCGCCGTGTCCAACCCTGACGCTCCCGCCATCGTCTGGTTTCGCGATGATCTGCGCCTGATCGACCAGCCTGCGCTATATCGTGCGGCGGCATCCGGTCGCCCGCTCGTGTGCGTGTTCGTCAGCGATCCGGCGGGCGCTGGCCGGCCGCTCGGCGGCGCGGCGCGCTGGTGGTTGCATGGCGCGTTGGCCTCGCTCGATCGCGCGTTGCGCGCGCGCGGCGGCGAACTCGTGCTGTTGCGCGGCGACGAGGCCGCCGCCCTCGCGGCGCTGGCGGTCGAACTCGGCGCGGGCGCGGTGTATTGGAACCGTCGCTATGCGCTCGCGCAGCGCACGGTCGACAGCGACCTCAAGGCAGCCTTGAAGGCGCGCGGGATCGTCGCGGAGAGCGGCAACGCGGCGCTGCTCAACGAGCCCTGGGAGGTTCTGAACGGCGCGGGCAAGCCATACCAGGTATTTACCGCGTACTGGCGGGCGGCGCGCGCCAGCCGCGAGGTCGCGCCGCCGCTGCCGGAGCCCGAGTCGCCGAGATTCCTTCCCTTGCCGCCTGCGCTCGCGGCGCGCCGCGCGGCGCTCTCCGAGTTGGCGCTGTTGCCGGTCCGCCCGGACTGGGCGGGTGGCCTGCGCGATGCCTGGCGCTGCGGCGAGGACGATGCGCTGGATATCCTGCATGGATTCCTCGAACAGCGTCTGCGCGGCTACACAGAGGCCCGTGATCGGCCGGATCAGCCGGCGACGAGCCGGCTGTCGCCGTATCTCCGCTTCGGTCAGCTGTCCGCGCGCCAGATCTGGCACGCGGCGCAGGCGGCCGCGCACGAGCAGGGCGCCGCCGCGCTCACGGATCTCGACAAGTATTTGAGCGAGCTGGGCTGGCGGGAATTTTGTTACGGGATGTTGTATGCGTTACCGGACTTGTCGGTTTGCAATGTCCGCCGCCAGTTCGACGCAATGCCCTGGCGTCGCGATCCGGAGGCGCTGGCGGCGTGGCAGCATGGGATGACCGGCTATCCGTTGGTCGATGCGGGCATGCGGGAGCTATGGGCAACGGGCTGGATGCACAACCGGGTGCGGATGGTGGCGGCGTCGTTTCTCGTCAAGCATCTGCTGCTCGACTGGCGTGACGGCGAGGCCTGGTTCTGGGACACGCTGGTCGACGCGGATCCCGCGAGTAACGCGGCGAACTGGCAATGGGTCGCGGGCTGCGGCGCCGACGCGGCGCCGTACTTCCGAATCTTCAACCCGGTTCTGCAGGGGCAGAAGTTCGATCCCGACGGCGACTATATCCGGCGCTGGGTGCCGGCGCTCGCGCGCTTGCCGGCCAGCGCGATCCATGCGCCCTGGCGGGCGCGGCCGGAGCAACTGGCGGCGGCCGGGGTGCGGCTCGGAGTGGACTATCCGCTGCCGATCGTCGAGCACGACGCCGCGCGTGCACGGGCGCTCGCGGCGCTGGAGCAGGTCACGCGCGCTTGAGTCCGCCCGTGCGGCATTGTGCCCAAATCGACGCGGCATAGTGCACAGTTTCCGCGCTAGCATATTTCTTGAGAATATTTTGTAAAAATTCATGCATTTTTGTTTATTCATCTAGCGGCTAGACTCCCTCAGATTAGGATCTTGAGAGGGATTTGAAATGGATATGAAGGGTGGATATCCACCGGAGGCCGTCGCACCGGTCGTCTGGATGACAGGGTTGCCCGGCGCAGGCAAGACCACGACCGCGAATGCCTTGCTGAACCTGCTGCTGGCTCGCGGCGTGAAGGCCATCGTGCTGGATGGCGATACCCTGCGCGCCGGTCTGTGCGCCGATCTCGGCTTTTCCGATGCCGACCGCATGGAAAATATCCGTCGCTTCGCACATATCGCGAAGCTGTTCCAGCACGAAGGTTATCTCGTCATCGTCGCGACCATCTCGCCGCTGCAGGCGCAGCGCGACCTGGCCCGTTCGATCATCGGCAAGGGCTTCTTCGAGACCTTCGTCTCGACACCGGCCATCGTGTGCCGGGCGCGCGATCCGAAGGGCATGTACGCGCTCGCGGAGCGCGGCGAGCTGCCGCAATTCACGGGTGTGTCGGGCCCGTACGAGGCGCCGACGGCGCCCGAGATGGTGCTCGATACCTCGGGCTGCGAGGTCGGCGCATCGATCCAGACGTTGCTTGCGCAACTGGCGAGCATCGCGGAGCTGCCCGCCCGGCTCTGACGTTTTCCGGCGGCGGCACGCACGTGCGTGCCGCCGCACCGGTGCCGCGCGCACCGTTTTCCCGGCTCCCTTCCTTCATCCGGGGCGATTCCTTCCTCCTCGCTTACCCGCCGCCCGTCGTTCGTCGCGCGCCCCGCGCGGTCATCGTTCGCGGCTGCATCATTCGCTCGCTCGCGCTCGACTCCCCCACGTCTTTTATGGTGTATTTAATTATATTCATTTGTTAAGAGAATGAATTTCGTTAATTTCATTCTGATTTCAAAAGCAAGAAAATTATCAATCTGCTATCGCAGATAAATTTATCCTTGGTGATTGAATTCTTTCGTTTCGTCAAGAATGTCAAGAACGCTTGCGTAATGTCAGCCCGCCCTGAATTATGAGCGGTATCGTATCGACTGGCATCGCATTGATTTATTTATGAAATTCGTCGATTGCGGGTTGAATAATCAAGCTCGCTGTTGAGGCTGAACTTTACTTATTCATTGCGCCAATGAAGGATTCGGGATGGTTGCAATTGATTTCGTCCCGGGCTTAATGTTTAATGATTCCTGATTTGAATAGACGGGTTTAATAACCCCAAAAAAAACGGGCGGCCCGGGTTCGTGCGCTCATCTGGGGCGTGGGGGGCGGCAAGTCCGGCACACAGATCCGAAGAGGGCCTTCATGATGAACTGGGCAGAGAACGTGCTATCGGGGCTGGATCGAGCACGGTCCGAGGACGATGTATTCGCGAGGGTCGAGGCCGCCGCGGCCGACCTCGGCTTCGAGTACTGCGCGTACGGGCTGCGCGTGCCCTGGCCGCTGTCCCGTCCCCGGATCGTGATGCGCAGCAACTACCCGGAACCCTGGCAGCGCCGCTACCTCGAAGCCGGCTTTCTGGATATCGATCCGATCGTCGCGCACGGCCGGCGCTCGCAGGCGCCCATCATCTGGAGCGACGAACTGTTCGCACCCGCGCATCAGCTGTGGATCGAGGCGCAGTCGTTCGGGCTGCGTTTCGGCTGGGCGCAGTCGAACTGCGACGCCTACGGCGTGATGGGCATGCTGGTGATGGTCCGGTCCTCGGCGCCGTTGACGGCCGACGAACTCGAGAGCAAGGAACCGAGAATGCGCTGGCTCGTCAGCACCGCGCATCATGCGCTGGGCCGCAGGATGCTGCCGAAGCTGATGGCGGACCCGGAGCGCGGCTTGACCGAGCGGGAGGTGGAAGTGCTCAAGTGGGCCGCCGACGGCAAGACGTCCGGCGAAATCTCGAAGATTCTCGCGATCTCGGTGGATACCGTGAACTTCCACGTGAAGAACGCCATCGTCAAATTGAAGACCGCGAACAAGACGGCCGCCGTCGTGCGCGCCGCGATGCTCGGCCTGCTCAGCTGAGCAGGCCGGGGCCCGCGCGCGAGGCGCGGGGCGGCAGCTTCAGTCCTGTGCGGTCGGCTGCGACGTCACGTTGACGGCGGTGGCCGACACGTACACCGCATGCACCGTATCGCCCACCTTCAGCGCGCCGAGGTCGAGCTGCGGCGACACTTCGTACGACGCGGTGCTTTGCGGGCCGCGCAGCGTCACGACGCGCGCCTTGCGATCGATCCGCGTCACGGTGGCGAGCAATTCGACCTGGCGCGTCGTGTCGAAGCCGCTCGGCTTCGGCGTGAGCGAGCGCGTGACCTTGCTTTCGCGGATGTCCGACGCGTCGACCTTGTCGGCCGTGACGAGCAGGGCGTTGCGGGAGAACACGTCGACCCGGTCGCCGACCTTCAGCTTCTCGAAGCCGGGTACTTCCGGCCCGACCACCACGTTCGAAACGAAGTCCT
Organism: Burkholderia multivorans; assembly: GCF_010645215.1. Lineage (GTDB taxonomy): Bacteria > Pseudomonadota > Gammaproteobacteria > Burkholderiales > Burkholderiaceae > Burkholderia > Burkholderia multivorans_A. The sequence continues at coordinate 35,469 of NZ_JAAGNW010000014.1, read as the reverse complement.
TCGCGCCTTTCAGCGTGAGGGTGCGTGACGCCGCGTCGATGCCGACGATCAGCGCGCGCATGTGGCGGGGCTTGACGTTGTCCACGACGTTTTGCGCGGTCGCGGCGAGCGCCGATTCGCCCGTCGCCGCGGGGGCGGCCGGCTGCTGCGCGGGCTGTTGCGCGGCGGCGGAACCAAGGTGCAGGGCGGACAGGGTAAGGATGGCGGTGCCGACGAACGTCGTTGCTTTCATGGAAATAAGGCCCTCCCGGGATGCCGGATATGGTTTGAACGAATGGATGCGCAGGTTGCGCATTCGAGATTCTAACGTTCGCGGCGGCCGCGCGCGCTACCGCGCGGCAGGGAGCGGATCTGCGTCAAGGCGGGCGGGCGCTGCGCGCGTCAGCCGCAGAAGCTCAGGGCGGTGACGACCGACAGCAGCGCGTCCGGCCGCAGGTACGCGGCGAAGCACAGCGCGACGAGCGCCAGCGCGGTCGCGATGCCGAGCGCGCAACCGGCCGCGCGCAGCGGCTTCATGCGGGCATGCGCGCGGGCGCGGCGCGCGGTACGCGGACCACGCGCGCATCGTCGATCGGCAGGTGCAGCAGCGCGGCGACGAGGCCGAGCCCGATCGCGCCGTACCAGAGCGGCAGGTAGGAGTGGGTCGCGTCGAACACGATGCCGCCGAGCCAGACGCCGAGGAAGCCGCCCACTTGATGGCCGAGGAACACGAGCCCGAACAGCGTGGCGATGTAGCGCACGCCGAACACCTGCGAGACGAGGCCATTGGTGAGCGGCACGGTGCCGAGCCACAGCAGGCCGATCGCGCACGCGAACCCATACAGGCTCGCGGGCGTGAGCGGCAGCGCGACGAACAGCGCGATCACGCCCGCGCGCACCAGATAGAGCGCGGAGAGCACGTACTTGCGGCGCAGGAAGCCGCCCAGGTAGCCGCATCCGTAGGTGCCGGCCACGTTGGAGAGCGCGATCAGCGCGAGCGCGATGCTCGCATGGCGCGCGGTGTAGCCGTGGTCGAGCAGGTAGGCGGGCAGGTGGGCGCCGATGAAGGCGAGCTGGAAGCCGCACACCACGAAGCCGAGGTTCAACAGCAGGAAGCCGCGATGCGACAGCGCTTCGCGGATGGCGGCGCGCAGCGTCTGGCCGCTGTCGGCGGTCGGCGCGCCCGAACCCGGCGCGTCGTTCAACAGGCCGCCGAGCGGCGCGAGCAGCGCGCAGGCGAGCGCCAGCACGAGCAGCGCGGTCACCCACCCGAAGCCGCCGATCAATCCCTGCGCGGCCGGCACCATGCAGAACTGGCCGAAGCCGCCGACCGCGCCGGCGACGCCGAGCGCCCAGCTGCGCTCGTCGCCGGGGTAGAGCCGGCTCAGCGCGCCGTAGACGGCGCCGAACGCGGAGCCGGACAGCGCGACGCCGATCAGCCCGCCGCTGGCCAGCGTGAACAGGCCCAGGGTGTTCGCGTATGCCATCAGCGCGAGGCCGAGCGCGTAGCAGATCATGCCGGAGACGATCACGCGCGCCGAGCCGAAGCGATCGGCGATCATGCCCGTGAACGGCTGCGCGACGCCCCAGAGCAGGTTCTGCAAGGCGAGCGCGAGCCCGAATGCTTCGCGCGACCAGCCGCGCTCGAGCGTGACGGGCAGCAGGAACAGGCCCTGGACATGGCGGATGCCGAGCGCGGCGCCCATGATCAGGCCGCCGGCGATCACGAGGCGCCAGCGATGGCGGACAGGGGGTGGGGGCATGGCAGGCGTCTCCGAGTGGGGGCGGTCCGCCGGTCGGGAGCCGCCGTCGCCATTACACGTGGCGCGGCGGGGTGTTTCAATCGATTCCTCGGTGCGTTTCGCATGCGTTGGGCGCATGCGAAACGGGGTGGGCAGGCAGCCGGCGGGAAGGCGGCCGCGCGCGACGGCCCGGCGCGTCAGAGGGTGGCGGCGGGCAGCGCTTCTTCCTGGGGCATCACGTGGCGTCGCACGCGACGGCGGGGCGCCTCGCGCGGGGTCGGCGCGGGCATGCCGGCGATGCAGCCCTCGACCAGGGTGTGGGTGTCCGCGGCGAGCAGCGGCACGAGTCGCGGCTCGCGCTCGGCGATCAGGATGCTCAGGCCTTCGGCGCGCAACTCGGCGAGCAGTGCGGCGATCTGTTCCGTATGGGCGTCGGTGAGGCCGAGCGCGGGTTCGTCGAGCAGCATCAGGCGCGGCCGCTGGACCAGCGCGCGCGCGATCGCGAGCAATTGCTGCTCGTGGTCGTCGAGCAGCGCGACGCATTGCGCGGCGCGCGTGCGCAGACACGCAAAGCGGTCGAGCAGGCAATCGGTGTCGTGACGGATGCGTTCCTGGTCGGCGTCGCGCCAGGCGCCCGCCATCAGCGCGTCGCGAACCGACAGCGCGCGCAGCAGCGAACGTTTCTGCGGCACGTAGGCCACGCCGCGCATGACGATCTCGTGGCTCTTCAGGCCGGCCAGCTCCATGCCGTCGAAACGGATCGAGCCGTCGTAGGCCTTCACGAGGCCCGCGATCGTCATCAGCAGGGTGGTCTTGCCCGCCGAGGCACGACCCAGCAGGCCTTCGATCGCGCCGGGCGCGACCACGAGGGAGATGCCATGCAGGATTTCGCGCTTGCCATAGCCGCAGGCGAGCGCTTCGATTCGAAGCAGTGGGACAGTCGGACTCACGCGTGACCTCCGGTCGGATGTCTGGGATGGGCCGGCTCGACAAGGGCGCGCGAGAGGCTGCGCGGTCGAGTTCGCGGTTCCATCGCGACCTATTTCACGCGGGAGGAAAAAGCACCGCAACTACCAGAACTGGTAGCCTGACGCCGGCGCCTCAGCCGGGCGAGGGCGCGGCCTCGTAGGCACGGGCTTCGTCGCGGATCCAGTCGCTCACGGCGAGCACGTTGGCGCGCGGCGACGGATCGGCGGCGTAGAGCCAGTAGCCGAAATCGCGCTTGAGTTCGGGCGCGCTGCGGCCGAGCACGGCGAGCCGTCCGTCGGCGATCAGCGGTCCGACGAGCGCGAGCCGGCCGAGCGCGATGCCCTGGCCGGCGACCGCGGCCTGGATCACCTGGTCGTACTGGTTGAAGCGCAGCACGCCCTTGGGCCGCGCGTTCGCGAGGCCGATCGCGGCGAGGTGATCGGTCCATTGCAGTTGGGCGTGACGCGGGCCGTCGAATTCGAGCAGCACGTGCGCGCCGAGCGCTCGGGCGCTCGACAGCGCCGTGCGGCTGACCGACGGATGCGCGACCGGCACGACGGTTTCGTCGAACAGGCGCAGCGCGCCCGCCGGCGCGCGCTGCGTGGTGCAATAGCGGATGCCGAGGTCGCTGCCTTCGGCGCGCAGGTCGAGCGACTTGTCGTTGGCGGCGACGCGCAGGTCGGTGTCGGGATGGCGCCGCTGGAATCCGCCGAGCCTCGGCAGCAGCCACAGCGCGGTCACGCCGATGCTGGCGGTGATCGTCACGGGCTGCCGCGCCTGCGGCGCGCGCAGCAGCGCCACGGTGTCCTGCACCTGGCGCAGCGCGGCGTCGGCGGTGTGGAACAGCCGTTCGCCTTCCGGCGTGAACGCGATCGACCGGTAGCCGCGATGCAGCAGCGTGACGCCGAGCTGCGCCTCGAGCGCGTGCACCTGGCGGCTCACGGCCGATTGGGTCAGGCACAGGTCCTGCGCGGCGAGCGTGATGCTCATGCGCCGGCCCACCGCGACGAAGCCGCGCAGCAGGTCGAGCGGCGGCAGGCGGACGAGGGGAGTTGACATGCGTGGCGCTCATGCGAACGGAGCACGAAGATTGGTTGAGATATCGTCATGCGTCAAGTGCAATGGCGAGACAGGACAGAACGAGAGCGCGGGGGCCGATGCGGCCGCCGGCATCAGGAGAACCCATGGCGATACCGTTTCCCGAGGCCATGCCGCCCGAGCCGTTCGTCGCGATCGCGGCGGACGGCTACCCGGTGCGCGGCTTCATGTGGCGCCATCGCGCGCCGGCGTCGCAGCGACCGGTCACGATCATCAACTGCGCGACCTCGGTGCGCTGCCGGTACTACTTCCGGTTCGCGGCCTATCTGTTCGGCCAGGGCCGCGACGTGCTCGTCTACGACTATCGCGGCATCGGCGAATCGCGGCCCGCGCAGCTCGCGGGCTTTCATGCGACCTGGCTCGACTGGGGGCGCTTCGATTGCGAGGCGGTGCTGCAGTTCGCGCTGCAGCGCTTCCCCGGCCAGCCGCTCGATCTCGTCGCCCACAGCATCGGCGGCTTCGCGCTCGGCCTCGCGGCTTCGAGCGCGCAGCTGCGGCGCGTGTTCACCGTCGGCGCGCAGTATGCGTACTGGCGCGACTGCGCGCCGACGCACCGGTTCGGGATGCTGCTCAAGTGGTACCTCGCGATGCCGGCGCTCGCGCATCTGCTCGGCTACGTACCCGCGAAGCGGCTCGGCTGGATGGAGGACACGCCCAAGGGCGTGGCGCTGTCGTGGAGCCGCTGCCGGCCGCGCTTCGAGGACACCTATGTGCGCGCGCCGCTGTTCGAGACGCAGGAGACCCGCCGCGAGCTGGTCGCGCGCTTTGCGCGCGTGAGCGCGCCGATCCTCGCGGTCGGGCTGGCCGACGACGAGTTCGGCACGGTCGCGGCCATCGAGCGTCTGCTCGCGTATTACGCGCGCAGCGAGGTCACGCATGTTCGGATCGCGCCGCAGGAAATCGGCGTGCCGGCGATCGGTCATTTCGCATTCTTTCATTCGCGTTTCGCGGCGACGCTGTGGCCGCTCGCGCTGCATTGGCTGCAGGACGGCGCGCTGCCGGCCGGGGCGCCGGGCGAGATCGTGCGGCGTCCGGCCGAGTCCGTGGCGGGGCGGCGCGCGTAACGGCCGGCGGGGCGCGCTTCTTGCGCGGGCGGGGCCGAGGCGCCGTGTCGGCGGGAAGGGGGCGCGGCAAGCTCGCGGACGAGGTGAGCGCGCCGGCTCGCAGCGGCATCGACGCGGGTGTTCGTCAGGCGGGCGTGGGAGGCGTCGCGACGTCGAGCGAGACCGGTGCGGTCCGCCGGCGAGCGAGCTAGGGCAATCGATACTTCGCCCGGCGGCCGCTTCCGCTAAGATGCCTTTTTCCATTGCACGTCCTCGCCACCCATGAGCCTGCCCGCCGACCTCGACACCGTTCTCTCGATCGCCTGCGCGCCCGCCGGCCGGATTGTCGAAGTGCGCGTGCCCGAGGCGGCGCAGCGCGCGGCCGTGCGGGTGCTGCGTATCGATTTCGTGTTCGACACGCCGCTCGACACGCCGGCGTTCGACGTGCTGAGCGACGACGAACGCGCCCGCGCCCGACGCTTCCTGCGCGCCGAGGACGGCGTGCGCAGCGCGACGACTCGCACGGCGCTGCGCGGCCTGCTCGGCGCACGGCTCGGCATCGCGCCCGCCGAGGTGCGCCTCGTCACCGATGCGGCCGGCCGGCCCGGGCTTGCGCCCGACCTGGCCGCCCGCGTGCCGGGGTTCGACTTCAACGTCTCGCATTCGGGCCGGCATGCGCTGGTCGCGTGGAGCGATACGGCGCGGGTCGGCGTCGACATCGAAGGGCATCGCCCGGGCATCGGCTGGGCGTCGCTCGGGCCCGCGGTGTTCGCGGCCGACGACGGCGCATGGGTCGAGGCGCATCCGGAAGGCGCGCGCGAAGCCGCGTTCTACCGGGTCTGGTCCGCGAAGGAGGCGCTGCTCAAGGCGCTCGGCACCGGCATCGCGGGCGGCCTCGCCGCGTTCTCGGTCGTCGATCCCACCTACGGCGCGAGGCGGCCCGCCGTGCGCGTGGTCGAGCCGGCGTCGCCCGCGCGCGGCGTGGCCGGCTTCGAGGCCGGCTGGCTCGAGGCGCCCGACGGCTATGCGGCCTGCGTCGCCTGGCCGCGCGCGTAGCGCGGCGCCGCACGCTGGTGTGCGCGCCTTCGGGTTCGTGCGCTGATTTCGCTCGATCCGGCCCCGCTATAACGGCGGCGCGCATGCCGCGCCGTCCCATCCCCGCCGCGCTTCCGCACGGTCCTTCGCCGGTCCGCACCGGCGGGCGCGCGGGACCGATCTAAGGGAAATTCCCGACCTCCGAAAGCGCAAAAACAAGTTGTCTATACAAGCTCGCGACTCTACACTTCAGTCACCCGAACACTTGTATAGACAGGACGCTTTCATGATCACGCTGACCCCAGGCCACCTGACCCTCCCGCAACTGCGCCGGATTGCCCGCGAACAGGTGCGGATCGTGCTCGATCCCGCGAGCCACGCCGCGATCGATCGCTGTGCGCAGGCGGTCGAGGCCATCGCCGCGAAGGGCGAGCCGGCCTACGGCATCAACACGGGGTTCGGCCGGCTCGCGAGCACCCACATCCCGCACGACCAGCTCGAACTGCTGCAGCGCAACCTGGTGCTGTCGCATGCGGTGGGCGTGGGCGAGCCGATGCCGCTGCCCGTCGTGCGGTTGCTGATGGCGCTCAAGCTGTCGAGCATGGGGCGCGGCCATTCGGGCATCCGCCGCGTCGTGATGGACGCGCTCATCACGCTGTTCAATGCCGACGTGCTGCCGCTGATCCCGGTCAAGGGCTCGGTCGGCGCATCGGGCGACCTCGCGCCGCTCGCGCACATGTCGGCGGTGCTGCTCGGCATCGGCGAGGTGTTCATCCGCGGCGAGCGCGCGAGCGCGATCGACGGGCTGCGCGTCGCGGGCCTCGAACCGCTCACGCTGCAGGCGAAGGAAGGGCTCGCGCTCCTGAACGGCACCCAGGCGTCCACGGCGCTCGCGCTCAACAACCTGTTCGCGATCGAGGACCTGTACCGCACCGGGCTGGTGGCCGGCGCGCTGTCGGTCGACGCGGCGGCGGGCTCCGTGAAGCCGTTCGACGCGCGCATCCACGAACTGCGCGGCCATCGCGGCCAGATCGAGGCGGCCGCCGCCTATCGCGTGCTGCTCGAAGGCTCGGACATCAACCTGTCGCACCGCGATTGCGACAAGGTGCAGGATCCGTACAGCCTGCGCTGCCAGCCGCAGGTGATGGGCGCGTGTCTCGACCAGATGCGCCACGCGGCGTCGGTGCTGCTGATCGAGGCGAACGCGGTGTCGGACAACCCGCTGATCTTCCCGGACACGGGCGAAGTCCTGTCGGGCGGCAATTTCCACGCGGAGCCGGTCGCGTTCGCGGCCGACAACCTCGCGCTGGCGGCGGCCGAGATCGGCGCGCTCGCGGAGCGCCGCATCGCACTGCTGATCGACGCGACGCTGTCGGGCCTGCCGCCGTTCCTGGTCAAGGATGGCGGCGTGAACTCCGGCTTCATGATCGCGCACGTGACGGCGGCCGCGCTCGCATCCGAGAACAAGACGCTCGCGCATCCGGCCTCGGTCGATTCGCTGCCGACCTCGGCGAACCAGGAAGACCACGTGTCGATGGCGACTTTCGCCGCGCGCAAGCTCGCCGACATCGCCGACAACACCCAGTACATCCTCGCGATCGAGCTGCTCGCCGCGGCCCAGGGCGTCGACCTGCGCGCGCCGCGCGAGACGAGCCCCGCGCTCGACCGCGTGATGAAGACGATCCGCGCCGAGGTCGCGCACTATGATCTCGACCACTACTTCGCGCCGGACATCGCCGCGATCGCGCGTCTCGTGCAGGCGGGCGCATTCGCCGCGCACAGCCCGCTGTCGTTCGAATCGGCACAGTGACGCGATGAACACGCCCGCCTATCAGGAAATCAAGGATTTCATCCTCGAACGCATCCATGCCGGTGAATGGGCGGAGGGCGATCAGGTGCCGTCCGAGAATGAGCTGGCGCGCGAGTTCAAGGTCGCGCGGATGACCGTCAATCGCGCGCTGCGCGAGCTGACGGCCGAGCAGGTGCTGACCCGGATCCAGGGCGCCGGTACCTTCGTCGCGCGGCCCAAGTACGAATCGACGCTGGTCGCGATCCGCAGCATCTCCGACGAGATCGACGCGCGCGGGCACCGGCACCATGCGCGCGTGCTCGACCTCGTCACGATGAAGGCCGACGAGGCGCTCGCCGACGAGATGCAGGTCGCGCAGCACGCGCGGGTCTTCCGCTCGATGGTGCTGCACTACGAGAACGACGAGCCCGTGCAGCTCGAGGAACGCTGGGTCAATCCGGCCGTGGCCGCCGACTACGCGGACCAGGATTTCACGCACGTCACGCCGAACCAGTACCTGATGCGGGCCGCGCCGCTGCAGCGGGTCGAGTACCGGATCGAGGCCGCGACGCCGGACAAGGCGAGGCGCGAGCACCTCGAGATGAGCGACACCGAGCCGTGCCTCGTGCTGCATCGCCGGACCTGGTCGCAGGGCGTCGTCGCATCGGTCGTGAATCTGTGGCACCCGGGCAGCCGTTATCGCTTCACCGGACATTTCTGAGAACCGTCTTTTTTCCTGCGGGAGCAAGTCATCATGAATCATCCGAAACACATCGATCCTCGCCTCGATCCGACCCGCGTGATCCGCGCGCCGCGCGGCAACGTCAAGACCTGCAAGAGCTGGCTGACCGAAGCGGCCTACCGGATGATTCAGAACAATCTCGATCCCGACGTCGCCGAGCATCCGCATGCGCTCGTCGTGTACGGCGGCATCGGCCGCGCAGCGCGCAACTGGGATTGCTACGACCAGATCCTCGCGTCGCTGAAGGACCTGAACGACGACGAGACGCTGCTCGTGCAGTCGGGCAAGCCGGTCGGCGTGTTCCGCACGCATGCCGACGCGCCGCGCGTGCTGCTCGCGAACTCGAACCTGGTGCCGCACTGGGCCAACTGGGAGCACTTCAACGAGCTGGACCGCAAGGGTCTCATGATGTACGGCCAGATGACGGCCGGCAGCTGGATCTACATCGGCAGCCAGGGCATCGTGCAGGGCACCTACGAAACCTTCTTCGCGGTCGCGAACCAGCATTTCAACGGCGACCCGAGCGGCCGCTGGATCCTGACGGGCGGCCTCGGCGGGATGGGCGGCGCGCAGCCGCTCGCCGCGACGATGGCGGGCTTCTCG
>NZ_JAAGNW010000014.1:22711-26459 GCF_010645215.1 Burkholderia multivorans | reverse complement strand
GCGCGCACGCTCGATGAAGCGCTCGCGATCGTCGAGGACGCGAAGCGCACCGGCAAGCCGGTGTCGGTCGGCCTGCTCGGCAACGCGGCCGACGTGTTCGCCGAATGCGTCGCGCGCGGCATCACGCCCGATTGCGTGACCGATCAGACGAGCGCGCACGATCCGGTGCACGGCTATCTGCCGCAGGGCTGGACCGTCGACCAGTGGCGCGAGAGCCAGAAGGTCGATCCGGGCTGCATCGTCCATGCGGCGAAGACCTCGATGGCTGAGCAGGTGCGCGCGATGCTGACGCTGCAGCAGCGCGGCGCGGCGACCCTCGACTACGGCAACAACATCCGCCAGATGGCGCTCGAGATGGGGGTCGAGAACGCGTTCGACTTCCCGGGCTTCGTGCCGGCCTATATCCGGCCGCTGTTCTGCGAAGGCAAGGGGCCGTTCCGCTGGGTGGCGCTGTCGGGCGATCCGGAAGATATCTACAAGACCGACGCGAAGGTCAAGGAGCTGATCCCGGACGATCCGCACCTGCACAACTGGCTCGACATGGCGCGCGAACGCATCGCGTTCCAGGGCCTGCCCGCGCGGATCTGCTGGGTCGGCGTGAAGGATCGCTATCGTCTCGGCCTCGCGTTCAACGAGATGGTCAAGTCGGGCGAGCTGAAGGCGCCCGTCGTGATCGGCCGCGACCACCTCGACACCGGCTCGGTCGCGAGCCCGAACCGCGAGACCGAATCGATGAAGGACGGCTCCGACGCCGTCAGCGATTGGCCGCTGCTGAATGCGCTGCTCAATACGGCGGGCGGCGCGACCTGGGTGTCGCTGCATCATGGCGGCGGGGTGGGCATGGGCTTCTCGCAGCATTCGGGCGTGGTGATCGTCTGCGACGGCACCGACGCCGCGGCGCGGCGCGTCGAGCGCGTGCTGTTCAACGATCCCGCGACGGGCGTGATGCGCCACGCGGACGCCGGCTACGAACTCGCGCAGGAGACCGCGCGCGAAGCCGGCCTCAAGCTGCCGATGCTCGGGCGCTGAGCGCATGGCCGCTACGCCAGTGTTCTCTACGACGCTGATCCGCGCGGATGCGCTGGTCGCGATGCCGTGGAAGAACGGCGGCGGCGTGACGCGCGAGATCGCCGTGGGCGGGCCGGACGGCCGGCCCACGGACGCAGCGGCGGCCGCGGCTACCTTCGACGCGTTCAGCTGGCGCGTGAGCGTCGCGGACGTCGCGCAGCCGGGGCCGTTCTCGCGCTTCGACGGCGTGGATCGCACGCTGGTGTTGCTGTCGGGCGCGGGCATGACGCTCGTGGAGGACGGCGGCGCGCGCCACGTGCTCGCGCGGCCGCTCGACCGGCTCGCGTTCGCCGGCGAAACGTCGCTGCGGGCCGAACTGCACGACGGGCCGACCCGCGATTTCAACCTGATGGTGCGACGCGAGCTGGCGCGCGGCGACGTGGCGGTCTGGTGCGGCGGGGCGCGCGAACGGCTCGACGCCGACACGATGCTGCTGTTCTGCGTCGCGGGCGAGCTGGCCGTCGCGCTCGACGGCAGCGCCGCATCGCACACGCTGCGCCCGTTCGACACGCTGCGGATCGACGCGGCGGGCGCGTCCTGCGCGGTCCGCGGCGAGGGCACGCTGCTCGCGGTCCGCGTGACGCGTATGAATCCAACTGCAACTGCTCGACGGCATGAAACCGATTCTCTGGCATAACCTGAAGCTGTGCCCGCAGGGCGACCCCGACGACACGATCGACGATGCGGCGCTCGCCGTTCAGGGCGACGGCACGATTGCCTGGCTCGGGCCGCGCGCGGCGCTGCCCGACGGCTATGCGCACTGGCCGCGCGAAGACCTCGGCGGCGCCTGGGTCACGCCCGGGCTGGTCGACTGCCATACGCACCTGATCTATGGCGGCCAGCGCGCCGACGAATTCGCGCTGCGGCTCGCGGGCGCGAGCTACGAGGAGGTCGCGCGGCGCGGCGGCGGCATCGTCTCGACGGTGCGGGCCACGCGCGAGGCCGACGAGGCGCAACTGTTCGCGCAGGCCGCCGCGCGCCTGCAGCCGCTGCTGTCCGAGGGCGTCACGGCGATCGAGATCAAGTCCGGTTACGGGCTCGATCTCGCGAGCGAGCGCAAGATGCTGCGCGTCGCGCGGCAGCTGGGCGAACGCTTTCCCGTCAGCGTCTACACCACCTTCCTCGGCGCGCATGCGCTGCCGCCCGAGTACGCGGGGCGCGCCGACGCCTATATCGACGAGGTGTGCGAACGGATGCTGCCGGCGCTCGCGGACGAAGGGCTCGTCGATGCGGTCGACGTATTCTGCGAGCGGATCGGCTTTTCGCTCGCGCAGAGCGAGCGCGTCTTCGAGGCCGCCGTCCGGCGCGGGCTGCCCGTCAAGATGCATGCGGAGCAACTGTCGAACGGCGGCGGCACGGCGCTGGCCGCGCGCTACCGCGCGCTGTCGGCCGATCACCTCGAATTCCTCGACGAGGCCGGGGTCGAGGCCATGAAGGCCGCGGGCACCGTCGCGGTGCTGTTGCCGGGCGCGTACTACTTCATCCGCGAGACGCAATTGCCGCCGCTCGACCTGTTGCGCAAGCATCAGGTGCCGATCGCGCTCGCGACCGACCACAACCCGGGCACCTCGCCGCTGACCTCGCTGCTGCTGACGCTCAATCTCGCCTGCACGCTGTTCCGCATGACGGTGCCGGAGGTGCTGCTGGGCGTCACGCGCCATGCGGCCGCGGCATTGGGCCAGAGCGCGCGGCATGGGCAACTCGCCGCGGGCCGTCAGGCCGATTTCGCGGTATGGCCGGTGGCGAGCCTCGCCGAGCTGGCCTACTGGTTCGGCCGACCCTTGTGCGAACGCGTCGTGAAGGGCGGCGTCACCGTCTACCAGCGGTCCGCCGCGTGACCCGACAGGAATGATCATGAGCGATTCGATGCTGTTCGCCGCCGACGCCTATCTGCCGGAGGGCTGGCGGCGCAATGTCCTGTTGCGCTGGGACGAGACCGGCACGCTGCGCGAGGTGCGGGCCGATGCGACGGCGCCCGTCGGCGTCGCGCGCGCGCACGGCCCGCTGCTGCCCGGCATGCCGAACCTGCACTCGCATGCATTCCAGCGCGCGATGGCGGGCCTGACCGAATATCGCGCGAATCCGTCCGATACGTTCTGGAGCTGGCGCGACCTGATGTACCGCTTCGCGCTGCAGCTCACGCCCGATGCGCTCGCGGCGATCGCGCGCTGGCTGTACGTCGAGATGCTCAAGTGCGGTTATACGTCGGTGTGCGAATTCCACTACGTGCATCACGCGCCGGACGGCGCGCGCTACACGCGGCCCGCGGAACTCGCGTTGCGGGTGGTCGAGGCCGCGGGCGACGCGGGCATCGGCATCACCATGCTGCCCGTCGCGTACACCTACAGCGGGTTCGGCGCGCGGCCGCCGCGTGACGACCAGCGCCGCTTCATCAACACCTCCGAGGCCCTGCTCGCGCTGCTCGACGGCCTGCGCCGCGAGGCACCCGAGCATGCGGGCCTGCGCTACGGCGTCGCGCCGCATTCGCTGCGCGCGGTGTCGGAAGCGGGGCTGCGCACGCTGCTCGACGGCTTGCCCGCCGATGCGCCGGTGCATATCCACATCGCCGAGCAGACCGCGGAAGTCGACGATTGCATGGCGACCTACGGCGCGCGGCCGGTGCAGTGGCTGCTCGACCGCTTCGGCGTCGACGCGCGCTGGTGCCTCGTGCACGCGACCC
>NZ_JAAGNW010000014.1:19810-22701 GCF_010645215.1 Burkholderia multivorans | reverse complement strand
CGACCCATCTCGATGCGGCCGAGACCGCCGCGCTCGCGCGCTCCGGCGCGGTCGCCGGCCTGTGCCCGACCACCGAGGCGAACCTGGGCGACGGCCTGTTCCCGGCCGTCGACTATCTCGCGCAGGGCGGCGTGATCGGCATCGGCTCGGACAGCCATGCGGCCGTCGACTGGCGCTCGGAATTGCGGCTCCTCGAGTACGGGCAGCGGCTCGTGCGGCGCGAGCGCAACGTGCTGGCCGATTCGGCGCATACTCACGTGGCCGACCGGCTGTACGCGGCATCGCTGCGCGGCGGCGCGCTCGCGAGCGGCCGCGCGGTGGGCGCGCTGCGCGTCGGCGCGCGCGCCGACTGGCTCGTGCTCGATCCCGATCATCCGGCGATCGCCGAGCATGGCCGCGAGACCTGGCTGTCGGGCGTGGTGTTCGCCGAGCATGGCGATACGCCGGTATTCGATGTCTACACGGGCGGCGCGCAGGTCGTGAGCGCGCGTCGTCACCGCGACGAGGGGCGCGCCTACGCGGCCTATCGCGCGGCGCTCGCCGAGCTGCTGCGCTGACGTCGCAACCGGGGCCGCGGGGCCCCGGTTTTCCATTCAAGAGGTTGAACGATCATGAGTTCCGCATCGCATCCACCGGTTTTCTCGTTGCAGCGCGGCAGCCTGCCGCTGCTGATCTCGATTCCGCATGCGGGCACGCTCGTGCCCGACGAGATCGCCGCGACCATGACCCCGGTCGCGCAGCACGTCGACGATTGCGACTGGCACCTGGAGCGGCTGTACGGCTTCGCGAAGGCGCTGGGCGCATCGGTGCTGGTGCCGGCGCACGCGCGCTACGTGGTCGACCTGAACCGGCCGCCCGACGACGAGAATCTCTATCCGGGCCAGGACACCACGGGGCTCGTGCCCGTCGACACGTTCGACAAGACGCCGCTGTATCCGGACGGCGCGGTTCCGGGCGCGGCCGAGATCGCGCGGCGGCGCGTGCTGTACTGGCAGCCTTATCACGATGCGCTCGCCGAGGAGCTGGCGCGCCTGAAGGCCGCGCACGGGCGGGTGCTGCTGTGGGAGGCCCACTCGATCCGCTCGCATGTACCGCGCTTCTTCGACGGCCGGCTGACGGACTTCAATTTCGGCACGTCGAACGGCGCGAGCGCCGTGACGGGGCTGGCCGAGACGCTGGCCGAGGTGGTCCGCGCGCACGGCGGCTATACGGCGGTCGCGAACGGCCGCTTCAAGGGCGGCTACATCACGCGCCACTACGGCGCGCCGGAAACCGGCGTCCAGGCGGTCCAGCTCGAACTCGTGCAGGACACCTACATGGAAGAGGCACGGCCCTACGCGTACGACGAAGCGAAGGCCGCGCGCATCACGCCGCTTCTGGAAGCGCTCGTCACCACCGCGCTCGCGCGGCACTGAGGCTGCATCCGGTCGGCGGCGCGCCGGCGGCTGTCGAGCCGCCCGGCGCGCCTCGCCTCAGCGCAGCCGGATCAGCGTCGACTTCAGTTCGGTGTACTTCTCGAGCGCATGCAGCGACTTGTCGCGGCCGTTGCCCGACTGCTTGTAGCCGCCGAACGGGAAGTTCATGTCGCCGCCCTCGTCATAGCAGTTCACCCACACGGTGCCCGCGCGCAGCCGCCGCGACACTTCGTGCGCCGTCGTCAGGTCCGCGGTCCAGACCGCGGCCGCGAGACCGTAGTCGCTGTCGTTCGCGATGCGGATCGCGTCGTCGAGCGTGTCGAACACGATCATCGACAGCACCGCGCCGAAGATCTCCTCGCGCGCGATCCGCGCATCGGGGTGGGGCACCTCGAATACGGTCGGCTCCACGTAGAAGCCGCCGCTGTCCTGCCTGACCCGCGCGCCGCCCGTGAGCAGGGTCGCTTCCGCGCGGCCCGCCTCGATGTAGCCGAGCACGCGCTCGAGCTGGGTCGCGTCGACGATCGCGCCCATCGAGGTCGCGGGATCGAGCGGATTGCCGGGCGTGTAGGCGCGCGCCGCATCGAGCAGGCGCGCGACGAACGCGTCGCGGATGTCGCGCTGCACGAGCAGCCGCGAGCCGGCCGTGCACATCTCGCCCATGTTGTAGAAGATCGCGCCCGCCGCCGCGCGCGCCGCGCGGTCGAGATCCGGGCAGTCGGGCAGCACGATGTTCGGCGACTTGCCGCCCAGTTCGAGCCACACGCGCTTCAGGTTCGATTGCCCCGCGTATTGCATGATCAGCTTGCCGACCGCGGTCGAGCCCGTGAACGCGAGGCAGTCGACGTCGCGATGCAGCGCGAGCAGCTTGCCGGGTTCGCCGCCCCCCGGCACCACGTTGAACACGCCGGCCGGGATGCCCGCCTCGTGCGCGAGCTGTGCGATCCGCAGCGCGGTCAGCGGCGATTTCTCCGAGGGTTTCAGCACGACGCTGTTGCCCGCCGCGAGCGCGGGCGCGAATTTCCACGCGGCCATCAGCAGCGGGAAATTCCACGGCACCACCGCGGCCACCACGCCGACCGGCTCGCGCGTGACGAGCCCGACCAGGTGATGGTCGGCCGGCGCGACCTCGCCGCCGAGCTTGTCGATCGCCTCCGCGTACCACTCGATGCAATAAGCGGCGCCGGGCACGTCGACCGAGGTGGTGTCGCCGATCGGCTTGCCCGCGTCGAGCGTTTCCAGCAACGCGAGCTGATCCTGATGCGCGCGCAGCAGGGCGGCCCAGCGCAGCAGCACGGCCTTGCGTTCGCGCGGATTGAGGCCGGCCCAGACGCCGGCCTCGAAGGCGCGCCGCGCAGCGGCCACGGCCGCGTCGACGTCGGCCGCGCCGCTGTCGGCGATCGTCGCGAGCACGCGGCCGTCGATCGGGCTCACGCAGTCGAAGCGGCGGCCCGAGGCCGCGTCGCGATAGGCGCC
>NZ_JAAGNW010000014.1:16084-19800 GCF_010645215.1 Burkholderia multivorans | reverse complement strand
TCGAACTTCAGCGATGCGGCCAGATCCTGCCAGTATGCGAGTGTCTTGCTCATCGGTATGCCTCGTGGTTGGGGCGCGCGCCGCGGACGGGCCGCGCGCCGTGATGCCCGGGCGCGGCGCTCAGAAGGTCGGCGGCGAATTGGCCGACACGATCTCGCAGCGGTGCTCCGCGCTCGGATTGCGGAAACGGTGGGGCAGGCGGCTCTCGAAGTAGTAGCTGTCGCCCGGATCGAGCCGCCAGGTGGTGCCGGCGACCGTCAGCTCGAGCGCGCCGCTGACGACCACGCCGCCTTCGTGGCCCGCGTGCTGCAGCATGTCGGGGCCGGTGTCGGCGAGCGGTTCGTAGACCTCGCGCATGATGCCGATCGTGCGGTCGCGGTTCGCCGCGCCGGCGAGATAGAGGCGGATCGCATCGTTGCCGAGATTCGGCATCTCGTCGCGCCGCGACACGATCGCGCGGCTCTCCTCGATCTCGAAGGTGAAGAATTCGGCGAGGCTCATCGGAATGCATTCGAGCAGCTTCTTCAGCGAACCCACCGACGGACTCACGCGATTCTGCTCGATCAGCGAGATGGTGCCGTTCGTGACGCCCGCGCGCTTCGCGAGTTCGCGCTGCGACAGGCCGTGCTTTTTGCGGATGTATTGCAGACGCGTGGCGACTTCGACGGACATCGTGCGACCCCGGATATGACCCGAATGGAAAGAGACGTTTCGGAGCCCGCACAAAAGAAAACGCGTGCAGTGCAGCATTTCCGTGGGCATCCGATTTGTCGAATATTTTAAGCAGTCGTGACGCGCCGCCTTTAGGGGAAAACACCGAGCGGGTATTTTTGAAACGGAATTGACGGCATTTTTGAATCAGTTAAGCTGGATGTCAGCAAGTCGTCATGTCGATGTCGAGGCCCGTCAAAACGCCATTTTTCAGTTGGGCGAGGCAAGGCTTCCCGGCAGTGGCGGCACGCCGACGGACCGGTCCACGGTGCCAGGCTGTTCGCACCGCATGCCGGGACGTTCAATACTTTAAACAGCCAGACGAGTGTGATCGTGAGAGTCCAAGGCCCCTTGGTCAGATGGGATCGAAGTCGGCAGGCGGATCTTCCGCACGCCGCCGAGTCCTACGACGACGGCAGCTGCGGCAAGCATCTCGCTAGCCCAAGCCTGTCTATCTACGCCATCCTGTCCCGCCGCTGCGTGCGCCGCTACAACGTCGTGGCCGCCCGCGCCTTCATTGCCGTGCACTGCGACGACGTCGCGTCGCTGTTGCCCTAGCGCCTCTCTCCGCCCGCCGTCCGATCTGTCGTTCCCGCTGTGCCCATGCGCGTGCATGGGGCCGGGCCGTGTGCGTCGCGCTCGCGCGCCGTTCGCGGCGCGAGTGGGCCGGAATCGTCGCGCGGCGCATGGTTTTCCAGACAGACCGAATCGCGATGGCGTGCGGCGCTCGCTTGCCCGTACGCCGCGCCGTCCCCTTGATCGCAACGGCGGGAGCGCGGCCGTTGCTGCCGTCAAACCGGAGGAGTCCTCATGACTGATCGAACCGGCCGGCCCGTGGTCGGGGTGTGCGCCGACCGCATGGTGATCGGCCCGCATCCCGTCCACAAGGTCGGCGAGAAGTACCTCACGGCCGTCGTCGAGGGTGCGCAGGCGCTCGCGATCGTACTGCCGGCGCTCGGCGAGCGGCAACCTGCGCACGAATTGCTCGCGCTCGTCGACGGGCTGCTGTTCACCGGCAACTATTCGAACGTCGAGCCCGGCCGCTACGGCGGCGCCGCGAGCGAGCCGGGCACGCTGCACGATCCCGAACGCGATGCGACGGCCTTGCCGCTGCTGCGCGCGGCGCTCGACGCCGGGGTGCCGGTGCTCGCGATCTGCCGCGGCCTGCAGGAGCTGAACGTCGCGCTGGGCGGCACGCTGCATCAGCAGGTGCACGCGGTGGACGGCTACGCCGATCACCGTGAAGACCGCGACGAACCGCTCGATGCGCAATACGGTCCCGCGCACACGATCCGGCTCACGCCGGGCAGCCTGTTGCAGCGTATCGCGGGCGGTGCGGCCGAGGCGCAGGTCAATTCGCTGCACGGGCAGGGCCTCGCGCGTCTCGGCGTAGGCCTCGCGGTCGATGCGCAGGCCCCCGACGGTCTCGTCGAGGCGGTCAGCATGCCTGCAGCGCGCGGCTTCGTGCTCGGCGTGCAATGGCACCCGGAGTGGCAGTTCGCGGGCAATCCGCTGTCCCGGGAAATTTTTGCGGCGTTCGGCGCGGCATGCCGCGCCCGAATGCGCTCGACGGCCGCGCCGGCCGTGGGCACCACGGCGCGCGCGTAAGCCGTCGACGCCAATCCAAAGAGGCTGATCATGCAAGACATAGACGACTTTCTGAAGCAGCACCGCATCACCGAAGTGGAAGCCATCATCCCCGACATGGCGGGGCGTGCGCGCGGCAAGATCATCCCGCGCAACAAGTTCGAGACCGGCGAGTCGATGCGCCTGCCGCAGGCGGTGATGGTGCAGACCGTCACCGGCGAATATCCGGAGGACGGCTCGCTGACCGGCGTGACCGATCCCGACATGGTGTGCGTGCCCGACCCGGCGACGATCTGCCTGATTCCCTGGGCCGTCGATCCGACCGCGCAGGTGATCCACGACTGCGTGCACTTCGACGGCACGCCGGTCGAGATCTCGCCGCGCTACGTGCTGCGCCGCGTGCTCGACCTGTACAAGGCGAAGGGCTGGAAGCCGGTGGTCGCGCCGGAGCTGGAGTTCTACCTGGTCGACATGAACAAGGATCCCGACCTGCCGCTGCGCCCGCCGATCGGCCGCACCGGCCGCGCGGAGACCGGCCGGCAGTCGTATTCGATCGAGGCCGTCAACGAATTCGACCCGCTGTTCGAGGATATCTACGAGTACTGCGAAATGCAGGGGCTCGACATCGATACGCTGATCCACGAGGTCGGCGCCGCGCAGATGGAAATCAATTTCCAGCACGGCGATCCGCTGAGCCTCGCCGACCAGGTGTTCCTGTTCAAGCGCACGGTGCGCGAGGCCGCGCTGCGGCACAACATGTACGCGACCTTCATGGCGAAGCCGATGGAGGACGAGCCGGGCTCCGCGATGCATATCCACCAGAGCATCGTCGACGCCGAAACCGGGCGCAACCTGTTCACGGGCGACGACGGCCAGCCGACCCGGATGTTCCATCACTTCCTCGCGGGCCTGCAGAAGTACACGCCGGCGCTGATGCCGATCTTCGCGCCGTACATCAATTCGTACCGCCGCCTGTCGCGCTTCATGGCCGCGCCGATCAACGTGCAGTGGGGTTACGACAATCGCACGGTGGGCTTCCGGATCCCGCATGCGAGCCCGGCCGCGCGGCGCATCGAGAACCGCATCCCCGGCGTCGACTGCAATCCCTACAGCGCGCTCGCGGGGACGCTCGCGGCCGGCTATCTCGGCGTGTCGCAGGGGCTCACGCCGACCGAGCCGATCTCGACCGACGGCTACAACCTGCCGTACCAGCTGCCGCGCAACCTGGAAGAAGGGCTCACGCTGATGAGCGCATGCGCGCCGCTCGCCGAGCTGCTGGGCGAGAAGTTCATGAAGGCCTATGTCGCCCTGAAGGAAGCCGAATACGAGGCGTACTTCCGCGTGATCAGTTCGTGGGAGCGCCGGCACTTGCTGCTGCATGTTTGAGCGGGCCCGGCCCGGGCATCGCAACCAGGACC
>NZ_JAAGNW010000014.1:0-16074 GCF_010645215.1 Burkholderia multivorans | reverse complement strand
ATCGAGAGTGGGCGAATTCGCCTATGTACAACCGTATCAGGCGCCGGCCGCGCAGGTCGTCGAGCCACGCAGCACCGCGCAGTACCAGGCGCTCGACGCCGCGCATCACCTGCATCCGTTCTCGGACATGGGCGCGCTGAACCGCGCCGGCAGCCGCGTGATCGTGAAGGCGGAAGGGGTGTATCTGTGGGATTCGGACGGCAACCGGATCATCGACGGCATGGCGGGCCTCTGGTGCGTGAACGTCGGCTACGGCCGCGAGGAGCTGATCGAGGCCGGCAGCCGCCAGCTGCGCGAGCTGCCGTTCTACAACACCTTCTTCAAGACCACGCATCCGCCCGTGATCGAGCTGTCGGCGCTGCTCGCCGAGCTGACGCCCGCGCCGTTCAAGCACTTCTTCTATTGCAACAGCGGCTCGGAAGGCAACGACACGGTGCTGCGCATCGTGCATCAGTACTGGCGCACCCAGAACCAGCCGACGCGCAAGTACGTGATCGCGCGCCGCAACGGCTATCACGGCTCGACGATCGCGGGCGGCACGCTGGGCGGCATGGACTACATGCACGAGCAGATGCCGTCCCGGGTCGAACACATCGTCCACCTGGACCAGCCGTACTTCTTCGGCGAGGCGCCTGCGGGCATGACGCCCGAGGCGTTCGGCCTGGAACGGGCGCGCCAGCTCGAGGCGAAGATCCTCGAACTGGGCCCGGACCAGGTCGCGGCGTTCATCGGCGAGCCGTTCCAGGGCGCGGGCGGGGTGATCTTTCCGCCATCGACCTACTGGCCGGAGATCGAGCGGATCTGCCGCAAGTACGACGTGCTGCTCGTCGCCGACGAGGTGATCGGCGGTTTCGGCCGCACCGGCGAGTGGTTCGCGCACCAGCATTTCGGCTTCTCGCCGGACCTCATGACGCTCGCCAAGGGCCTGACGAGCGGCTACGTGCCGATGGGGGCGGTCGCGCTGCACGAGCGGATCGCGCAGGCGTTGATCACGCACGGCGAGTTCAATCACGGGCTGACCTATTCCGGCCATCCGGTCGCGGCGGCGGTGGCGGTCGCGAACCTGAAGGTGCTGCGCGACGGCGGTGTGGTCGAGCGCGTGAAGCGCGAGATCGGCCCGTACTTCCAGCAGCGGCTGCGCGACACGTTCGAAGGGCATCCGCTCGTCGGCGAGATCGCGGGGACGGGGCTCGTCGCCGGCCTGCAGCTCGCCGAGTCGCGCGAGACGCGCAAGCGCTTCGCGAACGGCGGCGAGGTCGGCACGATCTGCCGCGACCACTGCTTCAACGGCCAGCTGGTCATGCGCGCAACCGGCGACCGGATGCTGCTGTCGCCGCCGCTCGTGGTGTCGACCGCGGAGGTCGACGAGATCGTCGCGAAGGCGAAGCGCGCGATCGATGCGACGGCTGCCCAACTGGGGATTTCGTAATGGCGAAGGCCGCCCGCGCGGCGCGCGTCGCGCGGGCGGCCTGCAACGACAGGATCTCGACATGACCGCACATCACTTCAGGCGCGGCGCGCTGGCAGGCGTCGCGCTGCTGGCGGCGCTGCTGGCCGCGCCCGGCGCAGGCGCCGCCGAGAAGCAGCTGAATCTGTACAACTGGTCCGATTACATCGCGAAGGGCACGATCCCGGGCTTCGAGCAGGACACCGGCATCAAGGTCCGCTACGACAACTACGACAGCGACGATACCCTGCAGGCGAAGATGCTGTCGGGCAGCACCGGCTACGACGTGGTCGTGCCCACCTCCAACACGATGGCCAAGCAGATCGAGGCGGGCGTCTATCAGAAGCTCGACAAGTCGAAGTTGCCCAATCTGGCCAACCTCGATCCCACGCTGATGAAGATGCTGGCCGACGTCGATCCCGGCAATCAGTACGGCGTGCCCTGGGCGTTCGGCACGACCGGCCTCGGCTACAACGCTCAGGCGGTGCGCAAGGCGCTCGGCCCGGCCGTGCCCGTCGACAGCTGGGCGCTCGTCTTCGATCCTGCCAACCTGTCGAAGCTCAAGGGCTGCGGCGTGTCGTTCCTCGACCAGGCGTCGGACGTATTCGCCGCGACGCTGCAGTACATGGGCCGCAATCCCAACAGCAACGATCCGGCCGACTACCGCGCCGCCTACGAGGTGCTCAGGAAGGTGCGGCCGTACGTCACGCAGTTCAGCTCGTCGGGCTACATCAACGACCTCGTCAACCAGGACGTGTGCGTCGTGCTCGGCTGGTCCGGCGACGTCGTCATCGCGAAGCGTCGCGCGAAGGAGGCGAAGCGGCCTTACGAGATCCACTTCGCGAACGCGAAGGAGGGCGGCATTCTGTGGTTCGACGTGATGGTGGTGCCGAAGGATGCGCCGCATCCGCAGGCCGCGCTGCAATGGATCAACTATGTGTCGGATCCGAAGGTGAACGCGGCGATCACGAACGAGGTGTTCTATCCGTCCGCCAACCGCGCGGCGCGCCGCTTCGTGACGCCCGCGATCGCGCAGGATCCGGCGACCTATCCGAGCGACGCGGAACTGGCGCGCATGTCGCTCCAGAAGCCGCTGCCGATCGTGATCGTGAAGCTCGAGAACCGGCTGTGGTCGCAGTTGAAGGCCGGACGTTGACATGATGCGCGCGGCCCGGGCGTTGCTCGACGCCCGTCGCCGCACGGTTTTTCCACGCGCGCCGGCCGGGCGCCGAAACCCGCCGGCCGCGCGTTTTCCGCTTGTGCGACGTTGCCCGCGAATGCCTCGCGCTTCGCGCGGACGCGTGCGCGCCTGCGATTCGTCACCGGAGGGGATGCGATGAACCCAAGCCAGGTCTCACCCGACACCGCGCGCCGCGCGTCGCCAGATGCGCCGTTCGCGCCGGCGGCCGCGTTCGTGCGGATCGAGAATGTCGTGAAGAAATTCGGCGACAGCGTCGCCGTCGACAACGTGAGTCTCACGATCGAGAAGAACGAGCTGTTCGCGCTGCTCGGCAGTTCGGGCTGCGGCAAGTCGACGCTGCTGCGCATGCTCGCGGGCTTCGAGACCGTGACCTCGGGGCGGATCCTCGTCGACGGCGAGGATCTGGCGGCGCTGCCGCCGTACAAGCGTCCGGTGAACATGATGTTCCAGTCGTACGCGCTGTTCCCGCACATGACGGTCGAGGCGAACGTCGCGTTCGGCCTCAAGCAGGAAGGCGTGCCGAAAGCGGAGCTGAAGGAGCGCGTGCGCGATGTGCTCGAACTCGTGCAGATGGGCCGCTACGCGGGCCGCAAGCCGCACCAGCTGTCGGGCGGCCAGCAGCAGCGGGTCGCGCTCGCGCGCTCGCTCGTCAAGCGGCCCAAGCTGCTGCTGCTCGACGAACCGATGTCGGCGCTCGACAAGAAGATCCGCCAGAAGACCCAGCTCGAACTCGTGAACATCAGCGAGAAAGTCGACGTGACCTGCGTGATGGTCACGCACGACCAGGAGGAGGCGATGACGATGGCGCATCGCCTCGCGGTGATGAGCGAGGGCAAGATCGTGCAGACCGGGTCGCCGAGCGAGGTCTACGAGTATCCGAACAGCCGCTTCTCGGCCGAGTTCATCGGCTCGACGAACCTGTTCGAGGGCGTGGTCGTCGAGGACGAGCCCGACTACATCTTCGTCGAGAGCGACGCGCTCGACGCGCGCATCCACGTCAGCCACGGCGTCACCGGGCCGCTCGGCATGCCGGTCGGGATTTCGGTGCGGCCGGAGCACATCGCGCTGTCGCGCGCGCAGCCGGATTCGCCGCACAACTGGGCGCGCGGCGTCGTGGCCGACATCGCCTACCTCGGCAGCTACTCGCTGTATCACGTGCGCCTGCCGAGCGGCAAGATGGTGATGTCGAACGTGTCCAGCGCGCAGATCGCGCAGGCCGGACTGCCCGATTACGACGAGACCGTGTTCGTCTCCTGGCTGCCCGCGAGCGGCGTGGTGCTGACCCAATGAAAACGACCTCCTCCTCCCTCGCACGCGGCCTCCCGTCCGGCCGCTCGTTCGTGATCGGCGTGCCGTTCCTGTGGCTCGCGCTGTTCTTCGCGGTGCCGTTCGTGCTGGTGCTGAAGATCAGCTTCGCGGATCTGCGCATCGGCATTCCGCCGTATACGGAACTCGCCGCGCTCAAGGACGGCGCGCTGAACCTGACGCTGCAGTTCAGCCATTACGCGTTCCTGCTCGAGGACAGCCTGTACGTCGCGACCTACCTCAGTTCGCTGAAGATGGCCGCGGTGACGACCGTGTTCTGCCTGCTGATCGGCTATCCGATGGCGTACTGCATCGCGCGCACGAACCCGGCCACGCGCAACCTGCTGATGATGGCGGTCATGCTGCCGTTCTGGACCTCGTTCCTGATCCGCGTGTATGCGTGGATCGGCATCCTGAAGAACAACGGGCTCCTGAACAACTTCCTGTTGTCGACGGGCCTCATCAGCACGCCGATCGAGCTGTATCGCACCAATGCCGGGGTGTACATCGGCATGGTCTATTCCTACCTGCCGTTTCTCGTGATGCCGCTCTACGCGCATCTCGTGAAGATGGACCTGCGCCTGCTCGAAGCCGCCTACGACCTCGACGCGAAGCCGTGGAAGGCGTTCGTGCAGATCACGCTGCCGCTGTCGAAGAACGGCATCATCGCGGGCTGCCTGCTGGTGTTCATCCCGGCCGTCGGCGAGTACGTGATCCCGGAGCTGCTCGGCGGCGCGGACACGCTGATGATCGGCCGCGTGATGTGGAATGAGTTCTTCAACAACATGGACTGGCCGATGGCGTCCGCCGTGACGGTCGCGATGGTGTTGCTGCTGCTGGTGCCGATGGCGGTGTTCCAGTACTACCAGGTCAAGGAACAGGGGGGCGCGCGATGATCAAGTCGAACAAGGCGATTACGGTGGCCGTGCTGACGGCCGGCTTCCTGTTCCTGTACATCCCGATCGTCAGCCTCGTCGTGTACTCGTTCAACGAATCGAAGCTTGTGACCGTCTGGTCCGGCTTCTCGCTGAAGTGGTACGCCGCGCTGCTGAAGGACGACGAACTGCTCGGCGCGGCGTGGCTGTCGCTGAAGATCGCGGTGCTGACCGCCTGCACCTCGGTCGCGATGGGCACCTGGGCCGGCTTCGTGCTCGCGCGCTTCGGGCGGTTTCGTGGCTTCACGTTGTTCAGCGGGATGATCAACGCGCCGCTCGTGATTCCCGAGGTGATCCAGGGCATCTCGCTGCTGCTGCTGTTCGTCGCGCTGGAGCAGCTGATCGGCTGGCCGACCGGGCGCGGCATGCTGACGATCTGGATCGGCCACATGATGCTGTGCGTGTCGTATGTCGCGATCGTCGTGCAGTCGCGCGTGCGCGAACTCGACCGCGCGCTCGAGGAGGCTGCGCTCGATCTCGGCGCGACGCCCGTCAAGGTGTTCTTCGTGATCACGCTGCCGCTGATCGCGCAGGCGCTGCTGGCCGGCTGGCTGCTGTCGTTCACGCTGTCGATCGACGATCTCGTGCTGTCGGCGTTCCTCTCCGGCCCCGGCTCGACCACGCTGCCGCTGCTGGTGTTCTCGCGCGTCCGGCTCGGCCTGAATCCCGAGATGAATGCGCTCGCGACGCTGTTCATCGTGCTCGTGACGATCGGCGTGATCGGCATCAACATGTTGATGCTGTCGCGCGAACGGCGGCGCGCGCGCGACCTGCGCGCCGCGTTTGCCGCGGCCGCGGGCGAGCCGCCGGCCTCGGGCGCGGGCGCGTCGACCGCGGGCGGGCGCTTCGGCGTGCGCGGTTCCGCCTCCACCATCTGCACGGAGACCGCGATGCTCAGCTTCGTCAAGCAAGCCCACGTGCCGTCCTACTATGCGGCGAGCGTCAACGACACGACCCGGCATCCGCCGCTCGACGCGGCGATTCACGCCGACGTGTGCGTGATCGGCGGCGGGCTCACCGGCTTGACGGCCGCGCTGAATCTGGCCGAGCGCGGCTATCGGGTGGCGCTGCTGGAAGCGTCGCGGGTCGGATGGGCGGCGAGCGGGCGCAACGGCGGGCAGCTGATCGGCGGCTACGCGTGCGAGATCGACGCCTTCGCGTCACACCTGCCGGCCGAGGACGTGAAGCGGATCTGGGCGATGGGGCGCGAGGCGGTCGAACTCGTCAAGGCGAGGATCGAACGGCACGCGATCGACTGCGACCTGCGGCTCGGCTACCTGACTGCCGCGAACAAGCCGCGCGACGTGCGTGCGCTGCGCGCCTGGCGCGACGAGGCGGCCGCGCGCTACGACGATCACGCGTTCCAGTACGTCGAACGGGAAGACCTGCCGGGCTACATCGATTCGGCGCGCTATCTCGGCGGCCTGCTCGACGCGGCGAGCGGCCACCTGCATCCGCTCAACTACACGCTCGGGCTCGCGCGGGCGGCGCGCGAGGCGGGCGTATCGATCTTCGAGGAGAGCTGCGCGACGTCGTTCGCGAAGACCGCGGCCGGCTACCGGGTGGCGGCCGAGCGCGGCAGCGTCGACGCGCGCTACGTGGTGCTCGCCTGCAATGCCTATCTCGGGCGGCTCGCGCCCGCGCTCGCGCGCAAGATCATGCCGGTCGGCACCTACATGATCGCGACCGAACCGCTGGGCGAGGCGCGCGCCCGCGCGCTGATGCCGGCCGGCGCGGCGATCTGCGACAGCGCCTTCGTGCTCGATTACTTCCGCCTGTCGCGGGACCACCGGCTGTTGTGGGGCGGCAAGGTCAGCTACTCGACCTGGCCGCCGCGCGACCTCGCGCAGGCGATGCGCGCCGACATGCTGAAAACCTTCCCGCAACTCGCCGACGCGCGGATCGACTACGCGTGGGGCGGCTTCGTCGACATCACGATGAACCGCGCGCCGCATTTCGGCCGGCTCGAACCGGATGTGTACTTCGCGCAGGGGTTTTCCGGGCACGGGGTCAACGTGACGGCGCTCGCGGGCACGCTGATCGCGGAGGCGATCGACGCGGAGGCGGGCCGTTTCGACCTGTTCGGCGCGATCCGCCACCGCGATTTCCCGGGCGGCGCGTGCCTGCGGACACCCGCGCTGATGCTGGCGATGGCGTGGTATCGGATCCGGGATGCACTATAACCTTGGGAGGAGCCGGGCGACCTTCACCAAATTTAACAGTGACGACGGTCGGGCGGCGCTATGGTGTGGCAAACCCAGCGGCGCTGGATGGCGCGCCGCAACCCCATTCTGACGAAGGAGGCAGCGATGATCCGGAACTGGCGAGTGCTTTGCGTGGTGGGCGGCGTGGTGCTGGGGGCCGCGGGCTGCGCGACGCAGCAGGGCACGCCGTATCAGGACATGTCGGCGTCGATCCCGACGCTCGACGCCGACCACGGCCGGCTGTATTTCTTCCGGGAAACCGGCGTGCTGGGTGCGGCGAGCGGCTCGCAGGTGCGGGTGAACGACCAGCCGGTCGGGACGATGCCGAACGGGGCGTTCTTCTATGTCGACGAGCCGGCCGGCGAGTACACGATCACGACGTCGAGCGCGCGCGACCAGCCGCTGACGGTGAAGCTCGACGGCGGCGAGACGAAGTACGTGCGGCTGAGCGTGCCGTACACGGTGGTGGCGGGGCCGTTGACGCCCACGCTGGAGAAGGAGCCGGAGAAGGCGCAGCAGGTGGTGCAGACGCTCAGGTATGTCGGGACGCCGGTGGCGGCGATGGGGAAGGAGGCGGCGTCGCAGTAGGGCGGGAACGACGAGCGGCCGGGTCGGGCCGGGAGGCCGGCCGCCCCTGCCTCGACAGCCCCGGCCGGCCCGGTTTCACGCCGTGTCTCGGCTACGCGATCGGTCGTCCTTACCTTCTATCGGTCCGGCCGCGCCTTACGGCAGCGGCGGCCAGGGGGCCGTGGCGAACGAGCCGGTCGCATCGCGCGTGCGCGGCACCTCGGGCAGGCCCGCGAGCAGGCTCGCGAGCACGGCGTCCGCATGATCCAGCAGGTAGAAATGCCCGCCGCCGAACTCGCGCAGCGTACAGTCGCGCGAGGTCAGGTAATGCCAGTCCTGCGCCTCGTCGCGCGTCACCTCGCCGTCGTCGCGGCCGATGAAGACGTCGATCGGCAGCGGCAGGCGCACCGGTTCCACCGCGGCGCGATAGGTCTCGATCAGACGGTAGTCGTTGCGGACGATCGGCATGACCAGCGCGCGCAGTTCGTCGGACGCGCGCAGCGACGACGCGGGGCCGCCCAGCCGGATCAGTTCGTCGCACAGCTCGGCGTCGCCGGCCGTGTGCCAGCTGCCCCCGCGGTGCCGGTGCGGCGCCTCGTGCGCCGACACGACGAGACGCCGGGGCAGGCGCGTGCCGCGCCTGAGCAATTCGACGCAGAGTTCGTAGGCGATCGCCCCGCCCATGCTGTGACCGAACAGCAGATAGGGCAGGTCGGCGACCTCGGCCAGCGCGTCGGCGAGCCGCGCGACCAGCGTCGGCATGGCGTCGATCAGCGCGTCGCCGAGCCGTTCCTCGCGGCCCGGATACTGCACGGCCCGCAGTTCGATCTCGCCGGGCAGGCGGGTGGCCCAATCACGAAAGAAGCCGGCGCTGCCGCCCGCATGGGGCAGGCAGACGATGCGCGCGCGGGCGAGCGGCTTCGGCGCGTCGTTGCGCAACCAGGGCGAGCGGAGCGGAGGGCGGGTAAGCATCAGGTTCATCGGGGCAGGACCTCGTGCAGATGAGCCGCGATCGTGTCGGCGGACAGCGGCGCGGCGTCGGGCGGATGGATCGAGCGCGGCGCGCCGAGCGACGACGCGAGGTCGCCCCAGGCCTGCGTCGCGGCCAGCGTCTGCTGGTGTCGCGCGCTGTCCGGGCGGCCGCCGACGATCGTCGCGTGAAAGCGCAGCAGCGCCATGCGCGCGGCATCGGCCCAGACGCGCTCGAACGTCTCGTGGAAGCTCGGCGCGTCGGCGGGGCCGAGCAGCGACGAGACGGACGCCGCCAGCGCGTCGTGTCGCGCCGACAGGTCGAGCACGCCGTCGTCGCGGCGCTGCAGGCGCATCCGCGGCTGCCAGAGCAGCTGGCCGTGGCTGTTGGTCAGCGTCAGCGTGCCCGCGTCGGTGCCGAGCGAGATCTGGTGGAACAGGTGGATGTGGTTGTCGGGATCGGCGGGATCGAATTCGTTCTGCACGCGCAGCGTCAGCGGGATGCCGCCGATGCGGCCCGTGAGGCTCGAGAACGGGCCGCGTTCGGCGTCGGCGACCGGCTGCGGCGTGAACGACCACGGCCGCAACTGGCCGAGCGCCTGCCCGAGGATGTCGATCAGCGGATACATCACATGGACGCTGCAGGCCGCGTCGACGAACAGCGGCCGGCTGCGCTCGAGCACCAGCCGGCTCGCCGCGATGAAGCGCGCGACGGGCGCGACCTCGGGATAGAAGCCGTTGAGCCGGTAGTGGCGGCCATGCTCGCGCGCGCTGCGCAGCAGGCCGGCGAATTCGTCGTGGTGGACCGGCTGCTCCTGGATCACGTGGATGCCGCGCGCGCGCAGCGCCCGCGCGATGCCGGTGCCGGCGCCGCCGACCACGCTCGATCGCACCACGACGCAGGCCAGATCGAGGTCGTCCGGTAACTGCTCGACGCCGGTGTAGAACGGTACGCCGCGCGCTTGCGCGCAGGCGCGCGCGAAGGCGCTGCCGCGCGCGAGGATGCCGGCCAGTTCGAAATGCGCGGGCGCGGCGGCCAGGCCGTTCAGGTAGGCCTGGCCGAAGGTCGTGCCGCAGACGAGTACGCGCAGGCGGGGCGGGGTCGCCGTCATAGCGCGCCCTCCCCGATGCGCGAGCCGTCTTGCCCGGTCCCTTCGGCCGCGTCGTGCGCGCCGGGTAGGTCGACGAGGCCGAACGATGCGATCGCGTGCGCGGCGCGCAGGCTGTCGTGCAGCGTATCCCAGTCGAGCACCTGCGCGGCGCGGGCGACGCCGGGCGCGGGCGGGGCGTCGACGAGCCGGCGCGCGGCCGCCGCGGCGATCGCGCCCGTCAGCCGGTAGCTGTCGTGCGCATGCAGCACGGCGCGCAGGCGCCGCGGCCGGCCGGCGCGCTCGCCCGTCGCCTCGATCACGAGCCGGTAGTAGGGCGTCTGCCCGGCGAGATCGAGCCGGGCCGTTGCGACGAGATCCGCGATGGCGGCGTCGAGCGCGGCCGCCTCGTCGAGCGGGTCCGCTGCGGCGTGACGCAGCCGCGCGACGCCGCGTCCGATCGCGTCGGCCGCGCGCGACGAGGCGAACACGCCATGCCACTGCGCGTCGCGGATCGCGAGGTCGGCGGCCAGCGCGGCCCATTCGTCGCTGAGAAACGGCTGCACATGGACTTCGTCGGGATAGCCCGCGATGCGGGCCATGCCGGCGGCGGCCGGGGCGCCCGTCACGAGCCGTCCGCCGCGCCACGCCGCGCCGGACGAGCCGAAGCCCTGTGCGGTGCTGAGCAGCACGTCGGCCGCGGCGCCCGGCGTGCACGCTTCGCGTCCGCCCGACCAGCCGAGCAGCGTGTCGATCCGGTCGAAGTGGCGCGCGGCCAGCCAGCGCGGCACGATCGCCGACAGGCCCGGATAGATGCCCGCGCAATGGATGACGCGTCGCGTCGGCGCAAGCGGGCGCGCGGCGAGCGGCGCGGTCAGCGCACGGTCGCCGAACGCATCGACATAGTCGGCGCCGGCCGCGTCGGCTGCGCGCGCGACGCGATCGGCGATCCGCACCGACGGCCCGGCCGCATTGAGCACGACCGCGCAGCCGCGGCAGAACGCGGCGAGCGACCCGGCGTCGTCGAGGTCGAGCGTGCGCCAGTCGATGTGGGGATCGTCGCTGCTAGGATCGCTGCCGGGCCGCGCGCGATAGCCGGCCCGCACGGCATGACGTCCGGCGGCGAACAGCGCCCCGAGCGCCGCGCCGCCCACCGCGCCGCGCGCGCCGACGACGCCGATCACGGGCGCGCTCATGCCGCCTCTTGCAGCAGGATCCGCGCTGCGACCGCGCCGACGTGCGGCTGCTGGAGGCACGACAGATGATTGCCGTCGATCCGCTCGATGTCGAGGCCGCCCAGCGCGATCTCGTTCCAGAACGAGCGCATGTCGGGCTGCAGGCCCGGCAGGAAGTGCAGCGCCTCGTCGTCCTGCAGCAGATGCAGGTCGCCCGCGAACGGCTCGGGACGGTAGCGCGCGACGGCCTCCAGGCTGTGGCGGAACACGCGGAACAGCGCGGCGACCTGCTCGGGCGTGACTTCCCAGGCCTTGGTCGAGACCGTTTTCGCGAGCGCGGCGAGCCGCTCGCCGGCCGGCTGCCGCGCGAGCCGCGCATAGCAGTCGCCGACCGCGCTGTGCTCGCCGTTCAGCGCGGCGAGGCAGCCGGCGGGCAGATGCTCGCCGTGTCGTTCGCGCACGACGCGCAGCGCGCGTTCGAGCTGGTCGTCGTCGACGGCGTGGCCCGCCGCGGCGATGTCGGCGCCCAGCAGGCCGCCGAATGCGCGTTCGAGCAGCAGATCGTCGTCGATGCGGAAGCGGAAGCGATCGCTGCTGATCACGGTGACGGGGTCGAGCGTCGCGCCGCGTTCGAGCAGGACGCGGCCCAGTTCGTTCGCGAGCAGGCCGCCCATGCAATAGCCGATCAGGTGGACGCGCTGTGCGCCGCGCGCGAGCAGCAGGTCGGCGTAGTCGGCCGCCAGCGACGCGATCAGTTCGGCCGGGTCGCGCGCGAGATAGGTCGCGGCGTCGGGCACCGTGATGCCGACGATCTCGCCGACGCGTTCGGGCGCGTCGGCCAGCAGCGGCAGCAGCGCGCGATACGGCGCGAGCGTGCCGCTGCCGTCGTGCAGCACGACGTGCAGGCGCGCGTCGGGCCGGCGCGCCGGCGCGAGCACCACGAGCGGCCGCGAGCGGGGCGATGGCGCATCCGGGTTCGTTGCGGCCGCATCTTCCGCGATCCTGCGGCCCAGCGCCGCGGCCGCGCCGGCCACGGTCGGCGTGCGCAGGATCTCGCGCATCAGGCGATCCCATTCCCAGTCGCGCGCCTCGGGCAGATGCTCGCGCATGCGCGCGACCACCTGCGCGATCAGCAGCGAATCGCCGCCGGCGCGGAAGAAGTCGTCGTCGCGGCCGAGCCCGGCCCGGCCGAGCGCGGCTTCCCAGAGCGCGGCGATGTGCGTCTCGAGATCGTCGCGCGGCTGCTCGGCGATGGGCGCAACCGCGCCCGGCTGGCTGGCCGAGCGTGCGCGCGCGCCGAGCGCGGCGCGGTCGACCTTGCCGTTGCGCGTCAGCGGCAGCGCGGGCAGCACCTCGAGGCGCGCCGGCAGCATCGCGGCCGGCACGCGCGCGCGCAAATGGTCGGCCAGCGCCGCTTCGTGCAGGACCGCGCGCGATTGCGGGAGGCGCACGACGAACGCGACCTGGCCGACGCGCGCGAGCGGATCCGCGGCCTCGGGATAGGTGGCGAGCAGGTCGCCGCCGGCCGCGCCGAACATGCGCTGCCATTGCTCGCGCGTGAAGAAGGTCTGGTCGAGCGCGTCGCGCTCGTCGACGAAGCCCGACAGCCCGCTCTGGAATTCCATCGAGGTCATCAGCGCGGCGATCTCGCGCGTCGCCTCGATCACGATCAGCGTGCAGCCGGGCGCGCCCAGTTCGCGCAGGCGCTCGATCACGGTCGGTGCGTGCTTGGCGTTGTGCAGCACGTTCGAGCAGACGATCACATCCCAGCTGCCGGCCGTGAGCCCCTGCGTCACGTAGTCGTGGTTGAGGTCGAACAGGCCGTAGCGCACCCACGGCGTATCCGCGTGGCGCTCGCGCGCCTCGTTGAGGAAGAACGGCGACACGTCGCTGTACAGGTAGTCGACGGGGAAGTCCGCCAGCGCCGGGATCAGCGCGCGGCTCGTGCCGCCGACGCCCGCGCCGATCTCCAGCACGCGCAGCGGACGGCGCGCGTCGCCGGCCGCGGCCGCGTCGCGCGCGATCTCGCGGGCGGCCGCGCAGACCACGGCGTTCATGCAGCGATTCACGAGGTTGTCGTTGTAGGCGGCCACCGCGGTGTCGAGCTTGCCCTGCGGGAACAGCAGGTCGAGCGGATCGACCTCGCTGCGCAGCAGGCCCGGCAGGTGCGCGCCCGATGCGCGCAGATAGCGCAGCAGTTCGGCGCTGTAGTGGATCTGCGACTCCAGCTGCTGCAGCGTGTCCCAGTCGCGCGCGGCTTCGTCCGGCGCCGGTTCGCGGCGCAGCGTCCAGCCGTCGCCGTTCGCGCCCGCCGGCTCGATCCAGCCGGCGTCCTGAAGGCTGCGCAGCCAGCGTCGCATCAGCCGGCGATGCTCGGGCGCGGTGCCGGTGCGCGCGACGATCGCGTCGAGATCGTATACCGACTGCCTGTCGACGAATACGCCGGCCCTGCGCAGCGCCGCCAGCATGTCGTGGCGGGCGACGTCGTCGGCCGTTTCGATCCAGCGCACGAGGGCGGGGCGGTCGAGTGCCGCGACGCTCGCATCGCCGGCCGCACGGGCCGCCGCGTCGATCCGCTCGGCTGCCTCGCGCGTATCGGTCGGTGCGCAGGCCTGCGCTTCGACATAGGCGGCGAGCCGGCGTTCGGCCGGCGTCTCGCCGTAGGTGACGGCGGCCGCCATCGCGACGCCGGGATACGACTGCAGCGCGGCCTCGATCTCGCCGAGTTCGATCCGGTGGCCGCGGATCTTGACCTGGCTGTCTTCGCGGCCGAGGAATTCGATCGCGCCGTCGGGGCGGTAGCGGCCGAGGTCGCCCGTGCGGTAGAGCCGCCCGAGGCCGGCGCGCGCGCCGTCGACGAAGCGCGCGGCGGTGCGCGCGGGGTCGTGCAGGTAGCCGAGCGCGAGGCCGGCGCCGCCGATGTAAAGCTCGCCCGGCACGCCGTCCGGGCAGGAGCGCAGCCGCGCATCGAGCACGGGGAAGGTCTGGTTGAGGAGCGGCGTGCCGTAGGGGATGCTGTGCGCATCGGCGGGCACGTCGAGCACGTCGTGCCAGATCGACCAGATCGCGGCCTCGGTCGCGCCGCCGAGGCTCGCGACGCGCAGGCCCGGGCAGTGCGCGCGGATCGCGGCCGGCAGGCCGACGGGGATCCAGTCGCCCGACAGCATCGCGAGCCGCAGCGCGGAGGGCGCGGCGTCGGGTTCGCTGTCGAGATGGCTGACGAGCATCTGCATCTGCGCCGGCACGGAATTCCAGATCGTCACCGCGTGGGCGGTCGCGAGTGCGGCCCAGTGCGAGGGATCGCCGCGACGCTCGGGGTCCGGCAGCACGAGCGCCGCGCCGGCCGCGAGCGTGCCGAAGATGTCGTAGACGGAGAGATCGAACGCGAGGCTCGCGAGACCGAAGACGCGGTCGCGTTCGCCGACGGCAAAGCGCGCGTTGAGGTCGACGAGCGTGTTCAGCGTCGCCGCGTGGCTCATCATCACGCCCTTGGGCGCGCCCGTCGTGCCCGACGTGTAGATGACGTAGGCCAGCTGGTCCGGCGCCACGCGCGTGGGTGCGGTCGTGGTCGTTGCCGCCGCGCGGGCGGCGAGCGCGTCCGCATCGAATACCTCGGTGCGTCGCATCGGCCAGTACCACGCGCACGCGCGCATCGGCGAGGATCGCGTCGCGGCGCGCGGCCGGCTGGTGCAGATCGAGCGGCAGATAGGCGGCGCCGGCGAGTTGTACGCCGAGCGCGGCGGCGATCTGCGCGGCGGATTTGTCCATCGCGATCGCGACGCATTCGCCGGGCGCGCAGCCGGCCGCGCGCAGCGCGTCGGCCAGCGCGCCGGCCTTGGCATGCAGCGCGCCGTACGAGGTCGCGCCGCCTGCGGCGATCACGGCCGGCGCATCGGGACGGCGGCGCGCCTGCTCGAGGAAGCCGTCATACAGCAGCCCGTCGGGCAGAGGCGCGGCCGTATCGTTCACGCGCGCGCGGCAGGCCTGCGTCGCGGCCGGCAGTTCGAGCGGCTCGGCCGCGCTCCAGGCGGCGGCGTCGCCGGCCAGCCGGTCGAGCAGCGCGGCGAACGACGCGAACGCATCCTCGATCAGGCCGGGCGCGAACACGCCGTCGCGCACGTCCCAGTTCAGGTACAGCGCGCCGCCGCGCTCGGCGGCCTGGCAGTCGAGCCAGACCTGCGGCGTTTGCGTGATGCCGTAGCCGAGCCGCGCGCCGCGCATGAATTCGCTGCCGGCGTCGTCGGCCGGGCCGTCGCCGCCGAGCGTGCTCGTGAACACGACGGGCATGATCAGGTCGCGCCGCGCATGCTCGCGGGCCAGCTCGCGCAGCACCTCGACCCCCGTGAACGCCGCATGTTCGAGGTCTGCCCAGAGCCGCTGCTGCAGGACGCGCGCGCGCTCGTCGAAGCGTTCGCCGTCTGCGGCGCGCACTTCGAGCACGTTAACCGAGGTGAAGTCGCCGATGATCCGCTCGATGTCGGGGTGCAGCGGCGGGCGGTTCAGCACCGTCACATTCAGGCAGAACGCGTCCTGCCGCGACCAGCGCTCGACGGTCTGCGCGAACGCGGCCAGCACCGCGCCCGACGGCGTGACGCGGCAGGCGCCCGCCAGTGTGCGGAACGCGGCCCAGCGCGCCGGCGGCAGCGTCAGCGCATGGCGGCGGAAGTGGGCCGGCGCCGGCTCGCCGCGATCGACGGTCGGCAGTTCGGGAGCGAGCGGCAGCGTCGGCAGGCGCGCGAGCCAGTAGTCGCGATCGCGGGCGCGGCGCGCACGCCGCGACGGCAGGTCGCGCATGCGGCGCTCGGCCAGCAGCACGTCGCGGAACGTCGCACCCGGCAGCGGCAGCTCGACGTCGGGTTCGCGGATGAAACGGTCGAGTTCTTCGAGCATGATGCGGATGCTGACGAAGTCGGCGATCAGCAGGTCGAGCGACAGATGCAGGCGGCTGCCGCCGTCGGCGCGGCTCAGGCGCAGTTCGTAGAGCGGCCAGACGTCGGGCGCGTAGCGGCGCGTCGCGAGCGTGTCGCGCGTGAGATGGCGGGCCGCCTCGACTTCGGCGGCGGCGCGCCCGCGCAGGTCGTCGACGACGAGCGGCGACAGCGCGACCTGTTCGAGCACGCGCTGCGAGCCGGACGGCGAGACCACCGCGCGCAGCATCTCGTGCCGGCCGATCACGCGCGGCC
>NZ_JAAGNW010000139.1:7693-18731 GCF_010645215.1 Burkholderia multivorans | reverse complement strand
ACAACGTCGGTATCCTGCTGCGCGGCACGAAGCGTGAAGACGTGGAGCGCGGCCAGGTTCTGGCGAAGCCGGGTTCGATCACGCCGCACACGCACTTCACGGCTGAAGTGTACGTGCTGAGCAAGGATGAAGGCGGCCGCCACACGCCGTTCTTCAACAACTACCGTCCGCAGTTCTACTTCCGTACGACGGACGTGACGGGCTCGATCGAGCTGCCGAAGGACAAAGAAATGGTGATGCCGGGCGACAACGTGTCGATCACGGTGAAGCTGATCGCTCCGATCGCGAGGGAAGAAGGTCTGCGCTTCGCAATCCGCGAAGGCGGCCGTACCGTCGGCGCCGGCGTCGTCGCCAAGGTCATCGAGTAAGCCAGTTATTCGTTGATCGACAGTTTTGGGGCCGGCAGTGGCCGGTCCCACATGGTTTAGGGGTATAGCTCAACTGGCAGAGCGTCGGTCTCCAAAACCGAAGGTTGGGGGTTCGATTCCCTCTGCCCCTGCCACTTGCCACGCTTGTCGTGGCGTTTGTTTTAAGGTGTTATGGCGAATCCTTCCGTCGAAACTGTAAATACCTCCGGCGATAAGCTAATGCTGGCCCTGGGCGTATTGCTGGTCTTGGCCGGATTTGCGGGCTTCTTCTTGCTCGGTGGCAAGGAGTGGTACGTCCGCGGCGCTGCGTTGGCAGTGGGGGTTGTCGCCGGTGCGGCCGTTGCGCTGATGTCGATTCCCGGCAAGGGCTTCATTGCCTTCGCCAAGGATTCGTATCGCGAAGTGCGCAAGGTGGTCTGGCCCACGCGCAAGGAAGCCACGCAAACCACGCTCGTCGTGTTCGGCTTTGTGCTGGTGATGGCGCTCTTTCTTTGGCTGAGTGATAAGTCCATCGAATGGGCGATTTTCTCGGTGATTCTGGGTTGGAAATGATATGAGCGATACTCCGGCATCTCCGAGCGGAAAACGTTGGTACGTCGTGCACGCCTACTCCGGTATGGAGAAGAGCGTGCAACGCGCGCTTCAAGAGCGCATCGAACGTGCCGGCATGCAGGACAAGTTCGGCCAGATCCTGGTTCCTACCGAGGAAGTGGTCGAAGTCAAGGGCGGCCACAAGGCCGTGACCGAGCGTCGTTTCTTCCCCGGCTACGTGCTGGTCGAGATGGAAATGACGGACGAAACCTGGCACCTCGTGAAGAACACCGCGAAGGTCACCGGTTTCGTGGGCGGCGCCCGTAACCGCCCGAGCCCGATTTCCCCGCGGGAAGTCGAAAAGATCATGTCGCAGATGCAGGAAGGCGTGGAGAAGCCGCGCCCGAAGACCCTGTTCGAAGTCGGCGAGATGGTCCGGGTGAAGGAAGGCCCGTTCACCGACTTCAACGGCACGGTCGAGGAAGTGAACTACGAAAAGTCGCGTGTGCGCGTCTCGGTCACCATCTTCGGTCGCGCGACGCCGGTCGAGCTCGAGTTCGGCCAGGTCGAGAAGGTCTAACGAAATTCAGGTGGGCAGCCCCAGGGCTGCCCACCTTTCGCGCTTACGGTCCGCGTCAATGACCGTTGAGGAGCGCCAGTAGTCGCAAGACGAACCCGCGTTATCACTCACCGGACGCTCAGGCGTTCCAACGAGGTTTTCAAAATGGCAAAGAAGATCATCGGCTTTATCAAGCTGCAGATTCCTGCAGGTAAAGCCAATCCGTCGCCGCCGGTCGGTCCGGCACTGGGCCAGCGCGGCCTGAACATCATGGAGTTCTGCAAGGCGTTCAACGCGCAGACTCAAGGCATGGAGCCGGGCCTGCCGGTGCCGGTCGTCATCACGGCATTCGCGGACAAGAGCTTCACGTTCGTGATGAAGACGCCGCCGGCGACCGTCCTGATCAAGAAGGCGGCCAAGGTGGACAAGGGTTCGAGCAAGCCGCACACCGACAAGGTCGGCACGATCACCCGCGCGCAAGCAGAAGAAATCGCCAAGACCAAGATGCCCGACCTCACGGCGGCTGATCTGGACGCAGCTGTTCGCACCATCGCTGGTAGCGCACGCTCGATGGGCATCACCGTGGAGGGTGTGTAAATGGCTAAGATCTCGAAGCGCCGTCAGGCATTCGCCGCTAAGGTCGACCGTCAGAAACTGTACGCGATCGAAGACGCACTGGCACTCGTGAAGGAATGCGCGAGCGCGAAGTTCAACGAATCGATCGACGTGGCTGTCCAGCTCGGCATCGATCCGAAGAAGTCGGACCAGGTCGTTCGCGGCTCGGTCGTGCTGCCCGCAGGTACCGGCAAGTCGGTGCGCGTCGCAGTGTTCGCGCAAGGCGAGAAGGCCGAGCAGGCACGTGCCGCCGGCGCGGAAGTGGTCGGCATGGAAGATCTGGCTGAACAGATCAAGGCCGGTCAAATGGATTTCGACATCGTGATCGCTTCGCCGGACACGATGCGCGTCGTCGGTACGCTCGGCCAGATCCTCGGCCCGCGCGGCCTGATGCCGAACCCGAAGGTCGGTACCGTGACGCCGGACGTCGCGACTGCCGTGAAGAACGCGAAGGCGGGTCAGGTGCAGTTCCGTGTCGACAAGGCCGGTATCATCCACGCGACCATCGGCCGTGCATCGTTCGAAGCAGCCGCACTGCGCTCGAACCTGTCGGCACTCGTCGAGGCGCTGCAAAAGGCAAAGCCGGCGACGAGCAAGGGCGTGTACCTGCGCAAGATCGCACTGTCCAGCACCATGGGTGTGGGCGTGCGCGTCGACCAGGCTACGCTGGCTGCGTAACGCAATTCAGGCCGCTCCGTGTTGGAGCGGCTTTCTGGGCTTTGGGCGGTTGTTCCGTGCAGTAGTGGGGCAACCGGTTATCAAAGACCGTTGGTGGGCGGGCCGCAGTCAGGCAAGCCCTTAATTCAAGCCAACGTAGATGGCGAACCCGAAAAAGTTTTGCAGTGGTGAAGCCGGAAGGCGGAGCGATCCGCGATATCCGGTGGAAATACTCCTAACGAGTCGGACGCCGTTGTTGAACGAGGTACGCGAGGCTCACGCCGACCGTATCGTTTCTGGAGGCTGACCGTGCCGCTTAATAGAGAAGACAAGCAAGCCGTCGTCGCTGAGGTTGCCGCGCAAGTCGCGAAGGCCCAGACCGTTGTGCTGGCTGAGTATCGTGGAATTGCGGTTGGCGATCTGACCAAGCTGCGCGCGCAAGCGCGTGAGCAAAAGGTTTACCTGCGCGTGTTGAAGAACACGCTGGCGCGCCGCGCCGTCGAAGGTACGCCGTTTGCTCCGCTGGCAGAGCAGATGACTGGCCCCCTGATCTACGGCATCTCGGAAGATGCAATTGCTGCTGCCAAGGTCGTCAACGACTTCGGCAAGAGCAATGACAAGTTGATCATCAAGGCGGGCTCGTTCGATGGCAAGGTGATGGACAAGGCCGCCGTGCAAGCGCTGGCCAGCATCCCGAGCCGCGAAGAACTGCTCTCGAAGCTGCTGTTCGTCATGCAGTCGCCTGTTTCGGGCTTCGCGCGCGCACTGGCTGCGCTCGCCGAGAAGAAACAAGCCGAAGCTGCGTAATCGAACGCGGCTCTGCATCACAGATCGCTGGCTGTACCTGCATTCAATTTAGGAGTATTTCAAATGGCAATCGCAAAAGAAGACATTCTGGCCGCAGTCGAAGGCATGACTGTTCTGGAACTGAACGAGCTGGTCAAGGCGTTCGAAGAGAAGTTCGGCGTGTCGGCAGCTGCAGTGGCAGTTGCTGGCCCGGCAGGCGGCGCAGCTGCTGCTGTTGAAGAAAAGACCGAATTCACCGTCGTGCTGACCGAAACCGGCGGCAACAAGGTTGCAGTCATCAAGGCAGTTCGCGAACTGACGGGCCTGGGCCTGAAGGAAGCGAAGGACCTGGTTGACGGCGCACCGAAGCCCGTCAAGGAAGGCGTTGACAAGGCAGCGGCTGACGAAGCCAAGAAGAAGCTGGAAGACGCAGGCGCGAAGGTCGAAATCAAGTAAGTTTCGGCTCGCTTTGCGAAGGCTGGCGGTTTTCCACCGCCGGCCTTTTTGTGCTTTGTGGGGACAGTGTTTTGGCACTCTTTCGGGAGGCTTGATGCTGGCCCCAGAAGCCAAAGAAAACCGCCTATCGGTGATCGAATCGGCGATTCTCTTTGTCTTCTGAAGCGACTGCAGAAGGCAAGTTTGGTCGGGCAGCGGGCATTCCAGGCATCCGCTGCCGTCAGCCAGCGGTTGGTAGCGGCCAACCACCAAGCTTCTCGGCTCGTGCCGTAGGACGGCCATCGGGTCTCAGTCGGTGAACACTCGGGTTTGACACGTCAAGGTATCCCGCCTCGATAGCGCCCGCCGTGATTCGGAGATCGTATGCACTATTCCTTCACCGAGAAGAAGCGTATTCGCAAGAGTTTCGCGAAACGCTCCATCGTTCACCAAGTTCCTTTCCTGCTGGCTACCCAGCTTGAATCATTCAGCACATTTCTGCAAGCAGATGTGCCGCCGTCGCAACGCAAGCCAGAAGGCCTTCAGGCAGCGTTTACCTCGGTTTTCCCGATCGTCTCGCACAACGGTTTCGCGCGCCTCGAGTTCGTGAGCTATGCGTTGTCGTCGCCGGCATTCAACATCAAGGAATGTCAGCAGCGCGGTCTCACCTATTGCTCGGCCCTGCGCGCGAAGGTTCGCCTCGTGCTGCTGGACAAGGAATCGCCGAGCAAGCCCGTCGTCAAGGAAGTGAAGGAGCAGGAAGTGTACATGGGCGAAATTCCGCTCATGACGCCGACCGGCTCGTTCGTGATCAACGGCACCGAACGTGTGATCGTCTCGCAGCTGCACCGCTCGCCGGGCGTGTTCTTCGAACACGACAAGGGCAAGACCCACAGCTCGGGCAAGCTGCTGTTCTCCGCACGGATCATCCCCTACCGCGGCTCGTGGCTCGACTTCGAATTCGATCCGAAGGACGTGCTGTACTTCCGCGTCGACCGCCGCCGCAAGATGCCGGTCACGATCCTGCTGAAGGCGATCGGCCTGACGCCGGAACAGATCCTCGCGAACTTCTTCGTGTTCGACAACTTCACGTTGATGAACGAAGGCGCGCAGGTCGAGTTCGTGCCGGAGCGCCTGCGCGGCGAAGTCGCGCGCTTCGACATCACCGACCGTGACGGCAAGGTCATCGTCCAGAAGGACAAGCGGATCAACGCGAAGCACATTCGCGACCTCGAAGCCGCGAAGACCAAGTTCATCTCGGTGCCGGAAGACTATCTGATCGGCCGCGTGCTCGCGAAGAACGTCGTCGACGGCGATACCGGCGAAGTGATCGCGAACGCGAACGACGAAGTGACGGAAAGCGTCCTCGAGAAGCTGCGCGAAGCGAAGATCAAGGAAATCCAGACGCTCTACACGAACGATCTGGACCAGGGTCCGTACATCTCGTCCACGCTGCGCGTCGACGAAACCGCGGACAAGACCGCGGCGCGCATCGCGATCTACCGCATGATGCGTCCGGGCGAACCGCCGACCGAAGAAGCGGTCGAGGCGCTGTTCAACCGCCTGTTCTACAGCGAAGACGCATACGACCTGTCGAAGGTCGGCCGTATGAAGTTCAACCGCCGTGTCGGCCGTGACGAAATCGTCGGTCCGATGACGCTGGAAGACGACGACATCCTCGCGACGATCAAGATCCTCGTCGAGCTGCGTAACGGCAAGGGCGAAGTCGACGATATCGATCACTTGGGCAACCGTCGCGTGCGTTGCGTCGGCGAACTGGCGGAAAACCAGTTCCGCGCGGGTCTCGTGCGCGTCGAACGCGCGGTCAAGGAACGCCTCGGCCAGGCCGAAAGCGAAAACCTGATGCCGCACGACCTGATCAACTCGAAGCCGATTTCGTCGGCGATCCGCGAGTTCTTCGGTTCGTCGCAGCTGTCGCAGTTCATG
Organism: Burkholderia multivorans; assembly: GCF_010645215.1. Classification (GTDB taxonomy): domain Bacteria; phylum Pseudomonadota; class Gammaproteobacteria; order Burkholderiales; family Burkholderiaceae; genus Burkholderia; species Burkholderia multivorans_A. The sequence continues at coordinate 12,833 of NZ_JAAGNW010000139.1, read as the reverse complement.
GACCAGACCAACCCGCTGTCGGAAATCACGCACAAGCGCCGTGTTTCCGCACTAGGCCCGGGCGGTCTGACGCGCGAGCGCGCAGGCTTCGAAGTCCGTGACGTGCACCCGACCCACTACGGCCGCGTGTGCCCGATCGAAACGCCGGAAGGTCCGAACATCGGCCTGATCAATTCGCTCGCACTGTATGCGCACCTGAACGAGTACGGCTTCCTCGAGACGCCGTACCGCAAGGTCGTGGACAGCAAGGTGACCGACCAGATCGACTACCTGTCGGCGATCGAAGAAGGCCGCTACATGATCGCGCAGGCGAACGCTGCGATCGACGAGACCGGCACGCTGGTCGACGAACTCGTGTCGTCGCGTGAAGCGGGCGAAACCATGATGGTCACGCCGGACCGCATCCAGTACATGGACGTGGCGCCGTCGCAGATCGTGTCGGTGGCAGCCTCGCTGATCCCGTTCCTCGAGCACGATGACGCGAACCGCGCATTGATGGGTTCGAACATGCAGCGTCAGGCCGTGCCGTGTCTGCGTCCGGAGAAGCCGGTCGTCGGGACGGGCATCGAGCGCACCTGCGCGGTCGACTCGGGCACCACGGTTCAGGCGTTCCGCGGCGGCGTGGTCGACTACGTCGACGCAGGCCGTATCGTGATTCGCGTGAACGACGACGAAGCCGTCGCGGGTGAAGTCGGCGTCGACATCTACAACCTGATCAAGTACACGCGTTCGAACCAGAACACGAACATCAACCAGCGTCCGATCGTGAAGATGGGCGACAAGGTCTCGCGCGGCGACGTGCTGGCCGACGGCGCCTCGACGGATCTGGGCGAGCTCGCGCTCGGCCAGAACATGCTGATCGCGTTCATGCCCTGGAACGGCTACAACTTCGAGGATTCGATCCTGATCTCGGAGAAGGTCGTGGCCGACGATCGCTACACGTCGATCCACATCGAGGAACTGAACGTCGTCGCACGCGACACGAAGCTCGGACCGGAAGAAATCACGCGCGATATCTCGAATCTCGCGGAAGTCCAGCTCGGCCGTCTCGACGAATCGGGCATCGTGTACATCGGCGCGGAAGTCGAAGCGGGCGACGTGATGGTCGGCAAGGTCACGCCGAAGGGCGAGACCCAGCTGACGCCGGAAGAGAAGCTGCTGCGCGCAATTTTCGGCGAGAAGGCTTCGGACGTGAAGGACACCTCGCTGCGCGTGCCGTCGGGCATGAGCGGCACGGTGATCGACGTCCAGGTGTTCACGCGCGAAGGCATCCAGCGCGACAAGCGCGCGCAACAGATCATCGACGATGAACTGAAGCGCTATCGCCTCGACCTGAACGACCAGCTGCGCATCGTGGAAGGCGACGCGTTCCAGCGTCTCGCGCGCATGCTCGTGGGCAAGGTCGCGAACGGCGGTCCGAAGAAGCTCGCGAAGGGCACGAAGATCGACCAGGCTTACCTGGAAGACCTCGACCACTACCACTGGTTCGACATCCGCCTCGCGGACGACGAAGCCGCGGCACAGCTCGAAGCGATCAAGAACTCGATCGAAGAGAAGCGTCACCAGTTCGACCTCGCGTTCGAAGAGAAGCGCAAGAAGCTCACCCAGGGCGACGAACTGCCGCCGGGCGTGCTGAAGATGGTCAAGGTGTACCTCGCGGTCAAGCGTCGCCTGCAGCCTGGCGACAAGATGGCGGGCCGCCACGGCAACAAGGGTGTCGTGTCGAAGATCGTGCCGGTCGAAGACATGCCGTACATGGCCGACGGCCGTCCGGCCGACGTCGTGCTGAACCCGCTCGGCGTGCCGTCGCGGATGAACGTGGGTCAGGTTCTCGAAGTGCACCTCGGCTGGGCCGCGAAGGGCCTCGGCTGGCGGATCGGCGAGATGCTGCAGCGTCAGGCGAAGATCGAGGAAATGCGCGTCTTCCTGACGAAGATCTACAACGAGTCGGGCCGCGCGGAAGATCTGGAAAGCTTCACCGACGACGAAATCCTCGAACTCGCGCGGAACCTGCGCGAAGGCGTGCCGTTCGCGACGCCGGTGTTCGACGGTGCGACCGAGGAAGAAATGGCCAAGATGCTCGACCTGGCCTTCCCGGATGCGATCGCGGAACAGCTCGGCATGAACGAGTCGAAGAACCAGGTCCGCCTGTACGACGGCCGCACGGGCGAGATGTTCGAGCGCCGCGTCACGCTGGGCTACATGCACTACCTGAAGCTGCACCACTTGGTCGACGACAAGATGCACGCGCGTTCGACGGGTCCGTACTCGCTCGTCACGCAGCAGCCGCTGGGCGGTAAGGCGCAGTTCGGCGGCCAGCGTTTCGGTGAAATGGAAGTGTGGGCGCTCGAGGCATACGGCGCGTCCTACGTGCTGCAGGAAATGCTGACGGTGAAGTCGGACGACGTGAACGGCCGGACCAAGGTCTATGAGAACCTGGTCAAGGGCGATCACGTGATCGATCTCGACCGCAATTAATCGGACTACGGAGAGAAGCAATGAAAGCTCTGCTCGATCTATTCAAGCAAGTCCAACAAGAAGAAGTTTTCGACGCGATCAAGATCGGTCTGGCTTCGCCGGACAAGATCCGCTCCTGGTCGTTCGGTGAGGTGAAGAAGCCGGAGACCATCAACTACCGCACCTTCAAGCCGGAGCGGGATGGTCTGTTCTGCGCGAAGATCTTCGGGCCGATCAAGGACTACGAGTGCCTGTGCGGCAAGTACAAGCGCCTCAAGCACCGCGGCGTGATCTGCGAGAAGTGCGGCGTCGAAGTCACGCTGGCGAAGGTCCGCCGTGAGCGGATGGGCCACATCGAACTGGCTTCGCCCGTCGCGCACATCTGGTTCCTGAAGTCGCTGCCGTCGCGTCTGGGCATGGTGCTCGACATGACGCTGCGCGACATCGAGCGCGTGCTGTACTTCGAAGCGTACGTGGTGATCGAACCGGGCATGACGCCGCTGAAGGCGCGGCAGATCATGACCGAAGAGGATTACTACAACAAGGTCGAGGAATACGGCGACGAATTCCGCGCCGAGATGGGCGCGGAAGGCGTGCGCGAGCTGCTGCGCGCGATCAACATCGACGAGCAGGTCGAGACGCTGCGCACCGAGCTGAAGAACACCGGCTCGGAAGCGAAGATCAAGAAGTACGCGAAGCGCCTGAAGGTCCTCGAGGCATTCCAGCGTTCGGGCATCAAGCCCGAGTGGATGATTCTCGAAGTGCTGCCGGTGCTGCCGCCGGAACTGCGTCCGCTCGTGCCGCTCGACGGCGGCCGTTTCGCGACCTCGGACCTGAACGACCTGTATCGCCGCGTGATCAACCGGAACAACCGGTTGAAGCGTCTGCTCGAGCTGAAGGCACCCGAGATCATCGTCCGCAACGAAAAGCGGATGCTGCAGGAAGCCGTCGACTCGCTGCTCGACAACGGTCGTCGCGGCACGGCGATGACGGGCGCGAACAAGCGTCCGCTGAAGTCGCTCGCCGACATGATCAAGGGTAAGGGCGGCCGTTTCCGTCAGAACCTGCTGGGCAAGCGCGTCGACTACTCGGGCCGTTCGGTGATCGTGGTCGGTCCGACGCTCAAGCTGCACCAGTGCGGTCTGCCGAAGCTGATGGCGCTCGAGCTGTTCAAGCCGTTCATCTTCAACAAGCTGGAAGTGATGGGCGTCGCGACGACCATCAAGGCGGCGAAGAAGGAAGTCGAGAACCAGACGGCGGTGGTGTGGGACATCCTCGAAGAGGTGATCCGCGAACACCCGGTGATGCTGAACCGCGCGCCGACGCTGCACCGTCTCGGTATCCAGGCATTCGAGCCGGTGCTGATCGAAGGCAAGGCAATCCAGCTGCATCCGCTCGTCTGCGCGGCGTTCAACGCCGACTTCGACGGTGACCAGATGGCCGTTCACGTGCCGCTGTCGCTCGAAGCGCAGATGGAAGCGCGCACGCTGATGCTCGCGTCGAACAACGTGCTGTTCCCGGCCAACGGCGATCCGTCGATCGTGCCGTCGCAGGATATCGTGCTGGGCCTGTACTACGCGACCCGCGAGGCGATCAATGCGAAGGGCGAGGGCCTGACGTTCACCGGCGTGTCGGAAGTGCTGCGCGCGTACGAGAACAAGGAAGTCGAGCTGGCCTCGCGCGTCAACGTGCGGATCACCGAAATGGTCCACAACGAAGACACGTCGGAAGGCGCGCCGCAGTTCGTGCCGAAGATCTCGCTGTACGCGACGACCGTCGGCCGCGCGATCCTGTCGGAGATCCTGCCGCACGGCCTGCCGTTCTCGGTGCTGAACAAGCCGCTGAAGAAGAAGGAAATCTCGCGCCTGATCAACACCGCGTTCCGCAAGTGCGGTCTGCGCGCGACGGTGGTGTTCGCCGACCAGCTGATGCAGTCGGGCTTCCGTCTCGCGACGCGCGCCGGCATCTCGATCTGCGTGGACGACATGCTCGTGCCGCCGCAGAAGGAGACGATCGTCGGCGACGCGGCGAAGAAGGTGAAGGAATACGACCGCCAGTACATGTCGGGTCTCGTCACCGCGCAGGAACGCTACAACAACGTGGTCGACATCTGGTCGGCGACGTCGGAAGCGGTCGGCAAGGCGATGATGGAGCAGCTGTCGACGGAGCCGGTGACGGATCGCGACGGCAAGGAAACGCGCCAGGAATCGTTCAACTCGATCTACATGATGGCCGACTCGGGCGCCCGGGGTTCCGCGGTGCAGATTCGTCAGCTGGCCGGGATGCGCGGCCTGATGGCGAAGCCGGACGGCTCCATTATCGAGACGCCGATTACCGCGAACTTCCGCGAAGGCCTGAACGTGTTGCAGTACTTCATCTCGACCCACGGTGCACGTAAGGGTCTGGCTGATACGGCACTGAAGACCGCGAACTCGGGTTACCTGACGCGTCGTCTCGTCGACGTGACGCAGGATCTGGTGGTGGTCGAGGACGATTGCGGCACCTCCAACGGCGTGGCGATGAAGGCGCTGGTCGAAGGCGGTGAAGTGGTCGAGGCGCTGCGCGACCGGATTCTCGGCCGCGTCGCCGTGGCGGACGTCGTCAATCCGGAAACCCAGGAAACGCTGTTCGAATCGGGCACGCTGCTCGACGAAGACGCGGTCGAGGACATCGAACGCCTGGG
>NZ_JAAGNW010000139.1:0-7683 GCF_010645215.1 Burkholderia multivorans | reverse complement strand
CGACGAAGTGCGCGTGCGCACCGCGCTGACCTGCGAGACGCGCTACGGTCTGTGCGCGGCCTGCTACGGCCGCGACCTGGGCCGCGGCTCGTCCGTGAACGTCGGCGAAGCAGTCGGCGTGATCGCGGCGCAGTCGATCGGCGAGCCGGGTACGCAGCTGACGATGCGGACGTTCCACATCGGTGGTGCGGCATCGCGTGCGGCAGTGGCGTCGTCGGTCGAGGCGAAGAGCAACGGTACGGTGCGCTTCACCGCGACGATGCGCTACGTCACCAACGCGAAGGGCGAGCAGATCGTCATCTCGCGTTCGGGCGAGGCGATGATCACCGACGAATTCGGCCGTGAGCGCGAACGTCACAAGGTCCCGTACGGTGCGACGCTGCTGCAGCTCGACGGCGCGCTGATCAAGGCGGGCACGCAGCTCGCCACGTGGGATCCGCTGACGCGTCCGATCATCACCGAGTACGGTGGTACGGTGAAGTTCGAGAACGTCGAGGAAGGCGTGACGGTCGCGAAGCAGATCGACGACGTCACGGGTCTGTCGACCCTCGTCGTGATCGACGTGAAGCGTCGCGGTTCGCAAGCGGCGAAGAGCGTGCGTCCGCAGGTCAAGCTGCTCGACGCGAACGGCGACGAAGTGAAGATCCCGGGCACCGAGCATGCCGTGCAGATCGGCTTCCAGGTCGGCGCGCTGATCACCGTGAAGGACGGCCAGCAGGTGCAGGTGGGTGAAGTGCTCGCACGTATCCCGACCGAAGCGCAGAAGACGCGTGACATTACCGGGGGTCTGCCGCGGGTGGCGGAACTGTTCGAAGCGCGTTCGCCGAAGGATGCGGGCATTCTCGCGGAAGTCACCGGCACGACGTCGTTCGGCAAGGACACGAAGGGCAAGCAGCGTCTCGTCATCACGGACCTCGAAGGCAATCAGCACGAGTTCCTGATCGCGAAGGAAAAGCAGGTGCTGGTCCACGATGCTCAGGTCGTCAACAAGGGCGAAATGATCGTGGACGGCCCGGCCGATCCGCACGACATCCTGCGTCTGCAGGGTATCGAGGCGCTGTCGCGCTACATCGTCGACGAAGTGCAGGACGTGTACCGTCTGCAGGGCGTGAAGATCAACGACAAGCACATCGAGGTGATCGTTCGCCAGATGCTGCGTCGTGTGCAGATCACCGACAACGGCGATACGCGCTTCATCCCGGGCGAACAGGTCGAGCGTTCGGACATGCTGGACGAAAACGATCGCATGATCGCGGAAGACAAGCGTCCGGCCACGTACGAGAACATCCTGCTGGGTATCACGAAGGCGTCGCTGTCGACCGATTCGTTCATCTCGGCGGCATCGTTCCAGGAAACGACCCGCGTGCTGACCGAAGCGGCGATCATGGGCAAGCGCGACGATCTGCGCGGCCTGAAGGAAAACGTGATCGTCGGTCGTCTGATCCCTGCCGGTACCGGTCTTGCGTTCCACAAGGCGCGCAAGAACAAGGAAACGGCGGATCGCGAGCGTTTCGACCAGATCGCTGCGGAAGAGTCATTCGACTTCGGCACGCCGGAAACCCCGGCCGCCGCCAGCGAGCCGCAGCACCCGGCGGAGTAAGCGTAGGGCGGCGCAAGCCGCCTCGCCGCTGCGCCGAGCAAGCCGCCCAGTTTCGACTGGGCGGCTTTTTTTATGGATTCGCGCGTGCGGCGGGGCGCCGGCGGGCGCGTGACTTTCCCGCTCGGCGCAGTTGTTTCGAGATGGGCGGAGTGCTACGGTCAGCATTCCTTGCTAATAAAGCCGCCGCGCCGGCAACGGCGGCGCAGCGCCCGGTTCCCGTGTTACCGTGCGGGCCCGGCGGCGCGGTTCGTCGCTGCGGCGAGCCGGCCGAACGGCCAACGCGCGCACATCATTCTCATCGTCTCGCGGTGAGGTTGGTAAAATCCAGCCCCATCAGTCCTTTTTTGCCGGCACGCCCCGACCCATGTCCACCGCTCTCGAAATTCTCAACGAAGTCTTCGGCTATCCGGCCTTCCGTGGCCAGCAGGGGGAAATCGTCGAGCACGTCGCGGGCGGCGGCGATTGCCTCGTGCTGATGCCGACGGGCGGCGGCAAGTCGCTGTGCTACCAGATCCCCGCGCTGCTGCGTCACAGCGCCGGGCTCGGCGCCGGCATCGTCGTCTCGCCGCTGATCGCGCTGATGCAGGACCAGGTTGCCGCGATGCAGGAAGTGGGCGTGCGCGCCGCGTATCTGAACTCGACGCTGTCGGGCGCGGAGGCCGCGGCGACCGAGCGCGCACTGCGCGAGGGCGAACTCGACCTGCTGTACGTCGCGCCCGAGCGCCTGATGACGCCCCGTTTCCTCGACCTGCTCGAGCGCGCGCGGATCGGCCTGTTCGCGATCGACGAGGCGCACTGCGTGTCGCAGTGGGGCCATGATTTCCGTCCCGAATATATCCAGCTGTCGGTGCTGCACGAGCGCTTCCCGGCCGTGCCGCGCATCGCGCCGGCGGCATTGTCGATCGCCTGCCTCGCGTCGAGGGTGACGTCTGCGCCTTCCATCCCCGCAACGAGGCCCGGCACGCCGGCTGTCTGCGGCAACGTCGAACCGGCGGTCTGCGCATTGCGGATCGTGTCGCCCGTCACCGACAGCGCGCCGCTCGCGTGCATCGCCCCACCCGTATTGTCGACCGTCGCGCCGGACACGCTGACGTCGCCGTTGCCGCCGATCTGGCCCGCCACGTTCGACACCGTGCCGGCGCTCCGCACGGCCAACGCGCCGTCCGCGACGAGCGCGCCTGCATCATTGGTTACGGATGCCGCGTGGATGCTGGCCGCGCCGCTCGATGAAATCGCGCCGCCGCTATTGCTGAGCGCCCCCGTGGCCAGCGTGACGCCGTGGCCGAGGATCCGGCCGCCTGCGGCTTGCCCGGCCAATACGCCGTTGTCGAATGCCTGACCGTGCGTGTCGAAGTCGAGCGCACCCGTCGCCTGCGCCAACCCAGACCGGTTGTCGAACGCGCCCGAACGGCTCGTCAGCGACCGGCTTGCCGCCACCTTGCCGAGGGTGTTGTCGATTGCGCCTTGTCCCGATGCCAGCGTGACGTTCGCCCCCGTGATCGTACCGTCGGCGTTCAGCAAGCCCGTATTGGTCAGGCGGGTATCGCCCGACGCCAGCAGCTTGCCGCCTATGTTGTCCGTCACACCTGACGTCATGACCGACAACGCGCCCGAAACGGAGCCGATGGCGCCGCCACGGTTTGCGACGGTCTGCGCGGTCACCGTCGCGTCGTGCGTCGCCGCGATCGTCCCGCTTGCGTTCGTCAATGCGCCCACGGCCGCAAGCCTGGCGACATCCGCCGAAATCGTGCCTTGCGTGTTGTCGAGCGTACCGGCCTGAGTGTTCAGCACACCGGCCGCAGTCATCGTGCCCTGCGTATTGTCGAGCGCCTGCGAGACGGTCAACGTCACGTCGCCGGCGGACGTGCCGATCTGGCCGGCGCGGTTATTCAGCACGGCCGCGCTTGCCGACAACCCCGTTGCCCCCGCCAGCGTGCCGCCTGCATTCGACACCCTGCGGCTCGCGCTCAGCGACAAAACCTCCGACGACGAACCGATCTGACCATCCGCATTGACGAGATCTCCCGTCCGGATGCTCGCACCGCGCTCGGCCGTCATGCTGCCGTTCGAATTGTCGATGGTGTCACTCACGACGACGAGCGCATTGGCCGACCGTACCGCACCGCCTGCATTCGTCACGGCATGCGCCGCACGCAGCGTCGTGTCGCCGGCGGCCGATCCGATCGTGCCCGATGCGTTGTCGATACGGTTTGCCGTCAGCGACAGGCCGTCGCCGCCGACCATCGCGCCGGCCTGATTCGAGACAGCGGCCGTCGCCGTTATGACCAAGCCGTCGGTCGACCCGATCCGGCCGCCGGAATTCACGACATCGTTTGCGTCGATGCGCGCTGCGTGCGCGCCGATCGCCCCCGCCGAGTTATCGAGAAGATCCGTCCGAATCGACAGAACATCGCCGGCCGCGAGCTTGCCGTTTTCGTTGTTCAGCGATCGCGTGACGTCGAGCGTGGTATTGCCTGCCACGGAGCCGATCTCTCCCTGCGCATTGGATACCGTGCTTGCGTTCAACGTGAGGCCGCTGCCGCCCGCGATCTTCCCGCGGCGGTTCGACACGCCTTCGGCCGCTGTCAGCGCCAATGCGCCCGTCGTGGTGCCGATCTCACCTGCCAGGTTCGTGAGGTCGAGTGCGGCAATCTGCGCCGTGCGCGCGGACATTTTTCCTTCGGTGTTGTCGAGCATGCCGGCCGAGTCCAGCGACAACGCATCCGCCGCCAGCGTGCCCGATCGGTTCGAAGCCGCTTGCGCGGCCACGTTTGCCCGCGCGTGCGCACTGATGGCCCCCGCATCGTTCACCAGTTGGCCGGCGTTCAGCGTGAGATTCTGGCCGCTCATCGTGCCGGCGACATTCGACAACGTGCCCGGTGCCGTGACATTGACCGCGCTGGCCGCGTTCACTGTGCCGTGGTCGAGCGTGACATCGTTCGCGAACAGATTGACGTTGTCGCCGGCGGCCAGCGTGCCGCTGCTCGACACCTTGGCCCCGCGTGCCGTGACGGAACCTCCGCCGACCAGATTGCCGGCCGCATCGGCGCCGGCATAAATCTGGCCGCCGTTGCCGATCGACGTCGCGGCCGTCAGGTTCGTGTTGCCCCCCGCCGAGATCGTTCCGGCATTCGACAGCGCCTGGGACGCATTGAGGTCCGCGGCCTGAACGCTGACCATCGCGCCCTGGTTCGAGACGTGAAGATCACCGGTCAACGACGTGATGGAGCCTGCATCCCGCACCCCCACACCGGCTTCGGTTCCGATCAGTCGGACGCTGTTCCCGAACATGCCGCCCAGCGCCTGGACGTCGATCGCCACGCCCGGCGCCGCGCCCGTACCCGCCTGGGCCTGCACGGCATTCCCCGCGTAATCGACCCGGTTCGCACCCGCTACCGCATGGATGGAATCGGCCCACACCTCCCCGTTGATCGTCATCGCGCGCGCAATCAGATCGATCGCGCTGCCGCGCGCATCCAGGCCGGCGCCGTCGATGCCGATATGCCCCTGTGCGACGTTGAAGCCGGCCAAGGTGCCGTCGGGATTGAAGCCGGTCATGCCGGTCGTGAGCGTTGTGCGCGGGACATTCAGGAATGCGCAACCGGCGCAGGTGATCCCCGCGGGGTTCGCGATCACGAGATTCGCCTGCCTGCCCGCGATCTCGGTCGGACCGAGGAGTCGACTGGGATGGCCCGACGTGACCTGGTTGACGATCACGCGCGCGGCGTGGTTGCCGAGGAACGGGTTGCCCTGCACCCGGCCGGCGAGCTGCGTTTGCGCCTCCCGGCCGCTGTTGACCAGGACCGCGCCCTTCGTTCCGACGTTGTATTGCGTGAAGTTGTTCAGCGACACGCCGTTGGTCGGCGCGGTGATATTGACGAGCGGCACACCCGACGCCGATACGCCGACCACCGGATGCGTCGGCCCGCTGCGGTCGGGCGTGATCGGCAACGTGGCCTGAGCTTCCGCCGCGAGCGGCTGCATGCCGAATGCGCAGAGCGCGGCAAAGGCGGTCGCGCGCGCCGCGAACCAGATCGAGATTCCGGAATCCGCCGGCACCGGCCGAACGACTCGGCGCCCCCGGGCGCGTTCGCCGCCTCCATGCGCCGATGCGTATTCGTCGACGGCCACCCGCATGCCGCGCACGGCACTGAACACCAAGCGAAAAATTCCGGAATTCATGGTTGTTTTGCTCTCGATTACGGTTGAAGCCGGCCGCATCGGTTCGCCCGGATACGACCGGCCTCTTTCAGACCTTACTTGCAGCTCAGCACCACCAGACCGTTCACGTTGCCCGTCGTCGCAGCCGGCAAGCCGTACGACACGACGAGATACGGTTGCTTCGGATCGGTGCCCATGAGCGTGCTCATCAAGCTCGTTCTCAATCTCGAACTCAGTGTCACCGAGCCCACCGATGCCCCGCCGTCGAACGACTGGCTCTGGTCGTTACCGATCGAGTACTGCAGATTCAAGGCATAGTCGATGACGTCCCTGCCGAACGGGTCCTTGCCGCTCTTCAGCGCCGCGGTGGCGCCATTCAGCTTGCCCGGGGCCGTGTTGCCGTCCGCCGATGTCGGGCGTGTCGCGAAGGCGAGCGAGCACTGCATCTGCACAGGTGCGGCCGCGTCGATCGCAATGGGCGCACCGACCGCCCAGGCTTGCCCTTGATTGGCGTTGTAGTTGACACCCGCCGAGTCGGCGCCGTCGGCCCAGCGACCGATCGCGATGTCCCCGTTGCCGGCGAGGTCCGTCACGACGCCTTTCGTCAGGGTCTTGATCTCGCCCGACGAGAGAAATGGAATCGCAATGTAGGCGCCGGGCGCTTGTTCCTTGAGCGTCGACGCCGGCTGCGACAGCGAACCCAGTGCGGTTTTGCCGTTCGGCATCTGGCCGCCGTTCCATCCTGCGGGCGGCATCAACACCCGAACCGTCGCATGCTGACTCGACAGCGACTTCGATTGCCCCTCCACCCGAATCGCCGCCGTCGACGAACCGCCGCCCGGCGACGTCCCGCCGGTCGATCCGGCGCCACCGGACGCCGGCGGGCTGCCGGCGTCATCGTCACCGCCGCCGCAAGCGCCCAGTGCCAGTACGGACACCACCGCGGACGTCATCGTCACGATTTTCAAAAGTCGAAGCTTTTCACGTGCGTGTTGCATAGTTCTTCCTTCTTCTGGTTGATCCATCGACAAAACACCGAGCCGCCACGCTTGCTTCAGCCCGGCTCACCGCTACCGCTTAGAACAACGTACTGATCTGGAACAACAGCGTCGGCGAGCTCGTCTTGAAGCCTTCCGGCTTCGACAACGGGAAGCCGAGCGAGACGTCGTAGTTCAGCGCCGCGCCGAACACGTTCTTCGGTGCGAGATTGCCGCGCACGCCGACGACGGCGCCGACGAGCGTCTCGCCAAGCAGGTATTCAGCGGCCGGCCCGCGCACCCGGCCGGCATCGACGCCGCCATAGAGCGCCTGCGTGCCGACGGGCGTCGGCACATACCAGTCGAGTTCGTTGGAAATCGCCCAGCCGCTTTCGGCGGCCAGCGTCAGCTGTTGATCGAATCCGCGCACGGCATAGCGCGTGCCGATCGTGAAATAGTCGGAAGGTGTCAGCGGCGTGCGCGCGTTCTGCACGTTCCAGCCGAACCGATACGAGAACGTCTGGCTGCCGATCTTGAAAGGGACTTCGGCATCGAGGCTCGCCAGCTCGATCTGCGTCCTGCCGTCGAAGTCCGGCGCCCCCACCACCGTGCCGGGATTGCTGGACAGGCCAGGTAGCGATGCACGCCATGCCAGCGAGCCGGCGAGCACGACGTTGCCGAGGTACTGCCGGTGCGACAGGCCCAGTTCGTAGCCGATGAGGTCGCGATGCTGGACGGGAAGATCGACGCCGTCGATCGAGTTGCGGCTGATCTTGTGGAAGAGATTGCCGTGGATCTCCGTCCGCGCGTGCGCGTTCCGACGGATCACGCCGGACAAGCCGGCTTGAAGCTGGGATTGAACGCCGCTGTATTCGATCGGCTCGTCGAAGCCTGCGACGGTTTGTTGATAGCGAGAGCGGCTCGCGTTCAAGGTCAGCATCGCGT
>NZ_JAAGNW010000138.1:17748-18778 GCF_010645215.1 Burkholderia multivorans | reverse complement strand
CGACTGGGGAAATAAGGAAGCGGATGCGCCATTGTAACGACGCCCCCGGGGTCGCGCGCGATCGGTGCGACCCCGGGGGCGTCGGCCCCGGGCCCTGCGGGCTCGGGGGACAGGCGCGTCAGGCGCCCGTATGGGCGGCGATCGAGGCCTTGACGGACTCCGCCTGCGCGGGCACCACCTCGAAACGCTGCGGGAGCGCCTCGAGGCCGGCGAACGCGGCCGGACGCTCCGGCTCGCGCTGCAGCGCCTCGCGGATCGTCTCGCCGAACTTCACCGGCTGCGCGGTCTCGAGCACGATCATCGGCACGCCGGGCTGCAGGTGCGCGCGCGCGACCTTCAGGCCGTCGGCCGTATGGGTGTCGATCATCGCGCCGTAGCGCTCGAACACGTCGCGGATGGTGCCGAGGCGATCCGCGTGGCTGCTGCTGCCCGACACGAAGCCGAACTCGCCGACCCGCGCGAAGTCGCCGCTCGCGGCGAGGTCGAAGCCGCCCTTTTCCTCGACGTCGCGGAACAGTTGCAGCACGCGCGCCGGATCGCGGCCGAGCAGGTCGAACACGAAGCGCTCGAAGTTCGAGGCCTTCGAGATGTCCATGCTCGGGCTGCTCGTGTGGTACGTATGCTCCGCGCTGCGCACCCGGTAGGCGCCCGTGCGGAAGAACTCGTCGAGCACGTCGTTCTCGTTGGTCGCGACCACGAGCTTCTCGATCGGCAGGCCCATCATGCGCGCGATATGGCCCGCGCAGACATTGCCGAAATTGCCCGACGGCACCGTGAACGACACCCGCTCGCCGTTGTGCGAGGTCGCCGCGAAGTAGCCCTTGAAGTAGTAGACGACCTGCGCCACCACCCGCGCCCAGTTGATCGAGTTGACCGTGCCGATCTGGTGGCGCGCCTTGAACGCGTGATCGTTCGACACTGCCTTCACGATGTCCTGGCAGTCGTCGAACACGCCCTCGACCGCGAGGTTGAAGATGTTCGGATCCTGCAGGCTGTACATCTGCGCGGTCTGGAACGCGCTCATCTTGCG
>NZ_JAAGNW010000138.1:16126-17738 GCF_010645215.1 Burkholderia multivorans | reverse complement strand
ATCGCCATGTCCTTGAACGCGAGCGTCGGACCATTCGACAGCTCGAGCAGCGCAACCGGCGCGCCGCCTTCGACGCCGAGCGACTTGAGCGGCGTGATGTCGGCCGCGTTCTCACCGTGGCGCGTGTGGCAGTACACGTCGGCCGTGTAGGTGCGGCGCGTGATCGCGCGCAGGTCGTCGGCCGGGATGTCGTCGCTGAACTTCGAGAGGATCTCGAACGCGAGATCCGCGTACGACAGCGCGCGCCAGCGCGCCAGCTCGTCGGCCGAGACGCGCGGGTATTCCGCGGGCAGGTACAGGCCGCCGTCCTTCGCGAGGCCGCCGAGCAGGATGTCGGAGAACGTGTGGCGCTCGCCGATGCCGGCGCCGCGGGTGGAGAGGTAATTCATGTCGTCCGCCTCAGTTGAGTGCTTCCATGCGCAGCTTCGTGACCTTCGACACGACCGTCGACAGCGCCTCGATGCCCGCGATCGCCGCATTGACGTTGCGCTCGACCGTCTCGTGCGTGATCAGGATGATGTCGGTCTCGCCCTTCGCGGCGTCGACCTGCTCCGATTCCTTCTGCAGCAGCGCGTCGATCGAGATCCCCGACGCGGCGAGCAGGCGCGTGATGTCGGCGAGCACGCCCGTCTGGTCCGCGACGCGCAGGCGCAGGTAGTAGCCGCTCGTCACGTCCTCGATCGGCAGGATCGGCGTGTTCGACAGGCTTTCCGGCTGGAACGCGAGGTGCGGCACACGGTGCTCCGGATCGGCCGTGTGCAGGCGCGTGACGTCGACCAGGTCGGCCACCACGGCCGAGGCGGTCGGCTCGGCGCCCGCGCCCTTGCCGTAGTAAAGCGTCGTGCCGACCGCGTCGCCGTGTACGACGACCGCGTTCATCGCGCCCTCGACGTTCGCGAGCAGGCGCTTCTCCGGGATCAGCGTCGGATGCACGCGCAGCTCGATGCCGCGCTCGGTGCGGCGCGTGATGCCGAGAAGCTTGATCCGGTAGCCGAGTTCCTCCGCATAGCGGAGGTCGGTGGCCGCGAGCTGGCTGATGCCCTCGACGTACGCACGGTCGAACTGCACCGGCACGCCGAACGCGATCGCGCTCATGATGGTCGCCTTGTGCGCGGCGTCGACGCCCTCGATGTCGAAGGTCGGATCCGCCTCCGCATAGCCGAGCGCCTGCGCGGCCTTCAGCGCGGTCGCGAAATCGAGGCCGCGGTCGCGCATCTCGGACAGGATGTAGTTGGTCGTGCCGTCGATGATGCCCGCGATGTACTGGATGCGGTTCGCGGTGAGCCCTTCGCGCAGCGCCTTGATGATCGGGATGCCGCCCGCGACGGCCGCCTCGAATGCGACCATCACGCCGCGCGCGCTCGCCGCCGCGAAGATCTCGTTGCCGTGCACCGCGAGCAGCGCCTTGTTCGCGGTCACGACGTGCTTGCCGTTCGCGATCGCGCGCAGCACCAGCTCGCGCGCGAGCCCCGTGCCGCCGATCATCTCGGCGATGATCGCGATCGACGGATCGTCGACCACCGCGTTGAAGTCGTCGGTCAGCTGCGCCGCGCCGACGCTGCCGCCAGCGGCGGCGAGCGCCTTGGCCGGATTGCGGACCGCGAGGCGCGTG
>NZ_JAAGNW010000138.1:0-16116 GCF_010645215.1 Burkholderia multivorans | reverse complement strand
CGCGTGACCTCGATGCCCCGCCCCGCGCGACGCTTGATTTCTTCCTGGTTGCGGCCCAGCACCGTGAAGGTGCCGCTGCCCACCGTGCCGAAGCCCAACAGGCCAACTTTGATCGGTTCCATGCTGCGTGTGATCTGTGATGAAAAAGGGGGAAAACGCGTGCCGCTCAGGCCGCGTGACGTTTGCGATAGCCGTCGAGGAAGCGTGCGATCCGGTTGATCGAATCCGCCAGGTCCTCGAGGTTCGGCAGGAACACCACCCGGAAATGGTCCGGGGTCGGCCAGTTGAAGCCCGTGCCCTGCACGAGGAGCACGCGCTCCTTGAGCAGCAGGTCGAGAATGAACTGCTGGTCGTTCTCGATCGGATACAGCTTCGGGTCGAGACGCGGGAACATGTAGAGCGCGGCCTCCGGCTTCACGCAGGACACGCCCGGAATCGCCGTGAGCATCTCGTAGGCCAGCTCGCGCTGCTTGTACAGGCGCCCGGTCGGCACGATCAGCTCGTTGATGCTCTGGTAGCCGCCGAGCGCGGTCTGGACCGCGAACTGGCCTGGCACGTTCGCGCACAGCCGCATCGACGACAGGATCCCGAGCCCTTCCAGGTAGTCCTTCGCGCGCGCGCGGTTCGAGCCCGCGAGGCCCGACACGAACATCCAGCCGGCCCGATAGCCGCACGAACGATAGCTCTTCGACAGGCTGTTGAAGGTGACGATCACCACGTCCTCGGCGAGCGACGCGAGCGCCGTGTGCGACTTGCCGTCGTAGACGATCTTGTCGTACACCTCGTCCGCGAAGATCACGAGGCCGTGCTGGCGCGCGATCGCGAGCAGCTCGCGCAGCAGTTCGTCGGAATACAGCGCGCCCGTCGGATTGTTCGGATTGATCACGACGAGCGCCTTCGTGTTCGGCGTGATCTTGCGGCGGATGTCGTCGAGGTCCGGCATCCAGCGGTTCGACTCGTCGCACACGTAATGCACGGGCGTACCGCCCGACAGGCTCACCGCCGCGGTCCACAGCGGGTAGTCGGGCGCCGGCAGCAGCACCTCGTCGCCGTCGTTCAGCAGGCCCTGGGTCGCCATCACGATCAGCTCGGACGCGCCGTTGCCGATGTAGATGTCGTCCAGCTCCACGCCCTTCACGCCCTTCTGCTGCGTGTAGTGCATGACCGCCTTGCGCGCGGCGAACACGCCCTTCGAGTCGGAATAGCCGGACGCGCCCGGCAGGTTGCGGATCATGTCCTGGATGATTTCGTCGGGCGCCTCGAAACCGAACGGGGCCAGATTGCCGATGTTCAGCTTGATGATGCGGTGCCCCTCGTCTTCGAGGCGCTTCGCGTGCTCGAGCACCGGGCCACGAATGTCGTAGCACACGTTGAGCAGCTTGTTCGATTTCTGAATCGGTTTCACGGCGGACATGTTCCTGGATAACGCCTGCGGGCCTGGAGGGGACGGGGATCGAGACTGGAAAGCGGCCGGTCGTGCACGCTGCCTAGGACAGATCTGAAGCGGTGTTCGCGCGCGACTTGTGGCGGCGCACGAGACAAGCGCCGCCCGGGGGCGGCTAAAAAGCTATAATTTAGCGGATTTTGGCTGACTTTCGCAATGCACCATTCCGGGTCAGGCTCTCGCGCCGGCCCGACCGGCCGGGGGCCGGCGCGTTGCGGAAGCCGCCCGGGCCCGTTACCGGGCCTCTTGTCAGTCCCTTTCGGAATCGCGGAACACCAATTTGAAACTGCACCAGGATACGAGCGCCGCGCTCAATACCGTCACCGGCTATGGCCCCGATTACGTCGAGATCAACCTCGCACGCCACGACGGCAGCGTGATCGTACTGCCCAGCGGGCCCGTGATCGCGTGGCCGGTCGCGTCCTTCGACGCGCTGTCGGCCGAACATTTCGAACTGCTGGTGGCCCCCGCGCCCGAAGTGGTCATCTTCGGCAGCGGCGCGACGCTGCGCTTCCCGCACCCGCGCCTCACCGCCCAGCTGACCGCACGGCGGATCGGCGTCGAAACCATGGACTTCCAGGCCGCCTGCCGGACCTACAACATCCTGATGGCGGAAGGCCGCAAGGTGGCGGCCGCGTTGCTGATTGAACGCTGACCCGACCCTTCCGGTCACACGCTCCGGCCCGCTCGCGGGCCCGCGGGTCGCGCGCTGCGCCGCCCGCGACTTCCCTACTCCGATCTACAGGCTATTTTCATGAACGATACGCCGTCGAGGCTACCGCTCAACCGCGCCGCGCTGCTGCTCCTGCTCGCCGCGCTCGCCGTCATCTGGTTCGCGCCGCTCGGCCTGCGCCACCTGATTCCCAGCGACGAAGGCCGCTACGCCGAAATGGCGCGCGAGATGTTCGCGACGGGCGACTGGATCACGCCGCGCTACAACGGCTACAAGTACTTCGAGAAGCCGCCGCTGCAGACCTGGCTGAACGCGCTGACCTTCGCCTGGTTCGGCCTCGGTGAATGGCAGGCCCGCCTGTACACGGCGCTCGCGAGCTTCGCGGGCGTGCTGGTGGTCGGCTACACCGGCGCCCGGGTGTTCAATCCGCTCGCCGGCTTCTGCGCCGCGATGGTGCTCGCGACCGCGCCGTACTGGAACCTGATGGGCCATTTCAACGCGCTCGACATGGGCCTGTCGTTCTGGATGGCGCTCTCGCTGTGCGCGCTGCTGCTCGCGCAGCGGCCCGCCCTGCCGGCGCGCGCCGCGCGCGGCTGGATGTGGCTCTGCTGGGCGGCGATGGCCTTCGCCGTGCTGTCGAAGGGGCTCGTCGGGCTGATCCTGCCCGGCGCGGTGCTGGTGCTGTACACGCTCGTCACCCGCGACTGGGCGCTGTGGAAACGCCTGTACCTCGTGAGCGGCCTCGTGATCTTCTTCGCGATCGTGACGCCGTGGTTCGTGCTGGTCCAGCAGCGCAACCCCGAGTTCTTCAATTTCTTCTTCATCGTCCAGCAGTTCCGCCGCTACCTGACGCCCGAACAGAACCGGCCCGGCCCGTTCTACTACTTCGTCCCCGTGCTGCTCGTCGGCTTCCTGCCGTGGCTGTCGATCAGCTTCCAGAGCCTGCGCCATGCGCTGCGGATGCCGCGCCAGCCGAACGGCTTCGCGCCGATGACCCTGCTGCTGATCTGGAGCGCCTTCATCTTCCTGTTCTTCAGCGCATCGCACTCGAAGCTGATCTCGTACGTGCTGCCCGTCGCGCCCGCGCTCGCGCTCGTGATCGGCGCGTACCTGCCGCTCGTGACCCGCGAACAGTTCCGCCGCCACCTGCTCGGCTACCTGCTGTTCCTCGTCGCGGCCGCCGTCGGCACGCTCTCGCTCGGCCACCTCGGCGACCCGCGCACGCCGAACTTCCAGTACGTCGCATTCCAGAAATGGGTGTATGCGGCGCTCGTCGTCGCGTTCGCGCTGACGCTGGTCGCGGTCCGCCTGAACCGTCTCGGCCGCGCCGGCGTCGTCGCCGCGGCCACCGCGTTCGGCGCGGGCTGGCTGCTGCTCGGCACGATCGGCGGCACCGGTCACGACCAGTTCGGCCGCTACAGCTCGGGCGCCCTCATCGCGCCCGCGATCCGCGCGGAACTGGCGAAGCTGCCGCCCGACACGCCGTTCTATTCGGTCGAGGCGCTCGACCACACGCTGCCGTTCTACGTGCGTCACACGACCATCATGGTCGCGCGCGAGGACGAGCTGTCGTTCGGCATCTCGGTCGAGCCGAGCAAGTGGATTCCGACCGTCGACCAATGGATCGAACGCTGGAAGGCCGACCGCTACGCGCTCGCGCTGATGTCGCCCGAACGCTACCGGCAGCTCGCCGAACAGGGCCTGCCGATGCAGGTCATCGCCCAGGACAACCGGCGCGTCGTCGTCGCGAAGCCGTAACAACCGTAAGCGAGGCCCGATCGCCATGAACCCGGTTTCCCTCATCTGCATCGTCACCGGCGTGATGCTCAACGCGTGCGCGCAATTGCTGCTGAAGGCAGGCGTGAACGCGGTTGGACACTTCGAATTCACCCGTGCGAACATTATCCCCGTCGGCTTCAAGATCGCGACTCAGCTGCCGATCATCGGCGGCCTCGGCTGCTACGTGCTGAGCGTCGTGGTCTGGATCGTCGGCCTGTCCCGCGTGGACGTGTCGATCGCCTACCCGATGCTGTCGCTCGGCTACGTCGTCAACGCCTTCGCCGCCTGGTACCTGTTCGGCGAGGTGCTGTCGGTGCAGCGCCTGGTCGGCATCGGCATCATCCTGATCGGCGTGCTGGTGCTCGCGCGCAGCTGACGCCGCGGGCCGCGCCGGCCGCCCGCCAACCGACAAAAAGAGACGTAGCATTTGCGTCAACCGGTGTTAAATGCGCGTTTCGGGCCCCCGCCCGATCCGCCCCCTTTAACGCCATCACGATCACGAGCCAGGACTCCATGAGCCAGACCACCGTTCCGTTTTTGCCGTTCGTCAAACCCGAGATCGACGAGGAGACCATCCAGGGCGTCGCCGAGGTGCTGCGTTCGGGCTGGATCACCACCGGCCCGCAGTGCGCCGCATTCGAGGCCGCGCTGTCCGAATACGTCGGCGGCCGGCCGGTGCGGGTCTTCAACTCGGGCACCGCGACGCTCGAGATCGGCCTGCGGATCGCGGGCGTCGGCCCGGGCGACGAGGTGATCACGACCCCGGCGTCGTGGGTCGCCACCGCCAACGTGATCCTCGAGACCGGCGCGACGCCCGTCTTCGTCGACAGCGACCCGGTCACGCGCAATCTCGACCTCGATCTGCTCGAACGGGCCATCACGCCGCGCACCAAGGCCGTGATTCCGGTCTATCTCGCGGGCCTGCCGGTCGACATGGACCGCCTGTACGCGATCGCAGGCGCGCACCAGCTGCGCGTGATCGAGGACGCCGCGCAGGCGCTCGGCGCGACCTGGAAAGGCCGCCGCATCGGCGCGTTCGGCGACATCGTGTCGTTCAGCTTCCACCCGAACAAGAACCTGACCTCGATCGAGGGCGGCGCGCTCGTGCTGAACAACGCGGACGAGGCCCGCCTCGCGGAGAAGTACCGGCTGCAGGGCGTCACCCGCACCGGCCCCGACGGCATGGACTGCGACGTGCTCGGCGGCAAGTACAATCTCACCGACGTCGCCGCCCGGGTCGGGCTCGGCCAGCTCCCGCACCTCGAACGCTTCAATGCCCAGCGCCGCGTGCTCGCGCGCGCCTATTTCGACGCGTTTGCGGGCGGCAGCGCGCTCGGGCTCGGCGTCGGCCTGCCGGTCGAGGATTTCGAGCACGCCAACTGGCACATGTTCCAGATCACGCTGCCGCTCGAACGCCTGTTGATCACGCGCGGCGAATTCATGGCGCAACTGAAGGAACGCGGGATCGGCTCGGGCATGCATTACCCGGCGATCCACCTGTTTACGCTGTACCGCGCGCTCGGCTTCAAGGAAGGCATGTTCCCGCACGCCGAGCGCTTCGGCGCGAGCACCGTCACGCTGCCGCTGTTCACCCAGATGAACGGCGACGACGTGCGGCGCGTGGTCGACGCCGTCAACCAGATTTGCGAACAATACGGAAAATAAGCGGAAATATGAGTCAGTTTGAAGCACGCGCCGGACAACCGGGCGCGGCGAACCCCGAAGTCTCGGTCGTCATCCCCGTGTACAACGAGGAGGACGGCCTCGCCGCGCTCTTCGCGCGCCTGTACCCGGCGCTCGACGCGCTCGGCACCGGCTACGAAGTGATCCTCGTCAACGACGGCAGCCGCGACCGCTCGGCCGCCATGCTGGCGGACCAGTTCCGGGTGCGCCCCGACACCACGCGCGTCGTATTGCTGAACGGCAATTACGGCCAGCACATGGCGATCCTCGCCGGCTTCGAGCAGTCGCGCGGCGAGATCGTCGTGACGCTCGACGCCGACCTGCAGAATCCGCCCGAGGAGATCGGCAAGCTGGTCGAACAGATCCGCGCCGGCCACGACTACGTCGGCTCGATCCGCAAGCAGCGCCAGGACAGCCTGTTCCGCCGCAAGGCGTCCGCCGCGATGAACCGGCTGCGCGAGCGCATCACGCGCATCAAGATGACCGACCAGGGCTGCATGCTGCGCGCGTACAGCCGCCACGTCATCGACACGATCAACCGCTGCGGCGAGGTGAACACCTTCATCCCGGCGCTCGCGTATACGTTCGCGCAGAACCCGACCGAAATCGAGGTCGCGCACGAGGAACGCTTCGCGGGCGAATCGAAGTACTCGGTCTACAGCCTGATCCGCCTCAACTTCGATCTCGTGACCGGCTTCTCCGTGGTGCCGCTGCAGTGGCTGTCGTTCATCGGCGTGATCCTGTCGCTCGGCTCCGCCGCGCTGTTCGTGCTGCTGCTCGTGCGCCGCTTCATCGTCGGCGCGGAAGTCCAGGGCGTCTTCACGCTGTTCGCCATCACGTTCTTCCTGCTCGGGGTGATCATCTTCGCGCTCGGCCTGCTCGGCGAGTACATCGGCCGCATCTACCAGCAGGTGCGCGCACGGCCGCGCTACCTGATCCAGACCGTGCTCGAGACGCGCGACGGCCAGCCCGGCGTCACGCTGCCCGGCGCCGCCGCCCGTCAGGATCTCCCGCGATGAAACCGCGCGCCGTCGTATTCGCCTATCACAACGTCGGCGTCCGCTGCCTGCAGGTGCTGCTCGCGCGCGGCGTCGAGGTCGCGCTGGTCGTCACGCACGAGGACAGCCCGACCGAGAACATCTGGTTCGGCAGCGTCGCCGCGCTCGCGGCCGAGCACGGGATTCCCGTGGTCACGCCCGCCGATCCGCGCGCCCCTTCGCTGCATGACGCGGTGGCGGCCGCGCGGCCGGACTTCATCTTCTCGTTCTACTACCGGCACATGCTGCCGCTCGCGCTGCTCGCGCTCGCGCCGCGCGGCGCCTACAACATGCACGGCTCGCTGCTGCCGAAGTATCGCGGCCGCGTGCCGACCAACTGGGCGGTGCTGAACGGCGAAACCGAAACCGGCGCGACCCTGCACGAGATGGCCGAGAAGCCGGACGCGGGCGCGCTGCTCGGCCAGACGGCCGTGCCGATCCTGCCCGACGACACCGCCGCGCAGGTCTTCGACAAGGTCACCGTCGCGGCCGAGCAGACGCTCTGGCGCGTACTGCCCGCGCTGCTCGCCGGCGAGGCGCCGCATCTGCCGAACGACCTGTCGCAGGGCAGCTACTACGGCGGGCGCAAGCCCGAGGACGGGCGGATCGACTGGTCGCACCCGGCCGCGCGCGTCTACAACCTGATCCGCGCGGTCGCGCCCCCTTATCCGGGTGCGTTTACCGACCTGCACGGCAGCCGCTTCGTGATCGCCCGGGCCCGGCTCGCGGCGCCCGGCTCGCCCGTCGCGCGGGCCGCCGCCGATTTGCCGGCGGGCCTGCACGTAAGCGATAATGCGCTATTCGGCGTTTGCGGCGACAGCCGCGCCGTCTCCATTCTGGAACTGCGGCAAGCGCGCGACGACGGCGAGGCCGTCGTATCTCCCGCAGCGTTCGCGCAGTTCATTCACTCTTCCCGTCATTCATGAAAGCGAAAAAAGTCCTGATCCTGGGTGTGAACGGCTTCATCGGCCACCACCTGTCGAAGCACATCCTCGAGACCACCGATTGGGAAGTCTTCGGCATGGACATGCAGACCGACCGGCTCGGCGACCTCGTCAAGCACGAACGCATGCATTTCTTCGAGGGTGACATCACGATCAACAAGGAGTGGGTCGAGTATCACGTGAAGAAGTGCGACGTGATCCTGCCGCTGGTCGCGATCGCGACGCCCGCGACCTACGTGCAGCAGCCGCTGCGCGTGTTCGAGCTCGACTTCGAGGCGAACCTGCCGATCGTGCGGTCGGCCGTCAAGTACGGCAAGCACCTGGTGTTCCCGTCGACCTCCGAGGTCTACGGCATGTGCTCGGACGAGCAGTTCGACCCGGATGCGTCCGCCCTCACCTACGGCCCGATCAACAAGCCGCGCTGGATCTACGCGTGCTCGAAGCAGCTGATGGACCGCGTGATCTGGGGCTACGGCATGGAAGGCCTGAACTTCACGCTGTTCCGTCCGTTCAACTGGATCGGCCCGGGCCTCGATTCGATCTACACGCCGAAGGAAGGCAGCTCGCGCGTGGTCACGCAGTTCCTCGGCCACATCGTGCGCGGTGAGAACATCAGCCTCGTCGACGGCGGCTCGCAAAAGCGCGCGTTCACCGATATCGACGACGGCATCAGCGCACTGATGAAGATCATCGACAACGCGAACGGCGTCGCCTCGGGCAAGATCTACAACATCGGCAACCCGAGCAATAACTACTCGGTGCGCGAACTCGCGCACAAAATGCTCGAGCTGGCCGCCGAATACCCCGAGTACGCCGATTCCGCGAAGCACGTGAAGCTCGTCGAGACCACCTCGGGCGCCTACTACGGCAACGGCTACCAGGACGTGCAGAACCGCGTGCCGAAGATCGAGAACACGATGCAGGAACTCGGCTGGGCGCCGCAGTCGTCGTTCGACGACGCGCTGCGCAAGATCTTCGAAGCGTACCGCGGCCACGTCGGCGAAGCGCGCGCGCTCGTCGAACAGCAAGGCTGAGGACCGCCCCGCTTGGCTCGCATCGTCCTCAAGATCGACGTCGACACGCTGCGCGGCACCCGCGAGGGCGTGCCGAACCTCGCCCGCATCTTCGACCGCTACGCGGCCCGCGCAACCTTCCTGTTCAGCCTCGGCCCGGATCACACCGGCTGGGCGATGCGGCGGGTGCTGCGCCCGGGCTTCCTGAAGAAAGTCTCGCGCACCTCGGTGGTCGAGCACTACGGCATCATGCAGCTGATGTACGGCGTGCTGCTGCCGGGCCCCGACATCGGCCGGCGCGCGCGCGCGGACATGCGCGCGATCCACGAGGCCGGCTTCGAGTGCGGCATCCACACCTGGGATCACGTGTACTGGCAGGACAACGTCCGGCACCGTCCGCCCGAGTGGACCGCGCGCGAGATGCAGAAAAGCCACGCGCGCTTCGTCGACATCTTCGGCGCACCGCCCGTCACCCACGGCGCGGCCGGCTGGCAGATGAACGACGCGGCGTTCGAGCAGATCGACGCGTGGGGCATGCGCTACGCCTCCGACGGGCGCGGCCACTCGCCGTACCTGCCGGTGGTCGGCGGCCGCACGCTCGATCACGTGCAGATGCCGACCACGCTGCCGACGCTCGACACCGGCAACGTCGCTGCCCACCTGCTGAAGCACACCGAGCGCAATCCGCACGACCAGGTCTTCACGCTGCACGCGGAGCTGGAGGGGCAGAAGCTCGCGCCGGTGTTCGAGCAGCTGCTCGCCGGCTGGCGCGCGCAGGGCCATACGTTCGCCACGATGGGCGACTACCATGCGACGCTGGACCGCGCCACGCTGCCATCGTACCCTGTCGCATGGGGCGAGATCCCCGGCCGCTCCGGCGAGCTGATCATCCAGCCCGACTAGGTCCGGCCGCGGGCCGGCCGCCACGGCCGGCCCTCGCCTGGCGCGTCCGCGCCATTTGCATAACAACAGGAGAATCACGTGTCCGTCGAAGTCGACCGTCAAGTTCCCGATTTCACCGCGCCTGCCACGGGCGGCGATTTTTCGCTGTCCGGACTGAACGGCAGGAAGCTGGTGCTGTATTTCTATCCGAAAGACAACACGCCCGGCTGCACGACCGAAGGCCTGCAGTTCCGCGACCTCTATCCGAAGTTCAAGAAGGCCGGCGCCGAAGTGGTCGGCGTGTCGCGCGACAGCCTGCGCTCGCACGAGAACTTCAAGGCCAAGCTCGAACTGCCGTTCCCGCTGATTTCCGATCCCGACGAGACGCTGTGCGCGCTCTTCGATGTCATGAAATTGAAGAAAATGTATGGCAAGGAAGTGCGCGGCATCGAGCGCTCGACCTTCCTGATCGACGCCGGCGGGATCCTGCGCCAGGCATGGCGTGGCGTGAAAGTACCAGGCCATGTCGACGACGTGCTGAGTGCTGTACAAGCGCTTTGAGCCGCGCTATATTGGGCTTCAATGAATGCCAGTCCGCACCATTTTTCTCGTAGCTGCGCCGGTGGTCGAAGCAACGCAGGTTCGCATCTGACGCGCAGCACGACGGTTGAAGCCGAGCCGCTCGCCCCGTTCGGGGCAGCGGCTTTTTTCATGGTTTTCGCGCCGGGCGCCCTTGCCTGGCGGTCCATCCCGTCAAGGAGCTGACCGAAATCTAGGCGAACCGGCGTTTCGAAACCCCAGGTGCGCCACTGCGCGCAAACTGCCCCCGCGGGCAGGATGCGATCGGCGGCGCACTCCATGCGACACGATTCCTCCCGAGGGACACCATGCCTTTGCCTACTCCCCCCAGCAAGCTCGGCAGTCTGCTGCCACCCGACGACTACAAGGCGAAAGCGCGGCCCGCGAAAGCCGCCAAATCGGCCGCCGCAGGGGATCCCGCGCAGGCGTCCGAATTCGGCGCGGCGAACGTCGCCGACCCGATGGCGCCCGCCGCCAACACCGCCGCACCGCTGCGCTCGGTCGCCGCGCCCGAGGCCGCCGAGCCCGCGCCGCGCGCCCGCAAGTCCCGCCAGACCGCGGCGCTGCTGCAGCCGGTGCCGGCCGCCGCGCCCGCCGTCGCGCGCGAGGACAAGCCGGCCGCCGCCAAACCGGCCGCGCCGGTCGTCGCCGCCCCGCGCGACGCGGCCAAGCCGCGCGGCCGCAAGAACGCGACGACCGAATTGCAAAAGCTGTTCGTGCTCGACACGAACGTGCTCATGCACGACCCGAGCAGCCTGTTCCGTTTCGAGGAACACGACGTCTATCTGCCGATGATGACGCTCGAGGAACTCGACAACCACAAGAAAGGCATGTCGGAAGTCGCGCGCAACGCGCGCCAGGTCAGCCGCACGCTCGATGCGCTCGTCGCGAACGCCGGCCCGATCTCGGCCGGCATCCCGCTCGCGCGTCTCGGCAGCCGCGAGGCGCTCGGCCGCCTGTACTTCCAGACCACGCTCACCCAGATCGAACCGGTCGACGGCCTGCCGCAAGGCAAGGCGGACAACCAGATCCTCGGCGTGGTGCGCGCGCTGCAGCGCGAACGCGCGGACCGCCTGGTCGTGCTGGTGTCGAAAGACATCAACATGCGGATCAAGGCACACGCGCTCGGCCTGCCCGCGGAGGACTACTTCAACGACCAGGTGCTCGAGGACAAGGATCTGCTGTACTCGGGCGTGCGCGAGCTGCCGCAGGACTTCTGGACCAAGCATGCGAAAGGCATGGAGAGCTGGCAGGACACCAAGACCGGCACCACCTACTACCGCGTGACGGGGCCGCTCGTCGCTTCGCTGCTCGTCAACGAGTTCGTCTACCTGGAGCCGCAGAACGGCGAGCCCACGTTCCACGCGATCGTGCGCGAGCTGAACGGCAAGACCGCGCTCCTGCAGACGCTGCGCGACTACAGCCACCACAAGAACAACGTGTGGGGCATCACCGCGCGCAACCGCGAGCAGAATTTCGCGCTCAATCTGCTGATGAATCCGGAGATCGACTTCGTCACGCTGCTCGGCCAGGCCGGCACCGGCAAGACGCTCGTCGCGCTCGCGGCAGGCCTCGCGCAGGTGCTCGACGACAAGCGCTACAACGAGATCATCGTCACGCGCGCGACCGTGCCGGTGGGCGAGGACATCGGCTTCCTGCCCGGCACCGAGGAAGAGAAGATGCAGCCCTGGATGGGCGCATTCGACGACAACCTCGAAGTGCTGCAGAAGACCGACGACGCAGCGGGCGAATGGGGCCGCGCGGCCACCCAGGAGCTGATCCGCTCGCGCCTCAAGGTCAAGAGCATGAACTTCATGCGCGGCCGCACCTTCGTCGACAAGTACGTGATCATCGACGAGGCGCAGAACCTCACGCCGAAGCAGATGAAAACGCTCGTCACGCGCGCCGGCCCCGGCACGAAGATCATCTGCCTCGGCAATATCGCGCAGATCGATACGCCGTACCTGACGGAAGGCAGTTCCGGCCTGACCTACGTCGTCGACCGCTTCAAGGGTTGGGGTCACAGCGGCCACGTGACGCTCGCGCGCGGCGAGCGCTCGCGCCTCGCCGACTACGCCTCCGACATCCTCTGATCCGCTCGTCGCGTCGCCAGACGCGGCAAGACATGGCGCCCGGGCTTACCCCGGGCGCCATTTTTATTTAGAGGGTCGAATCTCTTCCAAACCGGGCGCCGGCAAGCGCCGGTTACAACAGTTACGCGCGAAACTTCAAGTCGTTTCTCAAGTTCCCTTGCGAAAGCCCCGCCGGACGGACTACTATCGCCACTATCTCCGTTGGTCATACGATCGGCGAACGCGCCGCGTTCGCCCTCCCCTGATGCTGCGAATCTGGCTGTCCGTCTTCGTCCTATTCCTGCTTGCGGCCTGCTCGAGCGCGCCGCAGAAGACCGCGCGCACCGGCTCGTCGGGGATGACGATCACGACGCCGCGCGCCTTTCCGCCGCCGCGGGGCTTCCCGAACTTCGTCGACCACAGCGTCGGGCGCGAGGAAATCTCGATCCAGGCGATGAGCCTCGTCGGCGTGCCGTACCGCTGGGGCGGCAACACGCCCGACAGCGGCTTCGATTGCAGCGGGCTCGTGCGCTACGTGGTCGGCCGCGCGGCCAGCGTCACGCTGCCGCGCACCACGGCCGACATGAGCCAGCGCGGCGATACGATCGAACCGGACGGCCTCGCGCCCGGCGACCTGATCTTCTTCAACACGACCGGGCGAGCCCATTCGCACGTCGGCATCTATGTCGGCAAGCTGCGCTTCGTCAACGCGCCCTCGACGGGCGGCACGGTGCGGCTCGACTATCTGACGAATCCGTACTGGGCGAAGCGCTTCGACGGCATCCGCCGGGTCGCGCCGCCGCGGGACAAGGCCACGCCGTTCGACGCGCCGACCTATGAGGCCAGCCGCCCGCCCGAGCCTGCGCCCGCGCCGCGTGTCGCGCCGGTGCAGCCCGCGTATGCGGCCGCGCCGGTCGCGGTGGCTGCCGCGCCTGCACCGGCGCCGGTGCGGCCGGCGGCCGCGGCGACCGCGCAGCCCGATCCGTTCGAACCGCCGCCTCCGGGCCTGAGCGCCGCGCAGCAGCAGGCACGCGCAGCGGGAGCAGTCGCGCCGGCCCCCGTGCTCACGGCCGCACCGGTCAACGAGATCCCCACGGCCGCCGCCGTGCCGTCGGATCCGATCACCGCCGCGGCCGACGCCTTCGAACCGCCGCCGCCCACCGCGCGCGCGGCGGCGCGTCAGGCGCAGCTCGCGGCCCCGGGCGGCGTCCAGGTCCTGCGGGCCTCCACCGCGCCCGGCAACGCCGCACCCGCCGCCACCAGCACCAACGACGACCCGATCGCCCGCTTCGCGACGGGCGGCGGCGACTGAGCCGAGCGGCGACGCTCTATCTCGCGCCTCGGGTCCAGGACCCGGAGCGCCGATCATCCGCCCAAAGACAAAGACACCGGGGCCTCACGGCCCACGGTGCTGCGCACGGCTTGCGGTGAAATTCTGCGTCAGAACCACCGGGGGCGCCCGCGACGACGATCAGCGCCGACGCAGGAGTCACCCACCCGATCCTGAACCAGCCGTCAAAACAAGGGCGCCGGGACCTCTCGGCCCGCGGCGCCCTGCACGGCTTGCGGTGAAACTCAGCGTCGGAACACCGGGTGACCCATCCACCACCCCACGGCGACAACCAGCACCGAGGCAGGAATCGCCAGCCCCCAAGCCCGTACGATCGACAATCAGCCGACAAAACAAAAGGCGCCGGGGCCTCTCGACCCACGGCGCCTCGCGCGCTTTCGGTGAAATCCGGTGTCAGAACACCTGGTGACCGACCCACCAGCCCGCGGCGGCGATCAGCGCCGAAGCGGGAATCGTCAGCACCCAGGCCCACACGATGTTGCCGGCCACGCCCCAGCGCACCGCCGACAGCTTGCGGGTCGCGCCCACGCCGACGATCGCGCCGGTGATCGTGTGCGTGGTCGACACGGGAATGCCGAGCCAGGACGCAATGAACAGCGTGATCGCACCGCCGCTCTCCGCGCAGAAGCCACCGACCGGCTTCAGCTTGGTGATCTTCTGGCCCATCGTACGGACGATCCGCCAGCCGCCGAACAGCGTGCCGAGGCCCAGCGACAGGTAGCAGCCCGCGATCACCCAGGCGGGCGGCGCGTCGGCCGTGGCCGAGGCGTAACCGGACGCGATCAACAGCATCCAGATGATGCCGATCGTCTTCTGCGCGTCGTTGCCGCCGTGGCCGAGGCTGTAGAGCCCGGCGGACAGCAGCTGCAGGCGCCTGAACCTGCGGTCGACCTTGCTCGGCGCCGTGCGGAAGTACAGCCACGACACCCCGAGCATGAACAGCGAGCCGAGGACGAAGCCGAGCAGCGGCGAAATGAAGATGAACGCCACCGTCTTCATCAGGCCGTCGACGTTGAGCGAGCCCCAGCCCGACTTCGCGACCGCCGCGCCGACGAGGCCGCCGATCAGCGCATGGGACGAGCTGGACGGAATGCCGTAGTACCAGGTGATGATGTTCCAGCCGATCGCCCCGATGAGCGCGCCGAACACCACGTAGTGGTCGACGATGCTCGCGTCGATCGTGCCCTTTCCGACGGTCTGGGCGACCTTCAGATGGAACACGAAATAGGCGATGACGTTGAACGCGGCGGCAAACACGACCGCCTGCTGCGGCTTCAGCACGCCGGTCGACACGACGGTCGCGATCGAATTGGCGGCGTCGTGGAAGCCGTTCATGAAGTCAAACAGGAGCGCGACCAGCACCAGCGTCGCGACCACCCACAGGGCGAGTTGGATCGAATGCATCGTCGTCGGCTCAGGCGTTTTCCAGCACGATGCCTTCGATGATGTTCGCGACGTCCTCGCACTTGTCGGTGATCTGCTCGAGCAATTCGTAGACCGCCTTGAGCTTGATCAGGTTCTTGACGTCCTCTTCCTCGCGGAACAGCTTCGACAGCGCCGAGCGCAGCACGCGGTCCGCCTCGGATTCCCAGCGGTCGATATCCTCGCAGGCCTTCAGGATCTGTCCGGACTGCTTCATATCGGACAACAGCGCCACGGCCTGCTGCACATGCTGCGCGGACTGCGTGACCATGTGCGCGAGCTGGCTCGCCTCCGACGTGACGGCGCGTACGTCATACAGCGACACGGCCGTCGCGACGTCCTCCATCAGGTCGAGGATGTCGTCCATGGTCGTGATCAGCTTGTGGATCTCGTCGCGATCGAGCGGCGTGATGAAGGTCTTGTGCAACAAGTCGATCGCTTCGTGCGTCAGCTTGTCGGCGGCCTTTTCGGCCGACTGGACGTTTTGCTTGTGAATCTCGGCATCCGCGAGATTGTCGATCAGCAGTTCCAGCTCGCGGCCGCCGGAAACGATGTAGTTCGCGTGCGCGTTGAAGATTTCGAAGAACTTGCCTTCGGTGGGCATGAATCGACCGAACATGGGATCCCTGGAAAATGGTCAAACAACTGTCATAAAAAACGGCGACATTGTACCGTTTCGCAGTTTGGGGCGAAGCGCTCGATCACGTCATCGGCGACGAGATACAACGTTTCGTAAATTAGGGGTTTACAACCAGCTTTACTCGCCGTAGAAGTTCTGCGCCCCGGCAAAGTTGTCGAACTTCGTGAATTGACCATGGAACGTGAGCCGAACAGGTCCGATCGGGCCGTTACGCTGCTTGCCGATGATGATTTCCGCGGTGCCCTTGTCCGGGCTGTCCGGGTTGTAGACCTCGTCGCGGTAGATGAACAGGATCACGTCCGCATCCTGCTCGATTGCGCCCGATTCCCGCAGGTCCGACATCACCGGCCGCTTGTTCGGCCGCTGTTCGAGGCCGCGATTCAGCTGCGACAGCGCGATCACCGGCACATCCAGTTCCTTCGCGAGGCTCTTCAGCGAGCGCGAGATTTCCGAGATTTCGGTCGCGCGGTTCTCGCCCTGCGACGAACCCGACATCAGCTGCAGGTAGTCGACGATGATGAGGCCGAGCTTGCCGCACTGGCGCGACAGCCGGCGCGCGCGCGAGCGCAGCTCCATCGGATTCAGGCCGCCCGTCTC
>NZ_JAAGNW010000137.1:16082-18924 GCF_010645215.1 Burkholderia multivorans | reverse complement strand
CGCGACGGCGAACGGCGCTTCGACGGATCGTGCGGATCGGGGATGGTGCCCGCGGCCGCGTCGCCCTTCGGCTTCCACTGATGCGCGCCGGCCGGGCTCTGGGTCAGCTCCCATTCGTGATCGAACAGGTTCTCCAGGAAATGGTTGCTCCACTTGGTCGGCGTCGCGGTCCAGATCACTTCGAGGCCGGACGTGATGGCGTCGTCGCCGCTGCCGGTGCCGAAGTCGTTCTTCCAGCCGAAGCCCTGCTGTTCGAGGCCGGCCGCTTCCGGCTCCGGTCCCACGTGCGACGCGCTCGCCGCGCCGTGCGTCTTGCCGAAGCTGTGGCCGCCCGCGATCAGCGCGACCGTCTCCTCGTCGTTCATCGCCATGCGCGCGAAGGTCTCGCGGATGTCGCGGGCCGCCGCGACCGGATCGGGATTGCCGTTCGGACCTTCCGGATTCACGTAGATCAGGCCCATCTGCACCGCCGCGAGCGGATTCTCGAGGTCGCGGTCGCCGCTGTAGCGCTCGTCGCCGAGCCAGGTATGCTCGTCGCCCCAGTAGACGTCCTGGTCCGGCTCCCATGCATCGACGCGCCCGCCGCCGAAGCCGAAGGTCTTGAAGCCCATCGATTCGAGCGCGACGTTGCCGGTCAGGATGATCAGGTCGGCCCACGACAGCGCGCGGCCGTACTTCTGCTTGACCGGCCAGATCAAGCGGCGCGCCTTGTCGAGGCTCACGTTGTCGGGCCAGCTGTTGAGCGGTGCGAAACGTTGCTGGCCGGAGCCCGCGCCGCCGCGCCCGTCGCCCGTGCGATAGGTGCCGGCGCTGTGCCATGCCATGCGGATGAACAGCGGACCATAGTGGCCGAAATCGGCCGGCCACCACGATTGGGAATTCGTCATGACCGCCAGCAGGTCCTGCTTGACGGCCGCGAGATCGAGGCGCTTGAAGGCTTCGGCGTAGTTGAAATCCTTGTCCATCGGATCGGACAGGGAGGAATGCTGGCGCAGGAGGTTCAGGTTCAGTTGCTTCGGCCACCAGTCCCGGTTCGACGTGCCGCCGCCAGCGGTATGCTTGAACGGACACTTCGTTTCAGTCGACATATCTGCTCTCCTTGGATCGTGGGGACACGATCGCCCGGCTCGGCTCGTACGCCGGGCGTCGCCCGAGCATGGTACGGGTTCTCAACTGACGGCGGAAATAGGTTTACTCAATGACCGCGACATGCAAAAACTAACGCGCGGCGAACAGGGCAGGAAAGATAGTGCGTCGTGCTTGCAATAATGCGACGCGTCATTTTGTCATTCTTACGCAAACCGAAATGCAGCCTGCATGGCGTGCGAGGCAATGCGCGGGCGGCGCATCGTCGTTGTGTGTATTTCGGGTTGACGACCGCTTCGTGCGCGCCGCCGGAGGAGGCCGGCGCGCTCGAGCGCCGCTCACGCCGCCGGCAGTTCCGTATTCGCGACGACGTCGCACAGCGTGAGCTTCGCCGGCTGCTCGAGCAGCGCGTCGAAGCGCGCCAGCTCGGCCTTCACCGGCTCGAACGCGAGATGCGTCTGCCAGGCCGCCTTGCTCTCGTAATATTCATAGAGTACGAACCTGCCCGGCTCGCCCTCCGGACGCTGAATCGCATAGAACAGTACGCCGGGCTCGGTGCGCGCCGTCTCGACG
This sequence comes from Burkholderia multivorans, assembly GCF_010645215.1. Classification (GTDB taxonomy): domain Bacteria; phylum Pseudomonadota; class Gammaproteobacteria; order Burkholderiales; family Burkholderiaceae; genus Burkholderia; species Burkholderia multivorans_A. The sequence continues at coordinate 17,265 of NZ_JAAGNW010000137.1, read as the reverse complement.
AGCCCGCGCAGCACGCGCTCCAGTTCCGCCTCGCGGCCTGCCGCCGCTTCCAGTTCGACCAACAGCACAAACATGGCGCCACTCCTCACGATGAATGATCCGGAGTGTCCAGCATGCCGCGCGCGCGCAGCGGCGTATTGTAGAAATGCGTCTTCGTCCGCGCGCCGCGCAGATACTGCGCGGGCGACTGGCCGACCCGCCGCCGGAAATCGTGAATGAAATGGGCCTGATCGTAGTAGCCGTGATCCACCGCATGCGCGGACGTGGAGGTCGACGCCGCGAGCATCAGCGCGCGCACCGTGTGCTGGAAGCGGCACAGGTGCCGCGACGCGCCCGGCGACTGGCCGCAGAACGCGCGCCAGCGCCGTTCGAGCTGTCGCCGGCCGAGCCCCAGCTCGTCCGCGAGCGCGTCGACCGACAGCGTCGCGTGTCGCCGGTAGAGCGCGGTCATGCCGTGCTCGACCACGCTGTCGCGCGCGTCGCGCTGCCAGTGGCGCACGAGGAACGACTGGATCAGGGCGACGCGCGCGCGCTGGTCCGGTGCGGCCGCCAGCGCGCGCGGCAAGGCCGCGCCCGCCGCGCCCCACACGTCTTCCGTCGAGCGGTGCGCGGCGATCAGCTCGCCGGCCGGCACGGGCGTGAAACGGTTCAGCATGCCGACCCGGAAACGCACCGCGATGAAACCGAGCGCCGGCGACGCCGACAGATGCACCGGCGCGCGGCGGAGGCAGAACAGGTGGCCGGCCGCGAGCGGTCCCGGCGCGCCGTCGATCGCGAACGGCGTGCGGTAGTGGCAGTACAGCTCCGCGCCGGTGCCGGGCAGCAGCGTCGGCAGCGGCACCGTCTCGTGCGCGTCGGCCTCCCAGCCCCAGATGCGGTCGATATACGGCTGCAGCGCGGGCAGCGGCAGCAGATTGAAGATCTTCATGGGCTCGCTGGCGCGGGAATCCGGACGGGGACGGGGCCCGGACGAGAACCGCCGGGCCAGCCGATGATACGCGCGCCATGCAAACCCTGCTCGCGCGCCGTGCCGAGCATGCGGCCGGGACCTGTTCAGATGCCCGCAAATGTGCTGACATCATGCCTGCGGTTATCCGGAGAAGCGCGCAAGACAGCGGATCCGAGGTCGGCGGGCCTGCGCCCGCCCCCGCCTGGCTTGCCCGCGTTTGCTCATTCCATCGAT
>NZ_JAAGNW010000137.1:7570-16072 GCF_010645215.1 Burkholderia multivorans | reverse complement strand
ATCGATGTCGATACGGTTTGGGCGGACCCGCGCTGCATGCGGTTACGCCCACGCCAAGGGGAAAACGATGCAAGAAGGACAAGCCAGCTGGACCGCCACGTACACCGCCATTTCGCGCGCCGCGCATCAATGCCTCGATGCGGCGCCGAAGATCCTCGACGACCCCGTCGCGATCGGCTTGATCGAGGGAGCCGCCGAAACCGACCTCCGCGCGCAGGCCGACACGTTCCGGCAGCCCGTGCAGCAACACACCCGCGCCATCCTCGTGCTGCGCAGCCGCTATGCGGAAGACCGGCTGGCGCAGGCGGTCGCCGCCGGCGCGACGCAGTACGTGATCCTCGGCGCGGGCCTCGACACCTTTGCCTATCGCCAGCCCGCGTGGGTGCGCGACGTGCGGGTGATCGAGGTCGACCACCCCGACTCCCAGGCGCTCAAGCGTCACTACCTGCAGCGCAGGCGCGTGGCCGTTCCCGCGAACGTCGTCTTCTGCCCGATCGACTTCGAGCGGGCCACGTTGCGGCAGGGGCTGGAGGCGATCGCGTTCGACCCGCATGCGCGCACTTTCCTCTCGCTGCTCGGCGTGACGCAGTATCTGACGCGCGAAGCGCTCGCCGCGACGCTGCGCGACGTGCTGACGCTGCCCGCGGGCAGCGGCATCGTGCTCGCCTTCGTGCTGCCCGATGCGGCGCTCACCGGGGTCGACCTCGACGTCTCGCTCACCCACACGGCGCTCGCGGCGTCTCATGGCGAACCGTGGCTCACCCGCTTCGAACCCGAGGCGCTGCGTGCGTGGCTGCTCGAACTCGGCTTCTCGACCGCGACGCACCTGGCGCCGTCGCGCGCCCAGCAACTGTATTTCGCCGGGCGCAACGATGGTCTGCATGCGCCGCGCTACGAGCAGCTCATGTATGCCGAGGTGTAGGGAAGCGTTGGGAGGCGGTACGGATCGACGCGTCAGTTGATCGCGTGCGCCACCCGGCCGGCACGCCGAGGTCGGCGCGCGCAACCGCTACACGCCATGCCGCTCGCGCAACAACCGCGCGGCTTCCGCGAGCGTGCGCAGCTTCGCCTCGGCGATCTGGCTGCTGTTGACCGGCGCATCCGCGAACGTCGCGAATCCGCAGTCCGGATTGAACAGCACGCGCGATGCGCCGAACAGGCGGATCGCCTGTTCGCCCTTGCGCAGGATCTCGTCCAGCGGCTCGACCCGCGCATGCTTCTGGTTGCACAGCCCGACGCCGATCCGCAGCCGGTCCGGCAGGCTGCGCAACACCTCCATCTCGCCCGCGCGCGGCGTGCACAGTTCGAGGAACAGCGTGCCGACGTTCAGCGCGCCGAGCGTGCCGACGAGCGGCCGGTAGTCGCCCGCGAGCGCCTTGCTCTCGTCGGTCGTCCAGTTGCCGCGGCACATGTGCAGCGCCACCCGTTCCGCCGGAAAACCTTCGACCACGGCATTGACGAGATCGCGCGCGAACGCCAGCTCGGTATCCGGATCGCTCTTCGCCGACAGCGCGCCGCACATGAAGCTGCGCTGGCTCGACGCGCCCGAGAACGCCACTTCCGACAGCACCGGCTCGTCGAACTGCACGAGCGCCGCGCCCGCCGCGAGCAGCGCCGCCAGCTCCTCGCGCAACACCCGCACCACATCGGCCGCGAGCGTCTCGCGATCGGCGTACGCGCGATCGGAGATGCATTCCATCCACATGGTGCGGGTCAGCAGGTACGGCCCCGGCAAGGCGATCTTGGCCGGGCGGTCCGTGAGCGTGCGCAGGTACGCCAGCTCGCGGCCCGCGAGCGGCCGGCTCCGGCCCAGCGGCCCGAACACCGCCGGATGCCGCACCTCGCCCGCCGGCACGTCGAGCGCGCGCAGTTCCTGCTCGAAGGCATCCGGGTCGTCGACATACGGCAGCAGGTCGGTCAGCGGAATCAGCTGGCAGTTGTCGAGCAGGCCGCCGACGAAGCTCGCGTAGCTGTCGCGCCGCTGCTCGCCGTCCGTCACGACGTCCACGCCCGCGCGCAGCTGCGCCGCGACGGCCAGCTGCACCGCATCGTCGGCGCTCGCGTCGAAGCCCGCATCGTCGAGCCGGCCTTCCGTGTGCTCGTGCAGCGCCTGCAGCATCCAGCGCGGCCTCGGCCAGCTGCCGATGCCCATCACCGACAGCGGCCGGATCGGCGCGACGGGCGTAGGCGTCGGCAGCGACGCCGGAATCGACACCGGCACGATCTCGATCGCCGGCGCCGTGCGCGGAGCCACCGCCTCCGGCGTCGGCTGCCGTTCCGACAGGCTGCCCTTGCAGACCAGGAAGCTGAACTGCCGGTCGCGCCGCGTGTACGACACGAGTTCGTTGCGCGTCATCCGGCACCACGCGGGCAGATCGGATTCGACCGTGGCCTCCGTCGACAGGATTTCGAGCAGTTGCCCGCGCGCGAGCGGGTCGATGTGCTTGCGGATCAGCAGCAGCAGGCCGTTGCCGCAATCGAGATCGCCGCCGTCGAAGCTGACGTCGGGCGCGTGCGCGTGATGGTCGGATGGGGTCATGGGGTGTGCTCGGCGCGCAGCGCGCGCGGGACGTCGTTACGTCGTTCGGCGGGATCCGCGCGGCGGGCATGCCGCCGCGCGTCACGCGGCAAGGCGGCGACGTCCCGGCGCGCGTCGATTCAGTAGCTGAGGCTCGGGCAGGCGTCGCCCATGAATTCCACGAGCATCGCGCCGCCCACGATGCGCGCGCCGGGGATCAGCTTGCTTTCGTCGAGCGCGCGCTTCTTGAAGCACGGCGAGCAGACGTAGATCTTGCCGCCCGCCTCGACGAAGCTCGTCATCAGTTCCTTGAGCGGCGCGAAGCCGGCTTCGCGGATCTCGTCCGCATAGCCGAGCTGCGACAGGCGCGTGCCTTCGCTGTTGAGGAACACGACGACGTCCTTCTCGCTGGCGACCGCGGCGTTGGCGACCACGAACGCGACCGTCGCGCGGTCGGTGTCGTCCTTGGCCCGAGTCAGACTGACTACGAATTTTCCAGACACGATGTTTCTCCTCGGTTGTACAGGGATGGAGGATCAGGGACGGCCGCCGCCGGGGCGTCAGCTCCTGGCCTTGATCCAGAACAGGCTGCGCGCGGCATCGGCGTGCAGCAGCGCGTGCCCGGTCACGCGGCAATACGACGGGAGGTCCTCGATCGCGCCGAGATCCCGGGCGGTCACGCGGATCACCTGGCCCGGCATCGCGCGCAACCGCACCCGCAGCTTGAGCAGCAACTCGCCGCAGCCCAGGTCGCCCGCATCCCATTCGACGTCGAACGGAGGATCGCTGGCGGGGGCTGCCGGATGGGGAGTAGCGGTCATGATGGGGGCGGAAAGCCGCGTTGCGGGGGTCGCTGGGATGATACGACATGTTCATGCGCGAATTGATGACGCGCCGCGTGCGTCGTTCCGGCGTTCGAGGCAGAATACGCGGCGCGACATATTCCAATCACACGCCACCGCCAGGGGATGACATGCCCGGAATCGCCCGTGATAGCGTTGCTGAGTTTCAGCACAAGGTCGCGACGTTTCGAACCGTCTACATCGAAAACTGGAACGACTGGCTCGCCGTCCGCTCGGCGGCTCACCCCGCGGCCTTCGGGCAGATCCTCAGAAAATGGCAAGCCTGCCGCCCGAATCGCATGCGCCGGGACGCAGCAGCAAACCTGCATACCCCGCCCTATCTCGACGATCTGCTTTTGCTTGCCGCGCCGCACGTCGCCAAGCTGTCGCGCTTCGATATCGCCGACGCCGCTGCGCTCGACAACCCGGCGCACGTCACTGCACTCGACACGCTCTGGCATGTCTTCGAGCAACTGTCTTACAGCGGCAAGGCGCGCAGCGGACTCGCCGGTTCGGTCGGCATCTCGAAGGCCGTAATGCTCGCCACTGACGGCAAGGTCGGGCCGGCCTTCGACAGCAATGTCAGGAAGGCGCTGAAGCTGGGCAAGATCACCACCTTGGCGCAATGGCATACCGCACTGCGCACCGTGAATCTCGACATCCAGGCCTTCGAGCGCGCAACCGGCGGCACGTTCGCCGCCGCGAGGCCGGACGCGTTCGCCGCGCTGGAAAACGGCCGGATCTACGACATGGCGCTCGGGCCGCGTTGAGCGCCGCCTCAGGCCGCCGCCGCCCGCCAGCTCTCCCCCACCACCTCCCGCATCGCCGCGACCGCCGGGCTGGCGTTCGCGGCCGCCTGCACCCAGCACAGCCAGGTCGAGCCGCGCCAATGCGGCCAGATCGTCATCTCCCCGGCGCGCTCGCCCGCCTCGGCCTCGCTGCGCCGCAGGATGCCCGCGCCGAGCCCGCTGCCGATCATGCTGCGCAGCACGCCGTCGCTGTCGGCGACATAGCGCGCCTCCGGTGCGCGCCCGCTGTCGCGGAACAGGTCGAGCGTCGCCGCATGCAGCGCGCACGCGGGCACGCTGACGATCCATGGCAAGCCCACCACCTCCGCACGCGACAGCGACGCCGCCTGCGCGGCAAAACGCATCGGCAACGCGACCGCGAGTTCGATCGGCGCGAGCCGATCCGCCGCGAGATCCTCGGGCGCCGCATCGACCAGCGCATAACCGCCGTCGAGGTCGCCGCCGCGCACGCGGTTCAGCACCTGCCCCGAGGCGTCCTGGTGCAGCGCCACCTCGATGTTCGGATGACGCAGGCCCAGCGCGAGCAGCGCATCGCCGACGCGCAGCGGCACCGAATCGCACAGCGCGCCCACGCGGATCCGCGCGGCGATCCGCCCTTTCACGTCGTCGGCGGCGCGCTTGATCCGCTCCGCCGCGCGCAGGGTGTGCTCCGCCTCGTCGAGCAGCGTGCGACCCGCCGCCGTGACGAACATCCCCTTCGGCGTGCGCTCGAACAAACGCACGCCCAGTTCTTCCTCGAGCGCCTTGATCTGGGCGCTGGCCGCCGGCACGCTCAGATAAAGCCGCTCGGCCGCCCGGGTCAGGTTGCCCTCTTGCGCGACCATCGCGAACGCCATGATGCCCGAAACCGCTGCGCGCAGCCGTACGGAAAAATCGAAAGCGGCGTTCCGAACAAGCGAATGGACCGCCCGGCACGCGCGTCCGCACACTCCGGCTTTCATTCGGAGGAACGCACCCATGCAGACATCGATCGGTCATCCCACGCCCCGCTCGGCCGCGCGTCATTTCAGGCGGGGCGCGCTGCTCTGCCTCGCGGCGACACTCGGCTGGGGCAGCCTGTTTCCCCTCATGACGGACGCGCTGCGCCTGCTCGACCCGGTCACCTTCACGACGCTGCGCTTCGGCATTGCCGCGCTGTTGTTCTCGCTGCTGCTCTGGCGTCGCGAAGGGCCGCGCGCATTCGCGATGAACGGCCGGCAGTTCCTGCTGATGAGCGGCCTCGGTACGCTCGGCTTCGCCGGCTTCGGCCTGCTCGTGTTCGTCGGCCAGTGGATGGCCGGCGCGGAAGGCGCGCTGATCGCCTCGGTCATGATGGCCACGCAACCGATGCTGAGCCTGCTCGCGAACTGGGCCATCAAGCGGGTCCCGCCGCACCCGCTGTCGATCGCGTTCATCTCGCTGTCGTTCGTGGGCGTGCTGCTCGTGGTCACCAAGGGCAACCTCGTCGACGCGGCCCGCTCCGCGCAGCATCTGACCGCCGCGGCCGTGATCGTCGCCGGCGCGCTGTGCTGGGTGATCTACACGATCGCCGGCTCCTGTTTCACCGACTGGTCGCCGTATCGCTACACGGCGCTCACCACGGCGCTGGGCTCGGCCAGCCTCGTCGCGATCAACCTCGCGCTCGTCGCCGCGCATCACGTCGCGCTGCCGGACAGCGCCCAGCTGCGCGCCGCGCTGCCCTATCTCCTCTACACGGCGTGCGTGCCCGGCTTCGTCGGCGTGCTGTGCTGGAACCTCGGCGTGCGCATCGTGACGCCCGTCAACGGCGTGCTGTTCATGGACGTGATTCCGGTCACCGCGTTCGCGATCTCCGCGTGGCAGGGCGTGGTGCCCGTGCGCGCGCAGATCGTCGGCGTCGCCTGCACGGCGTCGGCGATCATCCTGAACAACCTGTTCCTGCGCGCCCGGCTGCGGCGAGCCCCGCCGCCGCCCGCGCAGGCCGGCTTGCGTGCAGGATCCTGAGGCGCTTTCCCGGCGCAACGCGCATCGCCCGGGGTATGATGTCCCCGCCCCCGCGCCGGAACCTGCCGCACGACCGGCTGCACCGCGCCCGGGATGAGCACGCCACCCAACCCTACCGGACAGCCGCCGCGCGTATGTGCCACGCAGGCGGCTGCCGACCGTTCGAGGAACCACCGATGCGTGCATCCACGCTCATCGCCGCGGCCCTGCCCGCCGCCGCCGGTCTTGCCGCCACCACCGCCGGCGCCGCCTGGCACGTCGACAACGCGCAGTCGAGCTTCAGCTTCGTCACGACCAAGGCCGGCGCAGCCGGCACGGCCGCGATCGAGGAAGTGCAGTCGTTCAGGCAGGTCGGCGGCACGGTCGCCGACGATGGCGCCTTGCATTTCACCGTCGACCTCGCAAGCGTCGACACGCGCATCGGGCTGCGCGACGAGCGCATCAAGACCCTGCTGTTCAAGGTCGCCGAGCAGCCGCGCGCGATCTTCGCGGGCTCGGTCGACCCGCGCCATTTCGAGGCGCTGCCGGTCGGCGCGTCGGCCGATCTCGACCTCGAAGGCTCGCTCACGCTCGCCGGCAAGACCAATCCGCTCACCGCGCCGCTGCGCGTGGTGAAACTCGCGGATCAGGCGCTGCTCGTCACCACGCGCACGCCCGTGATCGTGAACCTGAAGGACTACGGCCTGCAGGACGGCGTCGACGCGCTGCGCACGCTGATGAACCTGAACGTGCTGTCGGGCTCCGCGCCCGTCAGCTTCTCGGTGGTGCTGCGCACCGACCGCTGAGCGTCGCGCGCGTCGCCGCCCCACGCGGCGGCGCGCGTCACACCGCCGCCCGCAGCTCCCGCCGCAGAATCTTCCCGACATTCGATTTCGGCAACGCGTCGACGAAGCGGATCCGCTTCGGCACCTTGTACGCCGCGAGATTCTCGCGGCAATACGCGAGGAGCGCCGCCTCGTTCAACGTGCTGTCCGCGCCAAGCGTCACGAACAGCATCACCGCCTCGCCGGTCTTCGGATCGGGCACGCCGATGCACGCGCATTCCGCCACGCCCGGGCACGCCGTCACGACCGCCTCGACTTCGTTCGGGTAGACGTTGAAGCCCGATACGATGACCATGTCCTTCTTGCGGTCGACGATCTTCAGGAAACCCTGCGCGTCGAACACGCCGATATCGCCGGTGCGGAAGTAGCCGTCCGCCGTGAACGCCTGCGCGTTCGCCTCGGGCTTGCGCCAGTAGCCGGACATCACCTGCGGGCCTTTCACGCAGATCTCGCCCGCCTCGCCGATCGGCACGTCGCGCCCGTCGTCGTCGCGCAGCCGCACGTCGGTGGACGGCAACGGCAGCCCGGTCGTGCCGTTGAACACGCGCACGAACACCGGGTTGAACGCCACGATCGGCGACGTCTCCGACAGGCCGTAGCCCTCGCGGATCGGGCTGCCCGTGAGCGCCTCCCAGCGCGCCGATATCACGTCGATCACCGCCGCGCCGCCGCACGCGCTGAGCGAGAGGCGCGACCAGTCGATCTCGCCCGCGCGCGGATGGGCGACGAGCCCCGCGTACAACGAATTGACGCCGACGAAGATCGACGGCCGCGCCGCCTTCAGCACCTCGACGAAGCCGTCCATGTCGCGCGGGTTGGCGACGAGCCAGTTTTCCGCGCCCGCCGCGAAGCAGCTGAGGAAGTTCAGCATCAGCGCGAAGATGTGATACAGCGGAATCGCCGTGATGACGGTGTCCCGGCCCGGCCGCAGCACGCCCGGCATGAACGCGCGGAATTGTTCGATGTTCGCGATCAGGTTGCGGTGCGACAGCGACGCCCCTTTCGACGGGCCGGTCGTGCCGCCCGTGTATTGCAGGAACAGCAGGTCGTCGCCGCGCACCTCGACCCGTTCGAGCGGCAGGCGCTCGCCCGCCACGAGCACGTCGCGCAGCGTGATCGCGCCGTGCAGCGCCGGATCGACGGCCGGCCCCGGCACCGCCACGCCGCTGCCGTCGCCGAGGCCCGCCGTGATCACGGCGCGCACCCGGGTCGCGGCGAGCGCCTCGGCCAGCGTGCGGGTCGCGCCGTCGTACACGATGATCGCGTCGACGCCCGCGTCGTCGAGCTGGTGCGTGAGTTCGCGCGCGGTATAGAGCGGGTTGACGTTGACCTGCACGGCGCCGATCCGGGCCAGCGCGATCAGCGCGAGCGGAAACGCGAACACATTGGGCAGCATCACCGCCACGCGATCGCCCTTGCGGATCCCCGCCACCTGCTGCAGGTAGGCCGCGAGCGCGGCCGAGCGGCGGTCGACGTCCGCGTAGGTCAGCGTCAGGCCGAATGCGCGGAAGGCCGGCTGCGCGGCGAACGCGCGCATCGCGGTTTCC
>NZ_JAAGNW010000137.1:5103-7560 GCF_010645215.1 Burkholderia multivorans | reverse complement strand
ATCGATGTCTCTGCGGTTGGCGGAAAAGCGGCGGGCGGGCCGAAGGCCTCGGCCCGGGCGGGCGCGATCGGTCCCGATGCGATCCGCGCGGCGCGGTGCGGCAAGCGGTGATCCGCCGGCCAAGCACGGCCGCCGCGCGTGGATGCCTGGCGATTCCGTCGTCTCCCCCGGCGGCGCCGCGTCCGTGCGCGGCCAGCCTGCCCCGCGGCACTATCCCATGCCGCCCCGGGCTTGCCTATGATGGATCCGGCCGCCGCCGCTGTCCGCAATCGACATCCCGCTCCCCCGCCCGCGGCGGGGCTTCATGGCAAACCAGCCGATTCACGGGCAAAATCTGTCGCTCAGGATGCCCTCGGCTCGTACCCCGGATTTCGTCATGCGGCACAGCACGCCCGAAGTTGCCCCGTCTTTCTCTCCGCCCGGCGCGCGCTGGGCGGATGCTTCGTCCGCCATCATGCTGCGGCAGAAGCGCTTTTCGACGTCCAAGCTGGTCGCGCTGCTCGACGCGGCGGCCGAAGTCGGGGTCGACCCCGATCCGGTGCTGGCCACCACCGGGCTCGACCGCGCGGCGCTCGCCGACCCGTTCCAGCTGACCTCCGCACAGCAATTTCTCGACGCCGCACGCCACGCGGTGCGCGCCTACGGGCAGGAAGATCTCGGGATGCGGGTCGGGCAGCGGCTGCACGTGTCCAGCTACGGGATGTACGGCTACGCGCTGCTGTGCTCGGCGACCATGGCGGACGCGTTCGACACCGCGGTCAAGTACCACCAGCTCGCGAACGGGATGCTCGACATCCACTGGATCGAGGAGGACGACACGGTGTCGTGGATCGTGCCCGCCCAGCACGCGCTGCGCCTGCCCGACATCGACGAGCGGCTGTACCGCTTCCTGATCGACCTGCAGTTCCTGGTCCACGCGACGCTGATCCGCGAGGTGATGGGGGCGTGGTGCGCGCCGCTGCATGCGACCCTGACGTCCGCGCCGCCGCCGCACGCGGCGCAGCTCGCCGAGCTGCTCGGCTGTCCGCTGCAGTTCGGCCAGCCGCAGAACCGGATCAGCTACCCGCTTGCCTGGGCGGGCCGCGCGCCCCGGCTCGCGAATCCGATCACGGCCGCCCAGCTGTCGGTGCATTGCGCGCGCATGGTCGAGGAGTTCGAGGCGCAGGCCGAGACCACCCGGCAGGTGTTCGGCGAACTGACGCGCGTCCCCGGCCGGTTTCCGGGGCTCGACGAGATCGCCGACCTGCTCGGCATGAACGCGCGCACGCTGCGCCGCCGCCTCGACACCGAAGGCGCGTCCTACGGCGCGCTGCTGACGAGCGTGCGGCACGCGCTCGCGCTCGACTATCTGTGCACCACCGATCTCAGCGTGGACGATATCGCGCTCGCGCTCGGCTTCAGCGACGCGGTCAGCTTCCGGCACGCGTTCAAGCGCTGGACCGGGCGGACCCCGAACGAGGTGCGGGTGAGCGGGTGAGCCGCGCCGCGCATCAGTTCACCTGCCGCTCGCGCCCCGCCCAATGCGGCTCGCGCAGCACCCGCTTCAGCACCTTGCCGGTCGAATTGCGCGGCAGCTGAGCGACGAAGATCACGTCGTACAGCATCTTGTAGCCGGCCACGCACGCGCGCGCATGCGCGAGCACCGCGGATTTGGTGAGCGCGGCGTCGCGCGCCGCCACCACGTACGCGACCGGCACCTCGCCCCAGCGCGCGTCGGGCACGCCGATCACCGCCGCCTCGGCGATGCCCGGGTGGGTCAGCAGCATCTGCTCCAGCTCGGCCGGATAGATGTTCTCGCCGGCCGAGATGATCAGATCCTTGATGCGGTCGGTGATGGACAGGTAGCCGTCCGCGTCGAGGTAGCCCGCGTCGCCCGAATGCACCCAGCCGTCGACGATCGTCTCGGCGGTCGCGTCGGGCCGTTTCCAGTAGCCGAGCATGCGCGTCGAGGTGCGGAACAGGATCTCGCCGGGCTCGCCCGGCCCCAGCTCGCGGCCTGCGCGATCGACGATGCGCACCGCCACGCCGCGCAGCGGCCGGCCCGCCGCGAGCTTGCGGGCGGAACTGAGCGTCGCGTGCTCCGACGGCGGCAGGAAGATCGCCATGTTGCTGGTCTCCGACATCCCGTAGTTCTGCGCGAAGCGGCAGCGCAGCCGCGCCTGCGCCTGTTCGAGCAGCGGCGCGGGCATCGGCGAGCCGCCGTAGACCACGAGGTCCACCGACGACAGATCGGCCTGCGCGCAGCCGGGCTCCGACAGCAGGAAGCGCAGCATCGCCGGCACGAACGCGAGCTTGGTCACGCGATGCGCGACGATCGCGTCGAGCGCGGCCGCGCCGCTGAAGGCCGGCAGCACGATGCCCGTCGCGCCGTTGATGAGGCCGTGGAGCGCCCACCACAGCCCGCCGACGTGGAAGGTCGGCAGCGCCAGCAGCGCGACGTCGCCGGGCCGCCAGTCG
>NZ_JAAGNW010000137.1:0-5093 GCF_010645215.1 Burkholderia multivorans | reverse complement strand
GATGAAGCCGCGATGCGCGAGCACGACGCCCTTCGGCCGCCCGCTCGTGCCGCTCGTGTACACCTGGATCACGGGCGCCTCCGGATCGCGCGGATCCGCCGGCCGCTCGGCCGGCGCCGCGTCGCGCCACGCCGGGTACGCGAGGCAATCCGGCGCGGGCGCGCCGTCGAGCTGCACGACCGTGCGCAGCCGCGCACAGCGCGCGAGCAGGCCCGCCGCGAGCGCGGCCGAGCCGGCCGTCGCGAACAGCACCTCGGCCTCGGCATCGTCGACGATCCACGCGGCCTCGTCCTCGCCCAGCTTCCAGTTGACCGGCACGAACACCATGCCGGCGCGCGCACAGCCGAACAGCAGCTCGTAGCTCTTCTCGCTGTCGTGGCCGACGAACGCGACGCGCGCGCCGCGCGCGAGCCCGAGCCCCGCCAGCGCGTGCGCGACCCGGTTCGCGGCCGCCGACAGCGCGGGATAGCCGAGCGCGCGGCCCTCGCTGATCAGCGCGATGCGCGACGGGTGCAGGTCGGGAATGTCGGACAGCGTGTGGGTGGCGTCGTAGGCGTCGATCATCGGGTCATCCTCGTTCAAGGTCGTGGCACAGCGCGCTCACCGCATCGGCGAGCCGCGCCGCGGAATCGGTATGCAGGTTGTGGCCGCCGTCGAGCGTGACGCTCGCGCCGCGCGGCAGCACGAGGTCGGGCGCGACCAGCACCGGGGTGCCCGCGAATTCGCTCGCGCGGCCGTAGAAACGCGTCGACGGCATCGCGAGCCGGCCCAGCACCGCGAGATAGTCGGCCTGGCTGCACTGCGGATCGACGCCGAGCGGGTTGCGCAGCCGCGCATCCCAGCGCCAGCTGACGCCGCCCGCCGCGTCGCGCGCGATGCGCCGCGCCAGCGCCTCCGCCAGCGACACGTCGAGCGCCGGGTGGCGCAGCAGCAGCATGCGCGCGGCCGACGCGAGGTCCGGATAGACCGGATGCGCGGGCGCGGCCGTCAGGTAGCGCAGGTCCTGCGCCAGACGCTCGAGCGGATCGGCGGCCTCGCGCAGCGACGGCGCCACCGGCTCGACCAGCACCAGATGCGCGATCGCGTCGGGCCGCAGCGCCGCGCCCAGCGCGGCGGCGATCGAGCCGAGCGAGTGGCCCGCCAGCACCACGCGCCGGCCCGCGCCCGCGACGTGATCGAGCACCGCGAGCAGGTCCGCGACGAATTCGGCCATGCTCGGCGGCGGCGCGCCCGGCGGCGCGCCGAGCGGACCGTGGCCGCGCAGGTCCGGTGCGACCACGCCGACGCCCTTCGTCGCGAGCGCCTGCGCGAACGGCGCCCAGATCGCGCCCTGGTCGAGGATCCCGTGCACGCAGACGATCTGCGTCGGCGCGGCAGCGGCGCCCCAGCGGCATAAACCGATGCGGCGGCCGTCGAGGTCCAGGCTGGCATCGGTCATCGACGCCAGCGAGGCCGGCGGGGCCGGCGCGGGTTCGCGCGCGGCAGCGGGCAACCGCGCGCCGTACGCCTCGGAGCGGTCGTGTCCGGCCGTCGGATCATGCGTGCCCGGCGCATCCGGCGCGTCGGCCGGTCGACCCGCAGCGCGCGCGCCCGGCCCTTCGGCCGCTTCATGCGCAGCAACAGCGCCCGCCCCATCCTGCCCCCCCTCGCCGAGCGCGAGCCCGGCAAGGCGTGCGGCGAGCCCTTCGAGCGGCGGCTGCTCGATGAGCAGCTTCGGGCCGAGCTTGCAACCCAGCCGCGCCTCCAGGCGATGATTGAGTTCCACCACCATCAGCGAATCGATGCCCAGCTCGCGCAGCGGCTGCCCCAGGTCGATCGATTCCGCCGCGCCGCCCGTCACGTCCGCCAGCAGCGCGCGCAGCGCCGTCGCGACGAGCCCCGCGCGCGCGTCGGCCGACGCGGCGCGCAACTGTTTCGCGAGCGCACCGTCCTCGCGCGCGGCCGCGTTCGCCGCGCGCCGCCCGAGCAGCGCGTAGAACGGCGCATCGCCCGCCGCCGGCAGGCTGCCGAGAAAGCGCGGCCACGCGACGTCCGCCACCACCGCGTGGGTGTCCGCGCCGAGCAGGAACGCGAACACGTCGAGCGCTTCGCCGGCCGGCAGCCGCGCCACGCCGAGCGCGTCGAAGCGCGCGCGGTTCGCGTCGCGGGCGCGCTCGGCCATCCCCGCGTCGTCCCACGGCCCCCAGCCGATGCAGGTCGCGGGCAGGCCCTGCGCGTGGCGATAGCGCGCGAGCGCATCGACGCAGGCATTCGCCGCCGCGTAATTCGCCTGCCCCGGCGCGCCCGTGACGGACGCGATCGACGAGAACAGCACGAACCAGTCGAGCGCGCGCGTCGCGGTCGCCTCGTGCAGATGCCATGCCCCCGCCAGCTTCGGCGCGAGCACGCGCGCAAAGCGCGCCCAGTCGAGGTTGGCCAGCGTCGCGTCGTCGAGCGCGCCCGCCGCATGCACGACCCCGCCGAGCGGCAGCCCGTCCGCGTCGAGGCGCCGGAACCCGGCCGCGACGCTCGCGGCATCCGTCACGTCCATCTCCAGCGCCGCGAAGCGCACCGCCGGATAGCGCGTGCGCCAGGCGTCCAGCGCGGCCGGGTCCGCGCGCCGCCCCGCGACGACGAGGTCGCGCGCGCCTTCGTCGGCCAGCCGCGCGACGAGCCGCCGGCCCAGCGCGCCGAAGCCGCCCGTCACCAGATAGCGGCGGTCCGCGCGCACCGGCCGGGCCGTGTCCGGCGCGGCCGCCAGATCCAGCACGACCTTGCCCACCTGACGCGCCTGCGCGAGATGGCGGAACGCCGCCTCGGCCTGCGCGATCGGGAAGGTCCGCACGGGCAGCGGGCGCAACTCGCCCGCCTCGAAGCCGTGCGCGACCGCATCGAGCAGATCCGCCTGCAGGCCGCCCGCCGTGTCGTCCAGCTCGCCGAGATCGAAGGCCGCATAGGCGATGTCGGGCCGGTAGGCGTGCATGCGCGCCGCATCCCAGATGTCGATCTTGCCGATCTCGACGAAGCGGCCGCCCGGCGCGAGCAGATCCGCGCTGCGCGGGATGAACTCGCCGCCGAGGCTGTTCAGCACGACGTCGACGCCGCGCCCGTCCGTCACGCGCCGCAGTTCGTCGGCGAAGTCGAGCGTGCGCGAGTGCATCACGTGCGCGACGCCCTGCGCCTTCAACGCCGCCCACTTCGACGGGCTCGCGGTGCCGTACACGATCGCGCCGGCGCGGCGCGCGATCTGCAGCGCCGCCTGCCCGACGCCGCCCGCGCACGCGTGCACCAGCACGCGCTCGCCGGGCCGCACGCGCGCGAGCCGTTCCAGCGCATGGATCGCGGTCATGAAGACGGTCGGCAGCGCGGCGGCCTCGGCGGGCGTCAGGCCGCGCGGCACCGGGCGCACGAGGCGCGCATCGGCGTTCACGTAGGCGGCGAGCGCCGACGGCGCCATCGCGAACACCGCGTCGCCCGGCGCGAACCCGGTCACGCCCGCGCCGAGCCGCACGATCCGGCCCGCGCACTCGAAGCCGAGCGGCTGGTCGAGCGCACGCCGGATGCCGTGGCCTTCGCTGAACGCCTGCAGCATCCCGAGGCTGAACAGCACGTCCTTGAAATTGACGGCTCCCGCCTGCACCTCGATCTCGACTTCGCCCGGGCCGGGCGCGGGCCGCGCGCAGCCGACCAGCGCCAGCGCAGCGAGGCCGCCGTAGCGCAGCGCGCGCAGCCGGAACGGGCCGGCCGGCCGCGCGAGCCCCGGCCGGAACGGCGACGCCTTGAGCGGGCCGAGCCGCGCCACGCTGCGGCGACCCTGCCGATAGGCGCTCGACGGCTCCGCGTCCGGCGCGAGCAGATCGTCGACGAAGCCGGGCGGCAGGCCGGTTTCCCCGGGCGGCAGGTCGACGCACGCGCAGGCGAGCGCCGGGCATTCGAGCGCCACGCTGCGCGCGAAGCCCCACAGCAGCGCGTGGGCGGGATGCGTCGGGCCTTGTTCATCGACCCGCTGCGCGCCGCGCGTGACGAACCACAGGCGCGGCCCGGCCGCCGTCGCCCGCTCCGCCAGCGCCTGCGCGAGCAGCAGCGCGCCCGCGCCGAGCGCGGGATCCGCCTGCGCGGGCGGCGCGCCGGCCTCGGCCGCATCGGCGGCCGACAGGTGCACCACGCCCGCGAACGGCACGCCCGCCGCACCGAAGCGCAGCGCGAACAACTGCCGCCAGTCGCCGCACGTCATGCCTTCCGCCTCGGCCGCGCCGACCCGCACGACCTGCGCGCCGCGCGCCTCGAACTGCGCGGCCGCCGCGGCCGCAGCCGCGTCGCCGAGCACGAGCCAGCCGCCGTGCGCCGCGGCGGGCGGCAGCTCGGCTGCGCGCGGCGGGCGGGTCTGCCAGCTCACTTCGTACAGCAGGTCGCGCCAGTCCGCGGTCGCGAACTGCAACGCGCGCCGCTCGACCGGCACCGCCTCCAGGCCGTCGATCGGCGCGATCAGGCCGCCGTCGTCGGCGATCAGGCGCAGGTCGGCCACGACCCGCGCCGGCGCGTCGTCGCGCGGCGTGCGCAGCGTCGCATGGCACCAGAACGCGGAGGGCGTCGCGCGCGGCGCCCACACGCGTTCGATCGACACCGGCAGGTAGGCGGTCTCGCCCCCCGGCGTGCCGACGATCGCGCCCACCGCCTGGAAACAGCCGTCGAGCAGCGGCGGCGCGAGCAGGTAGGCGGGATCCGGCGCGGCGTCGGCTACGATCCGCGCGAGCACCGCGCGCGCATCGGCGCGCCGCGACAGCGCACGCACGCAGCGGTAGCCCGGGCCATAGGCCAAGCCGAGCGCCGCGTAGTCGGCATAGAACCCATCGACCGACAACGTTTCGCCCGACGCGTCGAAGCTTGCGCGCAAGGCCCCGAGATCGGAGTCCGCGACCGCTTCACACGGCGCGCCGAGACGCGCGCCGGCATGCGCACGCCAGCCGGCCCCGGGCTCGTCCGCGCGCCGGCTGAACACGCGCAGGTCGTGGCCGCCGTCGTCGCGCCGCGTGGCGAGCGTTTGCAGCACCGTGCGCCGCGCGGGCGAAAACACCAGCGCCTGGCTGATCGACAGCGCATCGAGCGCGGGCAGC
>NZ_JAAGNW010000136.1:6258-19038 GCF_010645215.1 Burkholderia multivorans | reverse complement strand
CGATCGTGCGTCGATGCTCTTCAAATGCAAGTTGTTGCCATGTGTTAGCGAACGAATACTCGCAAAGCCAGCGCCGGTGCGATTCACTCCAGTTCGCGCGGCCCGTATAACCTACGCCGTGTGCGAGTAGAAACGACTTCAGGCGCTGCCGGGCTTGCCGCAAATCCTCTTTGACTGCTGCCCATGCCCGCGCCAGATCCCGAAAGGCTTCGTCTTCAACACCGGGCACGTATACGGCCGACAGGTCGCCCGCGCGAAGCGCGCGCACGAGCTTCGCGGCGTCGCGTCGGTCCGTCTTGACGCGCTCGCCGGGTTTCCTGGGAATCAGCGATGGCGCACAGACCATGCTCTCGAACCCGCGCTGCGCCAGTTGCCGGTATAGCCCGTAGCCGCACGGACCAGCCTCATCAACCACACGCACGTGCGAAGCCTTTGATTGCAGCCGCTTGCACAGCCGATCGATCTCCGTTGGGGTTGTGCCAATCTAGCCAAGCGATTCGACCTCGCCTGCGTCGATCGCATACGCGACCGTAATCGATTCTTTATGCACATCCAACCCAACGTACACCGTGCTATCGTCCTTCATGCTGGCCTCCGTGGTGGAAATCGCCGGGTGTGGCCCTGTCCACACCGTGCGGCTCTGGCAGCGATGCTAACCCGCGTTTGCTTCCCCACGCCAGGCCAGCCCCCGTCTCGCGGAAAGTCATACTGCCTTATCCGGCTGCTCGAATTCGTGCGACCAACTCGTTCTCCAGAAACTCGACATGTCCGATGCGTTGCGCAGGTATCTGACGGCGCACGCGCGGCGGCTAAAGGTTTGCCGAAGCAGGAAAACCATCGGCGCAGGGCGCCATGCGCCCGATTTCGACGCGTATGGACGGCGCGCATTTCCTCGACGACGGGCTGCCGTGAAGAACCTGCGCCAATTGCCCGTCCGGATCAGCCCGTCGAAGCCGTCCAACCCCCGACCGACCGGTTAGGATTCCGTGCGCGCCCTCCAGTGTGCGATGTGATAGCCCTGCCGCTCCTGAATCACGGGATTCTTGCCGGCCTCATGCCCGGGCCACACGTACAGATTGATGGGATGAAGCTTGTAGCGGTAGACCATCACCGCCACGGTGCGCCCATCGACATAATCGAGACGCCCGCCGATCAGCGGATATCCCTCCTGCGCCAGGTCGAACACCGGCGGCGCGAAATCGAGCTTGCCGTTGAACCAGGGCTTGACGGTATGCCGGTCCGTGGAGATCACGTCGATCAGGCGATCGGGCTGCAGCGAGCGCACGTGGCTGTCGACGAGTTCCTGGCTCAGTTGAACGTCGGCGGGCGGCGCGGCCAGATAAAGCGTCCCGCTCCACACGAGCGCCGCCGCGCTGACGGCGATCGCACCGACCGGCATCCAGTTCGACCGCCTCTTTTGCCGCCACGCCCGCAGCCATGCCGCGCAACGATCGGCAAGGGACTTGCGCGGAAACAGTTCGGCCTCGATGCGCGCGCGCAAGGCATCGGGCGCGGCGAACCGCAGGTCGGACGTCTTCAGGAGCGCGCCCACCTGCCGCTGGGCTTCAAGTGCGCGCCGACACTCGGCGCACCCGGCCAGATGGCGCTCGAACTCGACCGTCTCGCTGAGCGTGAGTTCGTTGTCGACGTATCCCGGGAGCAACTCGCATGCGTTCTCGTGGTTCATCATGCCACCTGTCCCATTTTTTCCAGGATCGCGGCAAGCCGCTGACGCCCGCGTCCCAGACGCGACATGACCGTACCCATCGGAATGCCGACGATGGCGGCGATCTCCTTGTAGGACAGCTCCTCGATCTCACGAAGCACGATGATCTCCCGGTATTCGAGGCTGAGCATGCCCAGCGCCGCGATGACCTGCTGACGGTCCTGATTGCGCATCATGAGCGCCTCGGGATTGTCGTGGTCGTTGCCGTCGTCGTCCGACTCCGGCAGGTATTCGTCTTCGTCGAACGCTTGCGAATCGGCTTCCCGACGCTTGTTCTGCTGATACCACGTGTAGAACGCATTGCGAACGATGGCGAGCAGCCAGGGGCGCGCAGCGCCGCCCTGAAAGCCGCCGATGAACCGGAAGGCCCGGACGTACGCCTCCTGGACGACGTCCTGCGCGTCCTGATCGTTGTGCGTCAGCCATCTGGCGACGCTGTATGCGGAATTCATATGGGGCATCACCAAGGTTTCAAAGCGCCTGACAGCAGTCTGTTCGTCCATGTTCGACCCGGATGGTTGCGCGATCGTCGACCGTGCCTGACGTATGGATAACCGCCGGGTGAGGTTTTTTATTCCCGCCGGCAGATCAGGCAGGCTGGGCGTCCGTCCCGCCTGTCGCGACGGGCGTGACAGCGGAATCGAAAGGAGGATGGGAAATCGACCGGGGCGGGGATCACGGCCGGCCGGCAAGCGCCGGCCTTGCGATGCGCATTCGACGGGCGCACCGGAATGAAAATGGCGGGAATAAATCGCACCGCGGCGCGGTTTGACAGGGTGCCGCCACGTCGCTTGCCAGTTTCGTCGACCCGGCACGCGAGGTTCCGCCCATTTCACCCTTCCTGAAAGCGAGGTTGCCCATGTCCCCCGCCAGCAATGCCGCCTACACGCGCTTTTCCGTCGTCATGCACTGGTCCATCGCGATCCTGATCCTCCTGAACCTGACGATCGGGCTCTACATGGATACCTTCCCGCACAACTCGCCTCAATTCAACGGCATCCTGTTCTATCACGCATCGATCGGCAGCCTGGTCTTCATGCTGACGATACCCCGCCTGGTGTGGCGCTTCACGCACACCCCGCCGGCCCTGCCTTCCAGCATGCCGATGTGGCAGGCGCGGGCGGCGAACACCTTGCACGGCATCCTGTACGTGCTGCTGTTCCTCGTCCCGCTCGCCGGCTACGTGCACCGCCTGGCGGGCGCGCATCCGGTCAGCTTCTTCGGGTTGGTGAATCTGCCGGTCTTCATCGGCCGCGATGAACCGCTGCGCCTGCTGGCCGACACGCTGCATCGCGCCTTGGTGCTGACGCTCGCGCTGTTGCTGGTCGCGCATATCGGCGCTGCGCTGAAGCACAAGTTCGTCGATCGCGATGGCGTGGCGGAGCGGATGGGGATCTGAGCCGTCGGCGTGCATGGAAACGCGTCGCCCGGCGACATGTCGCCTGGACGGTGAGCCGGCGCGCGTCAACGCAACGTTTCAGCATCCGCGCGTCGCGGCTCGACCGGCCGGCAGCCCCATGACACGAAGCGCAGGCTGCCCGCGCAAAAAGAGGGCGGCCGGTCCGGAGACCAACGGGAACCGGCGCGATGCCTGTCGTACAGGCCGGCGGCGATCGATCCGCCACGCCGGCCGAACGCCGCACCTCGAATCAGTGGTGTTCGACGTCGGATTCGGAATCCGACGCATATTGGTTGGCGGTCGGCACGAAGGTGGCGCCCGCGGTTGTCTCGCCGTGATCGTCGGGATTGACCCACTTGGGGAAATACATGCCGTGCGTTCCACGCAGATCGCCGCTGCGGCCATGGTCGGCGGCGTAGTCGTCACAGTCGCCGCACGAGAGCTTGCTGACGCCGATCGCACCTTCACTTTGATGCTTCACCAATGCGGCCTCCGCGTGGATCGTGCGCGGGTCGTTCTTGTTCACCTGCACCGGGATCGTCTTGTCCTCCAGCGGCAACGGATCGGTATCGTTGACCGAGTCGATCACCGCGTGCAGTCGCTCGCGCAACGCGACGCCGCCGCTTTTCTGGTCATCGCCTCCCTCGTAGGTCTGCTTGAGCTTACGGGCATCCGCCATCAGCCGCTCCTCGGCGGTCGCATACTTTCCGCCCGCATAGTTGCTCATGCCGTGCTCCGCGTTTTCGTGGATATTCGCGCGAAACTGCTCTGGCGTCTTGCTTCCCTTGAGGAATCCGGCGAGATTCCTGAGCCGCTGCGCATCCGCATTCGCGACCTGGTCATTCGTCTTGTTGTGGGCGACCTCGAGCACCACTCGATCATCCTTTTCACCGAACGCGACCGCGGTCACGATCGGCTTCTTTCTCGTCGAAATATCGCTGCCGTGCGAATGCATCAAGCGGGCCATGGAATCCATGCGACGCTGCGTGAAGGAACTCTGGGCCGTGCCGGTACTGCGCGGCCCATGCTCGTGGTCGTCCTGCTGACGCGCCTCGGTGATGTGGAAGCTCGACGCCCCCAGGCCGGTGAGGCTGACGTTATTTGAAGCCATGCTGGGATTCCTTTGTCTGTTCGAGGGTGATCGATCCATACGCGACGAGATGCTTCCGGTCACCGCCGGTCCGGCTTTCGGACGGCATGGCTGGATGGATCTCGATCTGGTGGTCAGGGCACGGAAGAGAAAGAAAAATCGCGCAATGCGCTGAAGCCTGCGGCGACCATTCCCCCAATGTCCACGCAGGCAGTGTGCTCCGCCCGCGGTGCGACACCCCGGGGCAATGCGAAGTAACGATCCGGCAGGCGAACAACGTCGGACCGGGCGGTCCCCGGCTATGGCCTTGCCGCGCCGACGCCCCTTTTGACGCGACGTCCCGGCGATCTGGCCTGGCGGACTCCGGCCTATCGCAGCCGCTGGAATAAACCCCCTCTGCCCCGGGTATTACGTCATGTGAGCGCGACAGATGACGGCAAACACACACCGCCCTCCCGCCTCGCATTGAATCACGTGGTGAAAGAGGAAATGGCTGGGCCCGGTGTTCGACGTCCCGAATCCTGGCCCATGCGTTCCGAAGGTACGCGGTCGAGCGTATTGCTCGACTTCAACCTGTCTGCCACCTCCCTCACATTAAATTGGAGTCCGAAATGAACACGCGAACCCTCCTTGCATCCATGATGCTCGTCGCCGGAACGAGCCTCGCCATCAACGCATCGGCGCAGGAAGTGACCCGGGCGCAGGTGCGCCAGGAACTGATCGAGGCTCAGCACAACGGCCTGAATTTCGTGACCGACGCGTCGTATCCCGACGTCTCGCCGAGCCTGGCGAGCCAGGCGGCCTGGTACAGGCAGCAGAACGGCGGCGGCATGGGCGCCGCCATGACGGGCATGAGCGAAAGCGGGCGCGGCAAACTTCAAACGGCGCCGTCCGGTTCGTCGGCCTGCGTCGGGCCGGCCAGCTTCTGCAATGTCTATTCGGGCTCGTGAGCCGCGCAGGCGGTCACGCACCCGGTCGCGAGCGCGATGCGACGGACCGGGGCCAGCCACCTGGAGCACGGCCGCCGCTCCGATCCGCACCGCGCGCGCATCCCGGCTCGGCGCGCTCCGCCCGAGCGCCGCGCCCAACGCCGGAAACCCGACGACGCTACGCCGCATCCCCCTCGCGCCGCACCGGCTCGACCTGATGCAAACGCTGCTGCGTGCGCAGCGCCTCGAAATACCCGGGGTTCGCCGGCCGTTCCAGATAACGCCCCACGCCGCGCTGCGCGCGCAGCTCGCCGTTCGCCCAGGCCAGTTCGCCCTGCGACACCGTGTGCGTCGGAACCCCGCGCACCGTCATGCCCTCGAACACATTGAAATCGACCTTCTGGTGATGCGTCTTCACCGAGATCGTGCGCGTCGCCTGCGGATCCCAGACGACGAGATCGGCATCCGCGCCGACCGCCACCGTGCCCTTGCGCGGATACAGGTTGAAGATCTGCGCGGCATGCGTCGAGGTCACGCGCACGAATTCGTTCGGCGTGAGCCGCCCGGTGTTCACGCCCTGATCCCACAGGATCGCCATCCGGTCTTCCACGCCGCCGCAACCGTTCGGGATCCGGCTGAAATCGTCGCGCCCCCTCGCCTTCTGCGACGCGCAGAACACGCAATGATCGGTCGCGGTCGTATGCAGGTTGCCCGACTGCAGGCCGCGCCACAGCGCCTCGCGATGCTCCTGCGTACGGAACGGCGGGCTCATCACGTGCGCGGCTGCGCGATTCCAGTCCGGATCCCGGTACACCGACTCATCGATCACGAGATGCCCGGCCAGCACCTCGCCGAACACGCGCTGTCCTTCCGAGCGCGCGCGCACGATCGCCTCGAGCGCCTCCTTGGCCGACACGTGCACGATGTACACCGGCACGCCGAGCACCTGCGCGATCCGGATCGCGCGGTTCGCCGCCTCGCCCTCGACCGCCGGCGGACGCGACAACGGATGCGCGTCCGGCCCCGTGATGCCGCGCGCGAGCAAGGCCCGCTGCAGCTGGAACACGAGTTCGCCGTTCTCCGCGTGCACGGTCGGCAGCGCGCCCAGCTCGAAGGCGCGCGCGAAGCTGTTCACGAGGATCTCGTCGTCCGCCATGATCGCGTTCTTGTACGCCATGAAGTGCTTGAAGCTCGACACGCCATGCTCGTGCACGAGCGTGCCCATGTCGCGATGCACCGATTCGTCCCACCAGGTCACGGCGACGTGGAAGCCGTAGTCGGCCGCCGCCTTCTCCGCCCAGCCGCGCCATTCGCGGAACGCATCCATCAGCGGCTGCTTCGGGTTCGGAATCACGAAATCGATGATCGACGTCGTGCCGCCCGCGAGGCCGGCCGCCGTGCCGGTATAGAAATCGTCGCTCGCGGTGGTGCCCATGAACGGCAGCTCCATGTGCGTATGCGGATCGATCCCGCCCGGCATCACGTACTGGCCTCCCGCATCCACGATGGTCGCGCCCGCCGGCGCGTCGAGCCCCGGCCCGACCGCGAGAATCGTGCCGCCGTCCGCGCGCGCGGCGCACAGCACATCCGTACGGTAGCTCTGGTTCGCGTCGACGACCGTACCGCCTCGAATCAATATCGTCATGATGTCTCCTTGTGGAACGGGTTGCCCGCCTCGCGCGCGCGGTAGCCGGCGGCCAGCATCAGCACGCCGTAGACGAGCGCCGCGATCACGAGCCCGACGAACCACGCATAGGTGTACAGCTGCCGGAACAGCGCCGGCACGCCCGGAAACGCGGCGGGGAACGCCTCGTGCAGGAAGCCGGGCAGGTTGGGCAGCACGCCGAGCACGAGCGCCGCGACCGCCGCGAGATTCCAGCCGCCCGCATAGGCATACGCGCCGTGCGGCTCGAACAGCTGCGCAACGTCGATCCGGGTGCGCCGGATCGCGAAATAGTCGACCACCATGATGCCGGCGACCGGGCCGAGCAGCGCCGAATAGCCGATCAGCCAGGTGAAGATGTAGCCCTCCGTGGTCGCGAGGATCTTCCACGGCATCATCGCGACCGCGAGGCCGGCCGTGATCAGCCCGCCCGTGCGGTACGACACCGCACGCGGCCACAGGCTCGAAAAGTCATAGGCCGGCCCGACCAGATTGGCGGCGAGATTGCAGCACATGGTGTCGAGCGTGAGGATCACGAGCGCGACGCCGACACCGATGCCTTCCATGCGGCTCGCGAGGTCGATCGGATCCCAGATCGCCTTGCCGTAGATCACCACGGTCGCCGAGGTCACGACCACCGAGACCACCGACAGCAGCGCCATCGGGATCGGCAGCCCGAGGCTCTGGCCGATCATCTGGTCGCGCTGCGAGCGCGCGAAGCGCGTGAAATCGGGGATGTTGAGCGCGAGCGTGGCCCAGAAGCCCACCATCGCGGTCAGGCCGGGCCAGAAGGTCGCCCAGAACTGGCCCGCCTTGCGGCCGCCCGCGACGAACTGCGAAGGTTGCGCGAGCATCGATCCGACGCCGCCCGCCTTCGAGCACGCCCACGCGACCAGCACCGCGCACATCACGATCTTGATCGGCGCGGACCAGCTTTCGAGCCAGCGGATCGACTCCGTGCCGCGGATCACGAAATAGAGCTGCAACGCCCAGAAGCCGAGGAAGCATGCGAGCGGGCCGGCCGCGATGCCGAGCAGCGGCAGCGCGGGGCCGTGCAGCGCATTGCCGGTCAGGATGTTGAGCAGCGTATAGATCGCGCTGCCGCCGAGCCAGGTCTGGATCCCGTACCAGCCGCACGCGACCACCGCGCGCAGCAGCGCCGGCAGCTTCGCGCCCTGCGTGCCGAACGAGGTGCGCACCAGCACGGCGTAGGGAATGCCGTACTTCGCGCCCGCGTGGCCGATCAGGATCATCGGCGCCAGCACGACCAGGTTGCCGAGCAGCACGGTCAGCACGGCCTGCACGGGCGACATGCCCTGGTCGGTGAGCCCCGCCGCGAGCATGTACGAGGCGATGTTCATCACCATCCCGACCCACAGCGCCGCGAAATGGTGCCAGCGCCAGGTGCGCTGCGCGGCGCCCGTCGGCGCGAGGTCGTCGTTGAAGAGGCCGCCCGCCGCGCGCGGCGCGGGTAGTTCGTCGGAAATCGCCGGAATGCTCATGTGCCGCTCCCTGCCGGGCGGGCCGGACGGCCGCTAGGCCGCGCGCGCCGGATTGTTCGGATGCGTCGTCCAGTTGGAATACGCGCCGTGGTCGACCCGCTCCATCGTGATGCACGAATCGACCGGACAGACATGCAAGCACAAATTGCACCCGACGCAGTTCGCATCGATCACCTCGAAGGCGATGTGGCACAGCCCGCACTGGATGCAGCGCGCCTCGTCGATGCGCGCCTTGATGTCGTATTGCAGGTTCAGGTACTGCCAGTCGGTGACGTTCGGCACCGCGCGGCCGCGGATCGCGTCGAGCGACGCATAGCCTTTCTCGTCCATCCAGTTCGACAGGCCGTCGATCATGTCGTCGACGATCCGGAAGCCGTAATGCATCGCGGCGGTGCAGACCTGAACCGAACCGGCGCCCAGCACGATGAACTCGGCCGCGTCGCGCCAGTTCGAAATGCCGCCGATGCCCGAGATCGGCAGGCCCGCGGTCAGCGGATCGCGCGCGATCTCGGCCACCATGTTGAGCGCGATCGGCTTCACGGCCGGCCCGCAGTAGCCGCCGTGCGTACCCTTGCCGTCGACGGTCGGGCACGGCGCCATCTGGTCGAGATCGACCGCGACGATCGAATTGATCGTGTTGATCAGCGACACGCCGTCCGCGCCGCCCGCACGGGCGGCGCGCGCGCTGACCCGGACGTCGCTGATGTTCGGCGTGAGCTTGACGAGGCACGGCAGGCGGCTGCCTTCCTTGACCCAGCGCGTGACCATCTCCACGTACTCGGGCACCTGGCCGACCGCCGCGCCCATGCCGCGCTCGCTCATCCCGTGCGGACAGCCGAAGTTCAGCTCGACCGCATCGGCGCCCGTATCCTCGACGCGCGGCAGGATCGATTTCCAGTCCTGCTCGTTGCACGGCACCATCAGCGAGACGATCAGCGCGCGGTCGGGCCAGTCCCGCTTGACCTGCGCGATCTCCTTCAGGTTCACCTCCAGCGGCCGGTCGGTGATCAGCTCGATGTTGTTGAGCCCGGCGATCCGCTGGCCGTTGAACGAGGTCGCGCCATAGCGAGAACTCACGTTGACCACGTGCGGATCGAGGCCGAGCGTCTTCCACACGACCCCGCCCCAGCCGGCCTCGAATGCGCGGTTGACGTTGTAGGCCTTGTCGGTCGGCGGCGCGGACGCGAGCCAGAACGGATTCGGGGAATGGATACCGGCAATCGTGCAGCGCAGATCGGCCATGACGGACCTCCTGGATCCTGGGAAATGTCGGAACGTGAGCGGTGAGCGCGCGTCAGGCGCGCAGCCGGCGATCGATCGCCTGCGCCGCGCGCTTGCCGTCCTGCACCGCCTGCACGGTCAGGTCGACGGCCCGGTGGTTGGTGCAATCGCCGCCCGCCCAGACGCCGGCGATCGAGGTCGCGCCGTCGGCGTCCACCACGATCCGGCCGCCGTCGAGCGCGAGCGTCGGTTCCGCTGCCGCGGGGCGCTGGCCGATCGCCTTGAGCACGACGTCCGCCTCGATGCGGATACGCTCGCCGGTGCTGTCGAGTCCGCCTGCCTCGGTTTCCCGGGTCACGTCGAATTCGACGGCGCACGCGCGCCCCGCGTCGCCGACGATGCGCACCGGCCGCGCCCATTCGAGCAGCACGACGCCGCTCTGCTGTGCGAATTCGCGTTCGGCCCAGGTCGCGCTCATGCGCTCGGCGCCGCGCCGGTACGCGATCGTCACCGACAGCGCGCCGAGCTTGCGGCTTTGCACCGCCGCATCGATCGCGGTATTGCCGCCGCCGATCACGACCACCCGACGCCCGACCGGCAGGCGCGCGAGATCGTCGGCCTGCCGCAAGGCCTCGATGAATTCGACCGCATCGCGTACGCCGGCCAGCTGCTCGCCTTCGATGCCGAGCGCGTTGACGCCGGCCAGGCCGAGCCCGAGGAACACCGCGTCGAACTGTTCGCGCAGCGCGCCGAGCGCGACGTCGCGGCCGAGCGCCTGCCCGGCGCGCCATTCGAGGCCGCCGATCGACAGCAGCCAGTCGATCTCGCGCTGCGCGAAACCGTCGACCGTCTTGTACGCGGCGATGCCATATTCGTTGAGACCGCCCGCCTTGGCGCGCGCGTCGAAGATCGTCACCTGATGCCCGGCGCGCGCCAGTTCATGCGCGCAGGCGAGCCCCGCCGGCCCCGCGCCGCTCACCGCGATGCGGCGTCCCGTGTCGGCCCCGCGCGTGAACAAGGGCGCGGCGCCCGCCTGCTCGCGCGCCATCTGCCAATCGGTCGCGTGCCGCTGCAGCGCCCCGATCGACACCGGTTCATGATCCTGATCGTTGCGCACGCAAGCGCCCTCGCACAGGATCTCGGTCGGACACACGCGCGCGCACATGCCGCCGAGAGGATTCGCGGCCAGGATGTCGTGCGCCGCGCCGCGCAGGTTGCCGTTGCCGATCTTGCGGATGAAGCCGGGGATGTCGATGCCGGTCGGACAGGCCGCGATGCACGGCGCGTCGTAGCAGTAGTGGCAGCGGTCGGCGGCCACGCGGGCGGCGGCCGCGTCGAGCGGCGGCGCGACGTCCGCGAAGTTGCAGGCGAGCTGCGTGGCCGACAGACGGCCCGGGGCGATATCGCCGGTGGCTTTCCAGGACATGGGGGACTCCTGTTGTCATCGTAATGTCCGGACGCACGCGTCCGGCGTCCCGCCCTCCTGGGCAGGACACGGCAAAAGCTCGGAATTCCGTTTACCCGCGCCGCGCGGTTCAGCCCGGCTCGGCGGCGCGCTCCAGCATCGCGTGCAGCAGCGCGTTCGCGCCCGCCTCGATCCACTCGGGCGTCGCGTCCTCGACTTCGTTGTGACTGATGCCGTCGATGCACGGCACGAACACCAGCGACGTCGGCGCGACCTGGGCGAGATAGCACGCGTCGTGGCCCGCGCCCGACACGATGTCGCGGTGCGCATAGCCGAAGCGCTCGGCCGCGGCGCGCACCGAACGCACGCAGGCGGCATCGAACGCGATCGGCGCGTAGTAGAAGATCTGTTCGACCTGCGCCGCGAGCCGCCCCTCGGCGGCGATCCGCGCAATGCCTTCGCGCAGTTCCGCGTCCATCTGCGCGAGCACGTCGTCCTGCGGATGGCGGAAGTCGACGGTGAAGAACACGCGCCCCGGAATCACGTTGCGCGAGTTGGGATGCACCTGCATCATGCCGACCGTCGCGCACGCAAGCGGTGCGTGGCGCAGGCCGATCTCGTTGACGAGCTGCACGACGCGCGACGCCCCGAGCAGGGCATCGCGGCGGCGCGGCATCGGCGTCGGGCCCGCATGCGCTTCCTGCCCGGTCAGCACCACCTCGTACCAGCGCTGGCCCTGCGCGTCGGTCACGACGCCGATGGTGCGCGACTCGGCTTCGAGGATCGGCCCCTGCTCGATGTGCAGCTCGAACGCGGCGTGGACCGCGCGGCCGCCGCACGGCAGGTCGCCCGCATAGCCGATCCGCGCCAGTTCCTCGCCGATCGTCCTGCCGTCGACATCCTGGCGCGACAGGCCGTAGTCGAGCGTGAACACGCCCGCGAACACGCCGGACGCGACCATTGCCGGCGCGAAGCGCGAGCCTTCCTCGTTGGTCCAGATCACGGTTTCGATGGGGCGCTCGGTCTCGATCGCGAGGTCGTTCAGCGTGCGGATCACTTCGAGGCCGCCGAGCACGCCGTAGATGCCGTCGAAGCGGCCGCCCGTCGGCTGCGAATCCGCGTGCGAGCCGGTCATCACGGGCGGCAGCGCATCGTTGCGGCCGCGCCGGCGCATGAACACGTTGCCCATCCTGTCGACGCTCACCGTGCAGCCGGCCTCCTTCGCCCAGCCGACGATCAGGTCGCGCCCCGCCTTGTCGAGATCGGTCAGGGCAAGACGGCAGACGCCGCCCTTGGGGGTTGCGCCGATCTTCGCCATCTCCATCAGGCTGTCCCACAGACGCCGGCCATTCACCTTGATCGATGCGGCCAGTGCGACTTCGGTCATCACAGTCATCTGCATCTCTCCTACGCGCTCTTGCTACACGCTTCTCGTGGCGGCGGCGGGGACCAACCGCATCGGACCGGCAAGCAATTTTCCCTGGGGAACGGGGCCGCCCGCACGGCCCTGATCGTTATTTGTCTTATGAAACAAGGGCAGCCCGCTGCTTGAATCCTGTCCGATTGGTCAGGTTATAGCGCATCGACCTGTCGAATACAACGTGTCAAAAATGCGGATGCGGCGATGCGCGCGGCAACGCGGCCCCGGTCCATGCGAGTGGATAGCACGCACGTTCGTGCGGAAACAGTCGACGTTCCATGTCGAGCCCCGATGTTGCATGGCGATCACGCCGTCGCAACATCCTTCAATCCGAAACAATTCTATAAATTATCGATACAAAACCATCTCAATTCATTCACGGCAATTCAAATCCAATTTCATCTCATGCCATCGAAAATACATAA
>NZ_JAAGNW010000136.1:1731-6248 GCF_010645215.1 Burkholderia multivorans | reverse complement strand
ATCGACCTCTTCCACATCGGATGTACAAAAAACCCCTTCATTTCCAGCTTGTTTAGCACTCAAAGATAAAAACGCTCACCCCGATTGCATTCAATAAATTCACCAAGTAATATCGAAAGCACCTGTAAGGCTTTGGAAAAAAAGCCAAGCGGGCATGCCCTTGAGGCATTCATGTTGAATAACCCGGTTCACACCACCAGGAGAAGAGACATGCTGGAAAATCAACAAATCGACTTGCTCGACTGGATGCAGGAAGACACCCATCCGCAAGCGGTCGACATGATGGTCGAAGACGCCGTGGTGCCGTTCGGCACCGCGCTGTGGCCGGTCTAAGCCACTCGTTCGACCAGGCGGAAGGGGCTGCGCCCCTTCCGCCGTTTCCGGAGATTTCCGCATGCTGAATCTGCATCGCGCGCTCGGCCATCACCCCGCGCTGCGCGACAAGCTCGCGCGCGGCGACCGGGGCCGGCTGCTGATCGGCTACGACGAGCGCAATCGCGACACGGCGCTGCGCGCGTTCGAGACGCTGCCCGCCACGTTCGACGCCGCCACCGTCAGCCTCGACAGCACCCCGCCCGCCGACACCCTCGCCGCGCTCGATCGCGCCGATCTGATCGTGCTGCTGTACGACTCGTCCTGCCTGCCCACGCCGTCGCCGAACGGCCCGCCGTTCCTCGCAGCGATCCGGCCCGCGCTCGTGGAGCACTGGGAAAAGTCGGTGTTGTTCAAGGATTACGGCCCGCATCTCGACGAAGCGTTCGCGGAGTCGCTCGACGAGATCGCCGCGCGCAACCGCCGCCTGATCGAGGAGGTCGGCAACACGCTCACGGGCTCGCTCGCGCCCAACCAGAAATGGACCAGCGTGGACGGCATGGGCAATCTCGACGTGGTGCCCGGCGAAATCGCGACGCACGTCACCGACCTGCACGGCTCGATCGTGTTCAGCGGCACCTTCCTGAGCACCATTCCGTTCGCAGTGAAGTACAAGGTTGCCGAACGGCTCGCCGTGCTGCACGTCGAAGCGAGCATGATCGTCGGCTTCGACAGCGAACACGCAGGATTCCGACAGGATTTCACGGCCTATCTCGACCGGCACGAGAATCATCGGCGAATCGAGGAATTCGGCATCGGCACGAATCTCGGCATCAAGGGCCTGTACGGCCGCAACGCCGGTTTCGAGGAGCGGCACCCGGGCCTGCACCTCGGTCTCGGCGGCGGCGCGCAAGGCAGCCACCATCTCGACCTGATCTTCTCCCGCGGCACGCTGGCGCTCGATGAGCGCATCGTGTTCGACGGCCGCTTCACCCTCTGACGCGCCGCGAGGCGCGCGCCGCTCAGGTCGCGTGCGTCGCCGGCTCGGCATCGCCGAGCCACTTGTACATCACCAGGATATCGACGAGCCCGAAGCGCGCATGCCGATACGCGCGCGGCACGCGGCCGACGATCTCGAAGCCCATCTTCTGCCACAGCGCCACCGCGGCCTCGTTCTTCTCGACCACCGAATTGAACTGCATCGCGAGAAAGCCCCGCTCGCGGGCGACCTGCTGCGAGTGCTCGCACATGCGGCTCGCGATCCCGCGCCCGCGCACCGTTTCGTCGACCATGTAGCCGCAGTTCGCGACATGGTCGCCCGGCCCTTCCGCGTTGGCCTTCAGGAAGTACGAGCCGACCACCACGCCGTCGAGTTCGGCGACCCAGGTGCAGAGCGGCGTGTCGATCCAGCGCGCGCACGCCGCTTCCTGCGTCAGCGTGGGGTCGTACGCATAGGTTTCCCGCGACTCCACCACCGATCGGTAGATCGGCCAGAGCGCCGGGAAATCCTCGTGGTTCATGGGTCGAATCGTCAGCATGCGGGGCCTCGCGTCGGGATGAAAATAGAAATAAAGACGGCGATTCTATCCAGACCCGCGCTGTTCCGCGTGAACGAATCATCGCCCCGCCCGTTCGCCATCTCGAACGCGCACGCGGCCCAGCCCCGTCGCCTACGCAACGTCGCTTACGCGCCGTCGCCTACGCGCCGTCGCCTACGCGCCGTCTACAATACCCACACCGGTACCGGCCTCGATCCCACTCTTTCCGCGAGCCTCATGCAAGACGACGATCCGACGATGTCCCCCCGCCCGCCCGCCGCGGCAGCGACCGCGCCGGCCGCCGCGCGCCGCCGCAAGGCGCACATCCGCGAGCTCAACGAGGCGCACCTGCTCGCCTGCGCGGAAGCCGTGTTCGCCGAACGCGGCTTCGAAGGCGCGAGCACCGCGCTGATCGCGGAACGCGCAGGCCTGCCGAAAGCCAACCTCCACTACTACTTCCCGACCAAGCTCGCGCTCTACTGGCGCGTGCTCGACGATCTCTTCGAGGACTGGCACCAGGCCGCCGACACTTTCGACGCCGGCGACGATCCGGTGACGGCGCTCGGCGGCTACGTGCGCGCGAAGATGGCGCTGTCGCGCCGGCGGCCGCTCGGCTCGAAGGTCTGGGCCAACGAGATCATCAGCGGCGCGACCCACATGCAGGACATTCTGCGCGCGCGCGTGAAGCCGTGGATGGAAAGCCGCATCGCGCTGATCGAGCACTGGATCGCGCGCGGCCTGCTCGAGCCGGTCGATCCGAAGACGCTGCTGTTCATGATCTGGGCGACGACCCAGCACTACGCGGACTTCGAGGCGCAGATCCAGGCGCTGGCCGGCAAGCGCGCGCTGGCCGACAAGGCGTTCGAGGCGACCACGGAGGAAGTCGTGAGGATGATCCTGCGCGCCTGCGGCGCGACCCGGCCCACACAGCGCGGCGACTGAACGCGCGCGGCGCGCCGCCGCTTCAGTCGAGCGCCTCGCCCGCCGTCTCGCGCAGCATGCCGACCGCCGCCAGCGACACCAGCACGCATGCGGCGACATAGCCCGCGGGCGCGAGCTTGCTGCCCGTGGTGCGCACGAGCCAGGTCGCGACCAGTTGCGCGGTGCCGCCGAACAACGTCACGCTCAATGCATAGGCGATCGAGATGCCGGTCGCGCGCACGCGACGCGGGAACGACTCGCACATCAGCGCGAATTCCGATGCCGAGCCGATCGAATAGAACAGCAGCATCAGCGCGGTCAGCGGCATCACGACGAACAGCGACGGGTAGTGGTTCATCAGCATGAACGCGGGAAACAGCAGCGCGACCAGCACGCCGCGCCCGACGAAGATCGGCAGCCGCCGGCTGCCGATCCGGTCCGACAGCCAGCCGAACAGCGGGCACGTGACCAGCATCACGCAGCCCGACGCCACGCCGACGAACATCGACAGCTTCAGCGGCAGGCCCAGCGTATGGATCGCGTAGGTCGGCATGTAGAAGGTCAGGATGTAGGTCGACACCGTGCCGCCCATCACCGTCAGCGTCAGCAGCACCACGGTGCGCACGTGGCGCGTGAACAGCTCGCGCAGCACGCCGTCGTCGACGCCGTGATGCTCGCCCGGGGCATCGTCGGCGAGCCGCCGGCGCAGATACATGCCGACCGGCGCGATCAGCACGCCGACCAGGAACGGAATCCGCCAGCCCCAGCTTTCGAGCGCGTCCTTCGCGAGCGCGTTCGACAGCAGCGCGGCGAAGCCCGATCCCATCAAGGCCGCGCCGCCCTGCGTCGCCAGTTGCCAGCTCGCGCGGAAGCCGCGCCGCGACACGCCGCCCTGTTCGAGCAGCGTCGAGGTCGCCGCGCCGAATTCACCGCCCTGCGAGAAACCCTGGATCAAGCGCGCACTGACGATGATCACCGGCGCGAACACCCCGATCTGCGCGTAAGTCGGCGCGAGCGCGATCATGCCGGTGCCGAGCGCCATCAGCATGATGGTCAGGTTCAGCGCCGCCTTGCGGCCCTTGCGGTCCGCGTAGACGCCCAGCATCACGCTGCCGAGCGGCCGCGTGAAGAAGCCGGCCGCGAACGTCGCGACCGACAGCAGCAGCGACGTCGTCGCATCGCCCGAGGGAAAATACAGCTTGCCGATCAGCACGGCGAAGAAGCCATAGACGGTGAAGTCGAAGAACTCCAGCCAGTTGCCGATCACGGCGGCAGCCACCGCGCCGCGCCGGCGCGTGACCGCGCGCGCCGGCGGCAGGGCGCCGGCTTCCGCGGCGAGCGTCATGGGATCGTGTTGCATCGTGTGTGTCTCCTGGGCGATCGGGCCGCCGCTGTCGTCCGGGCGTGGCGTCGCCGCGTGGTTTTATCGTTCTGTCGTTTCGTCTTGCTGCTGCCGCGCCCTCGCGCGCCGCATCAACGGCCGAGATAGCGCTCGACGAGCCGGGTCCAGAACGCCGCGCCGATCGGCAGGTTGTGATCGTTGAAGTCGTAATGCGGGTTGTGCACCATGCAGCCGTCCTCGCCCACGCCGTTGCCGAGCCGTACGAACGAACCGGGCCGCTGCTGCAGCATGAATGCGAAATCCTCGCTGCCCATCAGCAGGTCGGCCTGCTCGACCACCTTGTCCGCGCCGACCAGTTCCTTCGCGACCTGCGCGGCGAAATCGGTTTCCGCATCGCTGTTCAC
>NZ_JAAGNW010000136.1:0-1721 GCF_010645215.1 Burkholderia multivorans | reverse complement strand
ATAACCCTCGATGTACTGGACCTCCGCCCGCGCGCCGTAGCTCGCGGCCTGCGTCTCCGCCAGCTCGACGATGCGGCGCTTGAGCAGCGCGCGCACCTCGGGGCTGAACGAGCGCACGCTCAGTTCGAGGCGCGCGCGATTCGGGATCACGTTGTTCGCGGTGCCCGCGTGGATCGAGCCGACCGTCACCACGGCCGGCTGGGTCGGATCGACATTGCGCGCGACGATGGTCTGCAACGCCATCACGATGCTCGCCGCGACGACCACCGGATCGACCGTGAGCTGCGGTCGCGCCGCATGGCCGCCCACCCCTTCGATTTCGCTGATCGCCTTGTCGCCGGCCGACATGAACGCGCCGCGACGCATCAGGAACACGCCCGGCTCCGCGCCCGGGTGGTTGTGCATGCCGAACACGGCGTCGCACGGGAAGCGCGAGAACAGGCCGTCGTCGATCATCTTTTTCGCGCCGCTGTCGACGCCGTGCTCTTCGGCGGGCTGGAAGTAGAGATGCACGGTGCCGGAGAAGCGGCGGGTTCGCGCAAGCTGCTGCGCGGCGCCGAGCAGCATCGTCGTGTGGCCGTCGTGGCCGCATGCGTGCATCTTGCCGTGGGTGGCGCTCGCATACGGCAGGCCGGTCGCCTCGATGATCGGCAGCGCGTCCATGTCGGCGCGAATGCCGATGCTGCGCGCGCCGTCGCCCACCTTCAGCGTGCCGACCACGCCCGTCCGGCCGACGCCGCGCGTGACCTGCCAGCCCCACGTTTCGAGCCGCTCGGCGACGAGCGCCGCCGTGGCGACTTCCTCGTAGGCGAGTTCGGGGTGGCGGTGGATGTGGTGGCGAATCTCGCGCAGGCCGGCGGCGGCCGGGGCAAGATCGTCGATCTCGGTGAAACGTGTATCGCTCATGGCGGGCTCCGTGGGGTGCTCGGGCATCCGGCAGCGGATGCGTGAAGCGGGCCACTATAGCCAGCCAAATCCGCTTCAATAAGATGCGGAATTTTTCACTGCGATAAAGGATGTTTATCGGGGTTATCCCGGGGATTGGGCCGGATGCCGTCGCTTTCGATCAGATGCGGACACGAAAGCCCGGGGCATGCCCGACACGCCCGTGGCACGAGGCGTAACCGATCTGATCGCAAATATCGTCCGAAGGCTGCCAAGAAGCGTCTCGCACCATGGCGTGCCCGCCGAACCGGGCCGAACACGCGTCCGTTAGGCGCGGGCTGAGCGCGAAAAGCAGGATCACTCAATGCGCTCGCCGCTTGCCTGGCTGGCTCCCGCGCCATGCCGCGCCTATGCATTGGATATGCCGCTCGTCTGCACGACCAACGCGCACGCGTTCATCTCGCTCCTATTGGCGCGCGGCTACATTCTGGATCCATGCCTGAACTGATCCGCCTGGACAAGTTCCTGCGACGGGCCTGTCGCTCATGAAATCAAATATCGATTCTGCGGCCCCTGGACATACTGCTTCTGTGCGATTTCGAGAACCGTTTCGCGAAATTCGTCAAAAACAACGAGCACCGAGCGTTCGTCGGATCCCATGCCGGGCCGCAGATTTCTGAGTACGCTGCCGTCCACCATGAAGCTGATTTCGCGTGAATTGTCATACCCCCAGAAACACACGCAATGCCGGGAGGCATCGTAACTACGGCTTGGATTGGGGAATTTGAGCATCGTGGTCGGCTTTCCGAATCAGTCACGCCCATCGACATCGAAGA
>NZ_JAAGNW010000135.1:16074-19060 GCF_010645215.1 Burkholderia multivorans | reverse complement strand
GAACACCACCGGCAAGGTCGCCGGTACTGCCCGGCCCGCTTTACGCCGCAATTGCCGCAGCGCCTGGATGCCGCTCACGCTGCTGTGCTCCAGCGCGTTCCACAGCTGTCCGTGATGCGCGCGCACCGTCGCGTCGAAATCGTCTTCTTCCGCAGCATCCACCACGAACAGCAGCGACGAAATCGCCGGCCCCACCAGCTCACGCACCTGCGGATGCAGCGGCGGACGATTGAAGTACGTCAGCACCAGCGTGAACGACGGACTCTCGCTCCATGCCCGCAACACTTCCGCAAACACACTCAACGTCAATGCCGTCGGCGACACGCCCAATGCGCTCGCCTTCGCCTGCAACGCATGCCAACCGTCGGCGGGCAGGCGATAGGTCAGCCGGGTCCGTTTCAACGCCGCCTCGCCTTCCGGCAGCACCGCCGCGCGCGGCAACGACGGTCCTCCCGGCAGATCCGTCAGATGTTCCAGCCAGTACGACACATCCCGCTGATAACGCGTGGATCCTTCATACGCCTTCATCGCCAGCACGTAATCGCGGAACGTCAGTGTCGAAGGCTGGAGTTCCCGTTCGGGTTCCGCGTACAAACGGTCCCACTGGCGCATCAACGTATCGACCGACAAGCCGTCGACAATCAGCTCGTCGATACTGAAGTGAATCCGGTACCGGCCTTCATCCAGAATCGCCACGCGAATATCGAACAGCGGCCATTCGTCGCCCGCGAACACCCGGTGTTCCATCGTTTCCCGCAACACGTCCGCCTTGAACCGGCGTTCCGCATCGGCAAGCCGACGCAGATCGACCACCTTGAAACGATAGTCGCGAACGCTGGGCAAGACCCGCTGCCGGCTGCGATCGATAAACACCGTGCGCAGCATGTCATGGTGCGCCACCAGCCGGTTCCACGCGCGGTTCAGCTGGAAAATGTCGAGCACGCCGGCAACGTCGATTTCCGCATAGATGTGCGCGCCAATCCGGTCGCCGCCGATCCTTGCCTGCCGCCCGAGCAGGAAGGCTTCCTGCATGTCGGTCAGTGGAAACGGTTCATAGCGGGCGGCCGGGTCGGGAGACCAAACCGGCAACACCGGTTCGCGCGCCGCGCCGCCGGCTTGCGATTCCCGTTGCACAACATCGTCGAGCTGCCTGGCCAGATCGATCACCGAACGGCCGGCATCCGCGATCAGCTCCAGCCCGATCGGGCTTTGCAGCGCGGTCTCGAGCCGGTACTTCAGCTCCATCGCCGCGATCGAGTTGTACCCCAGCGTCTGCAGGGACTTGCGGCGCGGCAGTTCGTCCAGCGGAATACCCAGTGCCGCCGCCACCGCTTGCGCGACCACGTCTTCGATCCCGTTCCCGGTCATGACGGGCGCGGAGTACGTCGGCTGCGCATCAGCCGGTCGAGTGTCACCCGCTGCCGGCGCACCGTAGTGAATCGGATAAACCGTCGGCGCGAACGGATAGGTCTCCCATTCGATCCGGCGTCTGCCGTCCTCGCCATGCAGCCGCTCCCAGGCCACGTTCCCGCCCTGCGCCCAGTACAACGCCAGCCCTTCCAGATTGCCTTCGCTCACCATCGCCGCCGACAGCGATTCGCCCGCCTGACCGCCGAACAGCACCTGCAGCGATTCCGCCGCCGTCTCGTCCGGACCATGGCAAACCGTGCCGCCCGCCGGCTCCGCATCGTCGAGCCACGCGCGCAAGTTCGCGCACAGAATGTCCCGCGTCGACGCCACCACCGCCAACCGCCGATCCATCGCTTCGCGGCCGATCTGCAGCGTGTAGGCCAGGTCTCCAAGATCCACGCCTTCTTCACGCTCCAGTCGCTGCAGCGCACGCTCCACCACCACCCGCAGCCGCTCGCCCGTCCGCGCCGACCACACGAACAGGAACGGCCCGGACGACGCCGCTTCGCGCACCGGCTCCCGCTGCCGCACATGCTCTTCAACGACCACGCTGACGTAAGTCCCGCCCGCCGCGAACGAATTGATCAGCGCGCGCCTCGGTTGCGGCACGCCTTCCGCATCCGTCATCGGCCTCCAGGCAGCCCGCTCCCGTTGCAGCACGAACGGCGTTTCATCGAACCGGATCTGCCGGTTCGGTTCGCCCAAACCCACCAACGGCGCCAGCTCGCCATGCCGCATCTGCTGCACCACCTTCGCCAGCTGCGCGATGCCCGATCCGTGTTCGGCATGCCCGAGGTTCGACTTGACCGTGCCGACCGGAACCTTGCGTCCATCCGACGGCAGCGCGTAAAACACGCTCGCCAGCGCTTTCACTTCGATCGCATCGCCCAGCGCGATACCCGTCGCCCCCGCCTCCACCCAGCCAATGTCCTGCGGCTCCACGCCCGCCTTGTGCAGGCTTTCCGCCATCACCCTGGCCTGCAGCTTCGGATTCGGCGCGGCATAGCCGTTCGAACGGCCGCCGTGCGCGACCGCCGAGCCCTTGACGATCGCGAGGATCGGATCGCCATCCGCCAGCGCCCGGCCGAGCGGTTTCAGCAACACCGCTCCCACCGTCTCGGCGGGCTGATAGCCATCGCTATCGGTAAAGCTGCGGCCATCGGGCCGGGTGCCCAGCAAGCGCGCCTGACTCATGCCCACGTACTTCTGCGGCGAAAGCAGCAGGCACACGCCGCCCGCCACCGCGAGTTCGCACGCGCCGCGCTGAATCTCGTGGCACGCGAGATGCAGCGCCATCATTGCCGACGAGCACATCGTGTCGACCGCCACGCTCGGCCCCTCGAAGTTGAAGCAGTACGAGACCCGGTTGGCGATCGCGCTCGCGGACGACAATCCCGCGATTTCCTTCTCGCCGTCGTCGGCCGGGTACCCCGGCAGCGACGTCGCGCCGACATACACGCCCACCCGCCCCTGATGCCGCTGCCGCAGCGTGTCGCGGGTGTAGCCCGCGCGTTCCAGCAGGGCCCAGGTGGTTTGCAGGAACAGGCGTGCCTGCGGATCCATCGCCTG
Organism: Burkholderia multivorans; assembly: GCF_010645215.1. GTDB lineage: Bacteria > Pseudomonadota > Gammaproteobacteria > Burkholderiales > Burkholderiaceae > Burkholderia > Burkholderia multivorans_A. The sequence goes on along the minus strand of NZ_JAAGNW010000135.1, from coordinate 16,081 downwards.
CGCTTCA
>NZ_JAAGNW010000135.1:4472-16064 GCF_010645215.1 Burkholderia multivorans | reverse complement strand
CCGTCGACGCCGTCGATGAAGCCGCCCCAACGGCTGGCGCTCTTGCCCAGTTGCCCGGGGCGCGAGTCGTACCAGCCTGTCATGTCCCAGCGATCGGCCGGGATTTCGGTCACGCAGTCGCGGCCGTCGCGCAGGTTGGCCCACAACGCGTCGAGATCGTCGGCCTGCGGGAAGCGGCCGGCGAGACTGATGATCGCGATCGGTTCGGGAGTCGCGGGGTTTTCAGCCGGCAGCGCGGCGGACGCGATCGGCGGGACCGGAAAGCGAGCCGGCGTCGCCAGCCGTGTGGTGAACGGCATGCGTGCGGATGCAACCGGTTCGGATGCCGGAGCCGCCGCAACGGCCGGAACGGCTTCGACGGATTCATCCGCCGCCGGCAGCGCGCCGAATTTCTCCGCATGCCGGTTGCCCAGATGCGTCGCGAGTTCATCCAGCGTCGGGTATTCGAAAAACACCGTCGGCGGCAGATCCAGCTCGAACGTTTGATTGAGCCGGTTGCCCAGATCCGTCAGCATGATCGAATCGAAACCGTATTGGTTCAGCTCGACATCGCCCTTGATCGCGTCGGGCTTGAGCTTCGCTTGCTCCGCTATCACGCCGGCCAGCAGCGACGTGATGTGCGCATTCAATCCGGCAGGACCGCTTGCGACGGCCGGCGACGCGGCTGCGACGCGCGGCGTTGCCCGGCGCGCGGTCGATGCCGGTTGCGATACAACGGCTTGCGGAACACCGGTACGCGCGTCGGCCGACGTGCGCTCATTCGTCAGAAAGCGTTTGATGCGGGCGGCTTCGCCTTCGAGCACGGCCACCTGATTCAGTCCGGCGCCCCATGCGCGGTATAGCGCGTCGATTCCGCTTTCCGTGCGCAGCGCGATCAGTCCTGTTGCACGCTCAAGCGACGCTTCCGTCGCCGCATCAATCTTCATCCCGCCTTCGCGCCATAGCGGCCAGTTCACCGATAGCGTCCGTCCGTGGCGATCGCCCGACTTCATCAAGCCGTTGCGATAGCCTGCGTAGCGATCCATGAAACCGTTCGCCGCCGCGTAATCGCTTTGGCCCGCGTTGCCCTTCACCGCCGAGATCGACGAGAAACAGATCAGCAAGTCGAGCGGAATATCGCGACTCGCTTCGTCCAGATTCATCAGCCCCGTTACCTTCGCCGACAGCACCTCGCGCAGTACCTCCGGCTTCTTGCCGGTCAACAGGCCGTCGCGAATCACGCCCGCGCTGTGCACGATGCCGTTCAGCGCCTGATGTTCTTCCTGAATCTGCAAAACCAGCTGCCTTACCGCGTCGCCATCCGAGACGTCCAGCGCGTGATACACCACCGTCGCGCCCAGTGCTTCCAGCTCGCGCACCTGCGAACGGTTCGATTCATCCGACAGCGCGCTCCATTCGCGCCGACCGGTCAGCACCAGCGTGGCGCTTCGCGCACGCGTCGCGATCTCCTTCGCGAAGATCCGGCCCAGCCCGCCGAGGCCGCCGGTGATCAGGTAAACACCGCCGTCCTTCCACGGCACAACAGATTCCTCGGCGATGACCTCGCGCCAGCCCAGAACCTGGCGCTCGCCGTCCGCATAGCGAATCTGTGCATCGTTCGCGCCGCGGGCGTTCTCACGCAGTCGCGAGGCCAATACATCCGCCGTCTCGCCCGGTGCAACCTCGATCAACTGACCGACGAATTTCGCGTTCTCCAGCCGCGCGCTTCCGAGCATGCCCGCGAGCCCCGACGACACGTGCCCCGAACCCGGCACCACCACCTGCAGCAGCACGCGCTCGTTCCGCTTTTCAGCGAACAGCGTCTGCAACTGCGTCAACACGAACTCGGCTTGCGCCGTGTAGTCATCCGGCAGGCGTTCGCAACGCACGCCCAGTTGCGTCGACAACGCCTCGGCATCCACGTCCGGATCACCGACCAAGACAACATGACCCGCCGCCTCAACCGGGTCGCCCGTCACCACCGCCGCCGCCCAAACCGGCTCCAGCAACAACGTCCGAGGCGTCGACGCCTCGCTTCCCACATCCAGCGTCCGCACCGACAAACCGACAAACCGCACGCACACCTGCCCGTCGTCATCGCACAGATCGAAATCGATCTTGCGCACCCGGTCGCCGGCCTGGCTGCCCGCGCTGAAACGCACATGCGCCCACATCCGCGCGGTCGTCGGCCGTAGAATCTCCAGCCGATCCAGCGCGAACGGCAAGCCGAGCAGCGTATCGACTTCACCCGCCGCGATCAGCAAGCCGATCGACGCCTGCAGCGTCCCGTCCATCATGCTGGGATGCAGCTGGTAGCGCGCCTGATCCGCCAGCGCAGCGGCCGGCATGACCAGTTGCGCCAGCACCTGTCCGTTGCCGAGCGACAAGGCCTGCACCGCGCGCAGCTGAGGCCCCAGCGACAGGCCTTTCTCGCCGAACGTCGCATAGAGGTCCGCCGCCGCGACGGTTCCCGCATGACACGCAGCCCGTACGGCAGCCAGATCGATGCGCGCATCGGCAACTGCCTCCAGTACCGCCGCGCCCTGGCTGTACACGACGCGCTCGCCGCTTTCGGCGTCGACGCCGTGTAACGTATACGCCAGCCCGCCATCCGCCTCCGGATGCACGCCGACATGGACCTCCAGTCCCGCAGCGCCGACCAGCATCGGTCGCGAGAACACCACGTTCCGCAACTGCACGCCGTTCACGCCGGCACCGCCATCCATCGACAAGGCCTCGCCCAGCGCCGCACGCGCCATCTCCAGATGCGCGACGCCCGGCAGCACCTTCCGGCCTTGCACGACGTGATCCGTCAGCCACGGTTCCTGTCCGCTCAACACCGAAGTAAACCGCTGTTCCGCCAGATTCGACGTGTTCCGGTGAACCAGCGGATGCAGCACATCGGCGGCCGTCGGCGTCTGCCCCGTCATCGGCTTCCCGCCGATCTCCGGCACCCAGTAGCGGTCCCGTGCAAACGGGTAGGTCGGCAGCCGGAGTCGTTGCGGACGCACATCCCCATACATCCGCAACCAGTCGACCTGCAGCCCCTTCACCCACAGTTCCAGCAGCCGGTCGTACTTGCCCTTCTCCAGCCACGCTTCCACCATCCGCGCGGCGTCGTCATCCGAGGCGAACAGCGCCAGCTCCTGCTTGTGGCGGCGGACTTCTCCGCGATACACCTCGTCCGCCCCGGCCTCGTCCGCCAGCACCGCATCCAGCTTCGCCGTCAGCTCCTCCAGCGACGTCACCGACATCGCCAGCCGCGCGTCCATCGCCTCCCGGCCTACCTGCAACGTATACGCCGCGTCCCCGAGGTTCTCCGCCGTCACCTGGCCCGCGTCGATCGCCGCGCGCAATTGCTCGACCCGTTCGCGCAGCCGCTCCGGATTCCGCGCCGACAGCACCACCAGCGCAGGACGATCCGCATCCACGCCCCACGACGCCCGCGCTACCTTCGGCCGATACTCCTCCAGCACCACGTGCGCATTCACGCCGCCGAACCCGAACGACGACACCCCCGCCCGTCTCGGCAGCTCGCGGCCATCCGCATCGCGCGGCGCGACCCATTCGCGCGCTTCCCGCACGATCTCGAACGGGCTCCCCTTCAGGTCGCTGTACGGATTCACCGTCTCGCAGTGCAGGCTCGGCGCGAGCGTCCGGTGCCGCATCTGCATCAGCACCTTGATCACCCCCGCCACCCCGGCCGCCATTTCCAGATGGCCGATGTTCGTCTTCACCGAACCGATCCCGCAGTGCACCTCGCGCACCTGCGCCGCGCCCGTCGCCGCGTACAGATCGCGGAACGCCATCTTCAGCCCGTTGACCTCGACCGGATCCCCCAGCGGCGTACCCGTGCCGTGCGCCTCCATGTACCCCACCGTGCGAGGATCGATTCCCGACTGGCGGAACGCGGTCTTGATCAGTTCCGCCTGCGCGTTCGGATTCGGCGCGGTCAGCGAATTCGCGCGCCCGCCGTGGTTCTCCGACGTCCCGCGCACGATCGCGTAGATGTGATCCCCGTCGCGCTCCGCCGCCGACAGCCGCTTGAGCAGCAGCATGCCGACACCCTCGCCGCGCGCGTAGCCGTTCGCCTGATCGGAGAAGGTCTTGCAGCGGCCGTCCACGCTCAACATGCCGGCCTTGCTGAAGCTGATATGCGGATTGGGACTGACGATCGTGTTCACGCCGCCGACGATCGCCATGTCGGACTCGCCGCTCTGGATCGACTGCACGCCGCGATGAAGCGCCACCAGCGCGCTGGAACAGGCCGTTTCGATCGGTTCGCTGGGGCCGCGCAGATCCAGGAAATAGCTCATCCGGTTCGGCCCGACCGACTGCACGCCGCCCGTGATCGTATAGCCCTCGATCGGCACCTGCGCGCGCGACACCACGTCGAGATAGCCCGTCGTTCCCGTGCCCGCCAGGATCGCCGTGCGGCTGCCGGCAAGGCTCGCGGGCGCATGCCCGGCCTCCTCGATGCAGTTCCACACATGCGTCATCAGCAGACGCTGCTGCGGATCCATCACCTCCGCCTCCTTCGGCGAAATGCCGAAGAACAGCGGATCGAAATGCGCGACGCCGTCGATGAAGCCGCCCCACTTGATATTGGTCTTGTTGACTTCCTTCGTCGGATCGCCCCACGTCGCGCGCCAATCCCAGCGATCCGGCGGAATCTCCGACATGCAGTCGCGGCCTTCGCGCAGATTGGTCCAGAACTGGTCGAGATCGCCGGCCATCGGGAAACAGCCGCTCATGCCGACGATCACGACCGGATCGTCCGCCGGCTGCGCCGCAGCCGCCGCCACGGCATTCACGCCGAAGCGCGAACGGATGGCGATGCCCGGCTTTGCCGGGATACGGTCCGCGTGCGCGACCGGCCGCGCCGCCGGTTCCTGACGCGCGCTCACGTCGAGGCGCGCCGCCAGCGTCGCATGGTGCGTGTCGGTCAGGTGGCGCGCGAAGCGGTTCAGGGTCGGGTATTCGAAGAACACGGTCGGCGCGAGCGCCAGCCCGTAATCCTGATTCAGCCGGTTGACGAATTCCGCCAGTTGCAGGGAATCGAACCCATACGTGCTCAGTTCGGCATCGCCATTGATTTCCGTCGCCTTCAGCTTCAGTTGCCGGGCCGCGGCCTGTCCCAGCAGGCGCGTCACCTTGTCCAGCAGCTGCGGCGCGCGTTCCGCGCCGGCGGCCGACGGCACAGGTACGGCAACCGGCGCCGCGACGGGTGCGGACGCAACGACCGGCGCGGCAGGGACCCCCACGCCGAGCACGCCGACCAGTTGAGCCGCATGCTCGTCGCGCAGATGGCGCGCCAGGCTGTTCAGCGTCGGATGCGCAAAGAAGATGGTCGGATCGAGGCTCAGTCGAAGCGCCTGATTGAGCTGATTGACAAAATCGGTCAGCAGCAGCGAATCAAAACCGTAGCGGGTCAACTCGGCGTCGTGATGGATCTCGCCGGCCTTGATCTTCGAGAGCTTGCTCGCTGTCTGGGTCAACATGCGTCGAATCTTGTCGAGCAGTTCGACGCCTTCCGCGGCAGGCTGGGCGGCTATGACGGCAGGCGCGGAAACCGCTTCGGCCTGCGCGGGTGCATCCGCCAGCAGACGCCGGGCGCGAACCGGATCGCCTTCGAGCACCGCCACCTGATCCAGCCCGGCGCCCCATGCGCGGTACAACGCGTCGATTCCGCTTTCCGTGCGCAGCGCGATCAGTCCTGTTGCACGCTCAAGCGACGCTTCCATCGCCGCGTCAATCTTCATCCCGCCTTCGCGCCACAGCGGCCAGTTCACCGATAGCGTCCGTCCGTGGCGATCGCCCGACTTCATCAAGCCGTTGCGATAGCCTGCGTAGCGATCCATGAAACCGTTCGCCGCCGCGTAATCGCTTTGGCCCGCGTTGCCTTTCACCGCCGAGATCGACGAGAAGCAGATCAGCAAGTCGAGCGGAATATCGCGGCTCGCTTCGTCCAGATTCATCAGCCCCGTTACCTTCGCCGACAGCACCTCCCGCAGCACCTCCGGCTTCTTGCCGGTCAGCAGGCCGTCGCGAATCACGCCCGCGCTGTGCACGATGCCGTTCAGCGCCTGATGTTCTTCCTGAATCTGCAAAACCAGCTGCCTTACCGCGTCGCCATCCGAGACGTCCAGCGCGTGATACACCACCGTCGCGCCCAGTGCTTCCAGCTCGCGAACCTGCGAACGATTCGATTCATCCGACAGCGCGCTCCATTCGCGCCGACCGGTCAGCACCAGCGTGGCGCTTCGCGCACGCGTCGCGATCTCCTTCGCGAAGATCCGGCCCAGCCCGCCGAGGCCGCCGGTGATCAGGTAAACACCGCCGTCCTTCCACGGCACAACAGATTCCTCGGCGATGACCTCGCGCCAGCCCAGAACCTGGCGCTCGCCGTCCGCATAGCGAATCTGTGCATCGTTCGCGCTGCGGGCGTTCTCACGCAGTCGCGAGGCCAATACATCCGCCGCCTCGCCCGGTGCAACCTCGATCAACTGACCGACGAACTTCGCGTTCTCCAGCCGCGCGCTTCTAAGCATGCCCGCGAGCCCCGACGACACATGCCCCGACCCCGGCACCACCACCTGAAGCAGCACGCGCTCGTTCCGCTTTTCAGCGAACAGCGTCTGCAACTGCGTCAACACACACTCGGCTTGCGCCGTGTAGTCATCCGGCAGGCGTTCGCAACGCACGCCCAGTTGCGTCGACAACGCCTCGGCATCCACGTCCGGATCACCGACCAAGACAACATGACCCGCCACCTCAACCGGGTCACCCGTCACCGCCGCCGCCGCCCAAACCGGCTCCAGCAACAACGTCCGCGGCGTCGACGCCTCGCCCCCCACATCCAGCGTCCGCACCGACAACCCGACAAACCGCACGCACACCCGCCCGTCGTCATCGCACAGATCGAAATCCAGCTTCTGCACCCGGTCGCCGGCCTGGCTGCCCGCGCTGAAGCGCACATACGACCACATCCGCGCAGTCGTCGGCCCCAGAATCTCCAGCCGCTCCAGCGCGAACGGCAGGCCCAGCCGCGTATCGACTTCACCCGCCGCGATCAGCAAGCCGATCGACGCCTGCAGCGCCCCATCCATCATGCTGGGATGCAGCGCGAAGCGCCCGGCCTGATCGGCGAGCGCATCCGGCAGCTCCAGACGGGCCAGCGCCTGCTGATCGCCAAGATGAATCTCGCGGATCGCGCGGAAGCTCGCCCCCAGCATCAGCCCCTTGGCCGCGAATGCCGCATAGCACTCATCCGCCGTCGCCGCCCGCATCCCGCACGCGGCGCGCAACGCGCCCGGATCGTGCCGCGCCTCGACCGGCCCCGCGAACGCGATGCCGCCCTGGCTGTGTATCGCCGCCTCGCCGGTCTCCGTCTTCTGGTAGATGCGATACAGGATCCGTCCATCGTCCTCCGGCACGAGCCCGACATGGAAGTGTTCCGGCGCGTCCCCCACCGCGATCGGCCGCGAGAACAGCACCTGTTCCAGACAGATCCCCAGCGGCGCGCGCTCGTCCAGTTCCAGCGCCATGCACGCCGCCGCCCGCGCCATCTCCAGTTGCGCCACGCCCGGCAGCACCTTGACGCCGCGCACGATGTGCTCCGCCAGGAAAAACTCCCGCCCCGTGAACGTCGTGCTGAACCGCTGTTCCGACAGCGTCGACGAATTGCGCTGCAGCAGCGGATGCAAGGCCGCCGCCCCCGCCGTCGCGGCACCGGCGCGTCCGCCGTCCTGCGGCACCCAGTAACGCTCGCGCGCGAACGGATAGGTCGGCAGGCCGATCCGGTGCGGCTTCGTCGCGCCATACAGCTGCGCCCAGTCGAGCGTCACGCCTTTCACCCACAGTTCGGCCAGCTTGCCGAGCTTGCCGCGCCGGATCCACTTGCCGATCGCCTCCTGCAGCTCCTCGTCGGCGGCGAACACCGCGACCAGCTCCTTCTGCCGCTTCGCTTCGCCCCGGTACAGGTTCTCGACCGCGGCCTCGCCGGCCAGATAGCGCGTGAGCTTGTGCCGCAACTCGTCCATCGTGCCGACCACGCACGCAACGCGCGCCTCCATCGCGTCGCGGCCTGCCTGCAGCGTGAACGCGATGTCCGTCAGATCGGCCTGCCCCAGTCCCTGCCGCTCGAGCGCGTCCAGCAGCTGCCGCGCGCGATCGCGCAAGCGTTCCTCGTTGCGCGCCGACAGTACGATCAGCACCGGCCCCGCGGCCGGCGTCGCGCGCGGCGCCTTGCCGGCTACGTACTCTTCCAGCACGACATGCGCGTTCACGCCGCCGAAGCCGAACGACGACACCCCCGCGCGCCGCGGCAAGGGCCGGCCCGCCGCGTCGTGAACCGGCAGCCACTCCCGTTTCTCCCGCACGACGTAGAACGGGCTGCCGTCGAGTTCGACATACGGATTGAGCGTGTCGCAATGCAGGCTCGGCGCGAGTGTCCGGTGCCGCATCTGCAGCAGCACCTTGATCACGCCCGCCACGCCGGCCGCCAGTTCCAGGTGGCCGATGTTGGTCTTCACCGAACCGATCCCGCAGCGGCCTTCCGGCAGCGTCTCGCCGCGTTCGCCCGCCAGCTCCTGGAACGCGGTCTTCAGCCCCTGCACCTCGACCGGATCGCCCAGCGGCGTGCCCGTGCCGTGCGCCTCGATATAGCCGATCGTCGCGGGATCCACGCCGGCCTGCCGGATCGCGTGCTTGATCAGGTCGGCCTGCGCGCGGGGATTCGGCGCGGTCAGCGAGTTGGCCTTGCCGCCATGGTTCTCGGCGGTGGCGCGCACGAGCGCGTAGATCCGGTCGCCGTCGCGCTCGGCGGCCGACAGCGGCTTGAGCACCAGCATGCCGACGCCTTCGCCGCGCACATAGCCGTTCGCCTGATCCGAGAAGGTCTTGCAGCGGCCGTCCGGGCTCAGCATCCCGGCCTTGCCGAAGCTGACGTGGATCTCCGACGAAATCAGCGTGTTGACGCCGCCCGCGACCGCCAGCGTACATTGCCCGGACTGCAGCAGCTCCACCGCCCGGTGAATCGCCACCAGCGAGCTGGAACAGGCGGTTTCCACCGGTTCGCTCGGACCGTGCAGGTTCAGCAGGAAGCTCATCCGGTTCGGGCCGACCGACGCCACCGCGCCCGTCGACGAGTAGCCCTCGATCGCTTCTCCCGCCTGCCGCAGCAGCGCGGAATAGCCGCTCGCGCTGGTGCCGATGATCAGCGCGGTCTGGCTGCCGGACAGGCTCTGCGCCGCATAACCGGCGTCCTCGATCGCCGCCCATACGTGCGTCATCAGCAGACGTTGCTGCGGATCCATCGTTTCCGCTTCGCGCGGCGAGATGCCGAAGAACTGCGGATCGAATTCGTCCAGGCCGTCGATCGCACCGACTCGCCGGGTCAGGGGCGCGCCCGCCGTCGAGCCGCCCGCCAGCGCGTCGGCGCCCCAGCGTTGCGCGGGCATCTCGCCGATGCAGTCGCGCCCCGCTTCCAGATTCGCCCAGAATGCGTCGAGGTCGGCCGCCTGCGGAAAGCATCCGCTCACGCCGACGATCGCCACGGGTTCGGCCGCCGTGCGCGCTCCTGCCGGTGAAACCGGCCCCGCGATCCGGCCGCGCCGCCGCCGTCGCGTCGCGATCGACGGTTCGGGCGGCGGTGCGGGCGACGCGGCCGCTTCCTCGCCGCGCGTTCGCACCGGGCCCGCCACGCTGAAATGGCGCAGCATCGCCGAGCGCTGCGCGCTCGCCAGATGCTCGGCCAGCCGCCCCAGCGTCGAGTGCTCGAACAGCACGGTCGGCGTCAGTTCGAGGCCGTAGCACTGGTTCAGCGTGTTGGCGAACGTCGTCAGCGAAATCGAATCGAAGCCGAATTCGTCGAGCGACGTGTCGCCGTCGAGATCGTCCAGCTTGAATTTCAGCTGCTCGGCAACCCGCGCGGTCAGCGCCGCCTGGATCTGGCCGCGCAACTCGGCCGCATCGGAGACATCGGCCGGATCCGGCGTCGCGTCAAGGGCTGCCTGCGCCGCGACTTCCTGCGGCGCGGCCAGCAGCGCGCGCCGGATCCGCCCGGCGTCGCCATGCATAACCGCAAGCTGCGGCACTGCCAGGGTCAGCGCCTGCTCCAGCGCCGCCAGCCCTGCCGCGTCGGGCAGCGGCGTCACGCCCGCGCGCGTGCGCAGCTGTTCGAGCGCCCCGGCGGACATGCGCATCCCGCCGTCCGCCCACAGCGGCCAGTTCACCGCGATCGTCCGGCCGCGACGCCGCCCCTGTGCGACGAGCCGGTTGCGCCGGTACGCGTAGGCGTCCATGAAGCCGTTCGCCGCCGCGTAATCCGCCTGTCCGGCATTGCCGAGCAGCGCCGCGATCGACGAGAACAGCACGAAGTACTTCAGCGCCGCATCGCGCGTGGCTTCGTCCAGATTGATCAGACCGTCGACCTTCGCCGCCAGCACGGCGCGCAGGTCCTCGGGCGTTTTCGTCTGCAGCGCGCCGTCGCGCAGCACGCCCGCCGCATGGAACACGCCGTCGAGCCTGCCGTGGCGCGCGACGATCGCCGCCGCCAGCCGCGCGGTCGCAGCGGCGTCGGTCACGTCGACCTGCTGGTATTCGAGCGCATCCGCGTGCGCGCGCAACCATGCATGCTGCGCGTCGTCCGGCGCGGAGCGGCCCGCCAGCACCACCCTGCAGCCCTGTTCGGCCAGCGCGACCGCGCACAGCCGGCCCAGGCCGCCCACGCCGCCCGTGATCAGCACCACGTCGCCCGCCGCCCAGCACGGGCGCGCGGCCACCGCGTCCACCACTTCGAATCCGGCGCGCTGCCACACGCCGCCGCGTTCGCGCAGATCCGTCTCCGCGCGCTCGGCCTGCCGGCGGATCCCGTCCGCCAGTTCGTCCATGCTGCGCGCGGCATCGAGCCGCAGTTGCTGCGCTTCCAGACGCGGATGCTCGAGGTGCGCGCTTTTCAGCAGACCGCCCAGACCCTGCAGCAGGCCGTCCGCTTCCTCATCCTCCGGCACCGCCAGCTGCACCCGCAGGCGGCCGGCCGGGTGCGCGGCCAGCAATGCCTGAAGCCGCGCCAGCAACTGGCCGGCCAGATCGGTGTAGCGGCCCGCCGCCGAGACTTCCGCACTGTGCAGTTCGACGCACTCCGCATCCGGCAGCATGGTGCGAACGCGAGCGGCCAGATCCGCGGCCGGCAGCCCCGCCAGCAGAACCAGGTGATGCGTCCATCCCGCCGCCAGCCGCGCATCGCCCGACGGCTGCCATGCAGGCGCGAGCAGCACGGTCCGCCGCGCGGCGTCCAGCTGCGTCACGACCCGGCTGCCGTAGCCGTCGAGTCGCGCGACGAGCCCGCCCGCCGGATCCACGATGCTCAGGTCGAATTTCCGCACCGTGTCGCTGCTGTCGCCGGATTCGCGGACGATCACCGTCGCCGCGGGCGGAAGCGGCGCGAACACCTGCAGGCAGTCGATCGTCCACGGCAGCAGCAGGCGCTCGCCGCCCGCGCGCTCCGCCTCGGACGCGAGACCGATACCCGCCTGCAACGCGCCGTCCAGCAGGCTCGGATGCAGCAGAAATGCCGCGCTGCCCGCGCTCATGTCGTCCGGCAGCACGATC
>NZ_JAAGNW010000135.1:0-4462 GCF_010645215.1 Burkholderia multivorans | reverse complement strand
CCGCGATGGCCGTGCGCCGGCCGTGCGCATCGCGTCCGGCGCGCAGCGCGTGCAGTACCCGATGCGCGGGGCCGTATTGCAACCCCATCCGCGAGAACGCCGCGTAGCAGTCGGCGGCCGCGATCTCCCGCGCATCATCCAGCAGCGGCGGCGGTTCCGTGACGAGCGGCGTCGCGGCGGCTTCCACCCGCGCCTGTCCCCGGCTGTGCACGATTTCATCGTCGCCCGCCTCGGTCAGGATTTCGAAGGAAACGGCGCCGCCGGCTTCGGCCGTCAGCGCGATCCAGACCGTCAGCGGCCCCTCCGTCAACGCGACCGGACGCTCGAACACGACCGCTTCGAGCGTGACGCGGCAGGCGTCGACCGGCAGCTCCAGCGCCCGCCTCACGGCTTCACACGCCATTTCCAGATGCGCCGCGCCCGGCAGCACCTTCGTGCCGCGCACGACGTGATCGGCCAGCCACGGCTCGTCGCCGTCGAACGTGGTGCAAAAACGCTGTTCCGCCAGCGTCGACACGTTCCGCTGCAGCAGCGGATGCAGCGGCTCGGGCGCGCCGCGCGCCGCGCCGCCTTCGTGGTATTGCCGCATCAGGTCCAGCGCATGCGTGTGCGTGAGCCGCCGGCTTTTGATTTCCTGGAGTACGTAGTGCAGAAAGTTCATCGTGTTTGTCTCACGCCATTTTTTTCTTGTTCGCTTCGGCCAGCGCGCGTTCGACGCTCAGCATGTCGTCGTCCACCGCCTTGAACAGCTGCTCGAAGAAATCCCGATCGAACGCGCCTGGACGGCCGCCGCTCGCTTGCGGCAGCCGCGCGCCGCGTTGGGCCTGCTCCTGCGCCTTGAAGCGGGGATGCCAGTAGCGCTCGCGCGCGAACGGATAGGTCGGCAAGCTGATGCGCGACGGCGTGCGCGCGCCATACAGACGCCGCCAGTCGAACGCAAAGCCTTTGACCCATTGCGCGAGCAGCGTCAGGTACCGGCCCTCGCGCAGCCACGCGTCGACGCTCGCCGCCGGACCGTCGTCGGCCGCGGCCCCGGACGGATCGTCACGGCGCTGCTTCGCGTTCCCGCGACAGACCTGCCCGACATCCTCGCCGCCCGCCAGCACAGCGCGCAGCTTGTCCGTCAGTTCCTGCGCGGAACCCGCCAGCACGGCCAGCCGTTCGTCCATCGCCTCGCGCCCCACCTGCAGCGTGTACGCCGCATCGGCAAGGTTCATATCCGTGATCTCGCCGCGTTCCAGCGCGTCCGCCAGCTGGCGCACACGCTCCCGCAAACGCTCACCGTTTCGCGCCGACAGCACCACCAGCGCGGGCTGGCCGTCAGGCCGCCGATAGCGCTCGACCGTGCCGGAATCCCGATACTCTTCGACGATCACATGCGCGTTCGAACCGCCCGCGCCGAACGACGACACGCCGGCAATCCGCGGATACTCGCGACGCTCGCCGTCCAGATCCAGCACCGGGCGCGACCATTCCGCCAGCTCCTGCTGCACGACGAACGGCGTCTCCTCGAACGTGATGTTCGGATTCAGCGTCCGCGCATGCAGGCTCGGTGCAAGCTGCCCATGACGCATCTGCAGCAGCACCTTCGTCAACCCCGCGATGCCCGCCGCGCTTTCCGCGTGCCCGATGTTCGACTTCACCGACCCCAGCGCGCAGTACTGGCGCGCCGACAACCGCGCGCCCAGCGCATCCGCCGCCTCGTCGAACGCCTTGCCCAGGCCGGTGATCTCGATCGGATCGCCGAGTGACGTGCCCGTGCCGTGCGCTTCGAGGTAGCTGATCGTGCGCGGATGAACCGCGGCCGCCTGGACCGCGCGCGCGATGATGCTGGCCTGCGCGAGCGGATTCGGCACGGTGTAGCCGTTGGTCTTGCCGCCGTGGTTGATGCTGGTCGCGCGAATCACGCCCTGGATGTGGTCGCCGTCGGCGATCGCCTGCGCGAGCGGCTTCAGGATCACGGCCCCGATGCCCTCGCTCGGAACATACCCGTCGCCGCCCCGGCCGAAGCTTTCGCACAGGCCCTTGCTCGACGCGAACTTGCCGTCCGCCAGCATCAGATACTTGTTCGGATGGATCGACACGTTCGTGCCGCCCGCGATCGCGATTTCGCAGTCGCCGCGCTTCAACGCTTCGCAGGCCAGATGCACCGCCGTCATCGACGACGAGCACATCGTATCGACCGCCAGGCTCGGACCGTGCAGGTTCAGGAAATACGACACCCGGTTCGCGATCGACGACGGGCTCGACAGCACCGTCATCGGCTCGCCGAGCAACTGCTGTTGCGCCGCGTGCAGCTGGTATTCCTCGTACATCACGCCGACGTATACGCCGACATTGCCCGGCATCCCCGACGCCCGGCACTGCGCGAGCGTTTCACGGGTGTAGCCCGCGTCTTCCAGCGCCGCGTAGGCGCATTGCAGGAACAGGCGCTCCTGCGGGTCGATCCGCTCCGCCTCGCTCGGCGACATGTTGAAGAAACGCGGATCGAATTCGTCGACGCCGTCGATGAAACCGCCCCACTTCGAATAGGTCGTGCCGGCGCGGTTCTTGTCGGGATCGAAGTACAGGCTGTGGTCCCAGCGGTCGGACGGCACTTCGGTGATGCTGTCGACGCCGCTGCGCAGGTTCTCCCAGAACGCGGCCAGATCGTCCGCTTGCGGATAACGGCCCGCGAGCCCGATGACCGCGATTGCTTCGTGCGAGACAGGCGCAGCCGTTCGCGCCGGCCGGCGCGAACGGGTACGCGCGACACCGGTGCGTACGGACGCCGGCGCGGCGGCGGCCTCGCGTGCGGCGGCGACTTCCGGCGCGGATGCCTGCACGAGCGCAGCCGACGCGCCCAGCAAGGACGCCAGCTGCTTCGCATGATTCGCGACGAAATAGTCGGCCAGTTCCTGCAGCGTCTGATATTCGAAGAACAAGGTCTTCGACAAGGCGCCGAACACGGTTTCCAGTTCCGTGGTCAGCTTCATCGCCGAAATGGAGTCGATGCCGTACTCCTCCAGCGGCTGATCAAGCTCGACCTTGGCGATCTGCACATGCAGCGTGTCGGCGAACAGCTTGCGCAGGTATTGGCCGGTTCCCTCGTCGAGATCCACCGGTGCGGACGGGGCGGCTGTTGCGATCGGCGGTGCGGCGGGTTCCACGTTCGCCTTACCGCTCGACAACCACGCAGACCGAAGCCGCGCGATGTCGCCCGCCGCCGTCATCACCTGATCGAAGCCGCTGCGCCACGCGCGGTACAGCGCGTCGATACCGTGTGCATTCGACATCGGCACCATGCCGGTGGCGTCGGCCAATGCGCGCTCCACGGATGCATCCACCTGCATTCCGCCTTCACGCCACAACGGCCAGTTCAGCGAGAGCGTCCGGCCGTGACGGCGGCCCATCGCCACCTGGCTGTTGCGGTAGGTGGCGAACGCATCCATGAAACCGTTCGCCGCCGCGTAGTCCGTCTGGCCCGCGTTGCCCCACACCGCCGTCAGCGACGAGAAGCAGATGAAACAATCCAGTCCGATGTCGCGGCTCGCTTCGTCCAGATTCACCAGGCCCGCGACCTTCGGGCTCAGCACTTCGTGCAGCGAAGACGCGGTCTTGTGCATCAGCAGACCATCACGCAGCACACCCGCCGCGTGCACGATTCCGTTCAGGCCCGCGTGCGTTTCCTGGATCTCCAGCACGGCTTGCCGCACCGCGTCGCGGTTCGATACATCCAGTTCGCGGTATTCGACTGTCGCGCCTCGGGCTTCCAGTTCGCGCAGTTGTTCGCGCCCGGATGCGCCGAGCGCGCTGCGGCCGCTCAGCACCAGCGTCGCGCCCGGCGCGCGAGCAGCGATTTCGTTCGCGAAGATTCGGCCGAGACCACCGAGGCCGCCCGTGATCAGATACACCCCGTCCGCCTTCCACGGCTGTTCCGGCGGGGTTTCCTCAACCTCGTGCCAACGCAGCACCTGCCGTTCGCCTTCCGCGTAACGGATCTGCGCATCGTCCGGCGTCGCGCGGTTTTCCTTCAGCTTGATCGCCAGTTGAACCGCATCTTCCTCGCGCTCCACTTCGATCAATTGCCCGATCAGCTTCGGCTGTTCGAGCCTCGCGCTCTTCAGCAATCCAGACAAACCCGCCGATACCTGTTCCGCGCCGAACGCGGGCACAACCACCTGGATCAGCACCGGTCCAGCATGCTTCGCACGCAGCAACGATTGAACATGCGCCATCAGTGATTCAGCCTGCGACGCATAATCCCCGGGCAACGCCTCGCAACGCGCATTCAGTTGCGACGACAACGCAGCTGCATCGGTCTGCCCACCCACCAGTAGCACCAGATGCTCGCTGTAAGCGGATACGCCGGCATCTGCGGTCACGCGCTCCGCCGCCCACACCGGATGCAGCAGCAGCGTCTCCGGTTCCGATGCCGTCGCGGACCGCGCATGGGATGCCATGGGCATCCCTGCATCGCTTT